>CALVVV010000001.1 GCA_944363995.1 uncultured Bacilli bacterium
TTTTTATAATAGAGGCCTTTATTCAATAGGCTTCTTTTTAAAAGTTCCACATAACTAAAAGTTCCACATAAATATAAAAAATAAGGTCAATTTTTAACCTTATTTTTTAATATCGACAATCATAAAAACTGGTTGTATCATTAACATTACGGAATTTATCAGCGACACAAGTTCCAGGTTTATTTTTCGCATCAGTTATATCAATTAAATATGTTAAATATTCACTTATACAACCATTACCTGTTCCTTTTGCACATTTAAAATCAAAATATTTATTTGTTCCTATCTTACCTGTATAAGAAGTATATGAATTTTCATCATTATATTCTCTTATTTCTTTAATTATAGTAGGATTTAAAACAAATGTATACATTGGTTCAAGTTCGTACAATTCATCATATTCTACACCACGATTATTATGAATATAGGCTTCAACAGTTAAATTATCATCACTACAATTTCCTTCTTCATCACACCAGTTTGCTCCTGTTTTTCTACCACTAGCATCAATATCTGGAAAAGCATTATATAAATCAATTGGACGATAAATTAAATTAATATCACCAATTCCATCATCTTTATTACCATCATCTTTATTACCATCATCTTCTGGTAATAAATCAGAATAAACTGTATATTGACATATCCATTTACCATATTCTTCATCTTTACTTTGTGGTATATCGCTACCACTTAAGATAGTATCAACCATTGTTTTACCAGTTTCAACATGACCTAAATTACTATATTCAATATCAAATTGTCCTTTATCTTCATTAGAGCCATAAACTCCTTCACTAGCTGAATAAGAAACTGGGAAATTTGAAAAACCAACATCAATATAATTTGTAGTAAAATGTTCTACACTGTTATTAGCTAAATCATTAGGATGAATAGATAAATGATTTGATTTTAATATATATCTAAAAACATTAGATTTCAATGTAAATCGAGTAGTAGCATTTCTTGTCATCATAACATATCTATCATCACCACTACAATTTTTCATTGTTACGTCGGTAGGAGAACAACTATTACCGCTACAACCTTTTATTTGTTCAACATCTTCAGTTGTGCAAACAGATTGATTAGTAAATGAGTAACTGGTTGATTTATTTAATTCATCTTTATAATAATAATTAATATCATCACTATAAATGATAGTAGCTTTAGGATCTACCTCATATACATCACTTTCATTCCATGTATAGCATTCTTTCATTGTATTAATAATACCTTGAACTTTTGATAAAGCACTTCTATAATAAACACCATTAGCTTTATTACTATCATAAGTAGGTTTAGTCGTATTGGTTCTACCACCACTACACCATTTTTTACCATTCCATTTTTCATGTTTTTCATCACCATACTTAGAAGTTACAGAAAATTCTACAGGTTCAGCCGTATATAAGTCATATCTTTCATAGTTTCTTTTTTTACATATTGGTTTGCCATTAGAATCCAATTTTACCATATTAGTTACTGAATCTATCGCAAGTTCATCACAACAAGTAACCGTAGTTTTATCATTATAATATATATTGTTTTTACAACTACAACTGCTACTAGATGTTGTTACTGTATAATTTTCAATACTTTCTTTTATTAATATTTCTAATTGATAGTCTACATATGCATCAACAGCATCATCATTAGCATTTTCTAAATCTTTTTTAAATCGGCTCCATTCAACAGATTTTGTTTTACAAGTTCTACTTCCTTTAACACTACTATATCCCCAAGTAAATCGAGAACCAGCTTCTACATAAACATTAGGAGCTGCTAAAGAAGCATTTAAATCTTCAATACAATATACTTCGCAATACTTATTTGTTAATTCATCTTCATAATAAGTTAAGCTTTCTGATTGATCAGCCCATTTATGATCAACAATATCATAAGTACCATTATCATTAAAAACACAGTTTTCCCAATATTCATCTTCTACAATACCGTTAGATGAATCACTATAAATTATATCATCACCAGTTGTACAAGTACCCAAATCATAATTAGGTGTACAGTTATAAGAAGTAGCTTTATCACAACCACAATTTGATATATACCATTGACCTGTTATATTAGTACCTTTTTGATTGTTGTAAACAGAAAAATCAAATTTTTCTATCCGATCACAAGATAAATTAGTTAAAGAACTACCATAAAAATTTTTAATTGAATCGCAACTTGCAACGTTTGCATTTATACAATTTTTAATATAAGAATAATTTGTGCCACTATCATCATTTTCTAAAGTCCATTTAAAACCACTAGCTGGATAAAAACTAAGATTATAAGCATCTATCATTGTCTGTAATTTTTCACGATAACGAGAATTAAAAGTAGACATAGAAGCTTTTTTTATAGTAGCAATAGTTGGATAAGAAGTTAAACTATATTTAGTTTTCATATCACCATACCATTTTTCAAACTCTTCACACCAATAATTTTCCGTTGTTCCGCAATTTAATGAATTAAGATAATAATCTTCTGTTATTGGTGTCCATTCTAATTTGTGTTCATTAGAATAAGTTTGCCAAGTATTATTATACGAAGTAAATGTCCCAGAATCAAATTTACTTCCGATTAATGAACCTTTAGTAACATATAATTGTGGAGCAACAAACCAATCAAAATCACCAAAAACACCAACCAAATCTATTATAGCTACTTGATTTTGCGTTTTGTAACTATTTAAAGCACTACTAGCATAATGTTCATATATACCATAACAAGTACATTGATTTACAAACCATTTTACATCGACTTTATCACTACCATCAGTATAATTTATATAACCATTAGAATATAATTTATATAATCCTTGAACACCATTTTTGGCATATTCAGTTTCAAATTTTTTTTCTAAATTATTCCATCCAATTTTTTCTTTTACTGTGTCACAGGCATTTTCTTTTCCTGAATAAACATCACTAACCCATAATACACCCATTCCTACACCGTAATTTCCTGTTGAAACATCATTGCTAAGATAAACATCTTTACCACTAGTATCACATATTTTTTTACTATTCTTATAGTCAATTTTTATATTTTTAAAATAATAGCCATCAGGGAAATTTTTGATTAAAATTGTTGATCCTTTCTGTTTCATACTATCAATAATATTTCCATCCAAATATGTTTTACAAGGGGAAGAACGTCTAAGAACAGCATTCAAATCACATAAAGCTCCAGTTGAACTATATCGGCAAGGTGCGACACCACTAGATGTTACAAAGCCACCACCTTTTTGATTATAACGAGCTTCATAAGCAAGTTCATAAGATGTTCCCATAAACAATTCACCATTCATTAATACAACTTCGACTGGCTCAACAACAATAAATAAATCATAAAGAGCATTAGTTTCACCTGCTACTAAATAATCTTCTAATTTACCAGCATTATATTCTTTTAATAAAGTATTAAGCCAAGCTTCCATATATTTATCATAATCTTCTTGGGATAATGAAGTATTCTCTTTATAGAATCCATCAAACATACCAGTATAAGAATTACTAACAACTTTAGTTTCCAAATTAAGGGAAAAATTATAAACACTACCATCACTGGCTTTAGCACTACCTAATAATTTTTGTAAATTACTTAAAGGCTCAGCAAGACTACCAATCGTTTGTTTATCTTTTTTAAAATTAAGTGTACATTTTTTATTTGCATAAGCTGGACGACTACAAATATTAGTAGCTCTTAACTGCACATTAGAATTATTTTTATATTGGTCATCCTGGATATATGTCCTGCTAGCAACATCTGTTCCATCACTTTTGACAATTGAAACCCTAATACCATCAAAATAAGGAGATGGATGTTTTGTTGCACCTCCTCCGACACCATTATTATCTATAGATCCACCTTGAACGTCACCACTTGTACTAATCGCATAAACAGTAACTGTTAAAGATACAAATATAAGTAGTACAGTAAAAATTATTTTTTTCATTATAACCACCTTACTTTATAACCTATTAATAATTATAGCTTATTTTCTAATATTTGTAAATAGAAAAAATCGTTAATTTAACTCATAAAATTAACGACTTTTTCGATTATTTTCTAGTTCGTTTTGTTTAATATCTTTATCATAATTCAAATTATTTTTTAATTCTCTTTCAATAACATTTATTTTCTTATTTAATAAATTCATATATTTTTCATCTAAATAAATTGAATAACGATCATGAATTATTATTTTATATCTTTCTAAATCGCCCAAAGCAATTCTAGTATCATCATCATCATCACTATCTAAATTTTCAATTATTATCTTTAAATAAAAATCCAATTTATTTTTTATTTTTCTTTTAATTATTTTTTCAATCAATGATGGCTTAATAATAACCATTTCATTAATTTTAATTCCTTCGTAAGGATAAGTATTTTTAGGTGTAAATTTATAACCACTTAATTTATCACAATTTATATAAACAATTTCGCCATTATATTTTTCTTTTGTTACAAAATATTGTTTCATTTTAATCTTCCCCCAACAAATCCGGTCTACGTTCTTTCGTTCTTTTTAAACTTTGTTCATAGCGCCATTTATTAATGTTTTCATGGTGACCAGATAATAATATATCTGGTACTTTCATTCCTTTATAATCAACTGGTTTAGTATAAACAGGATAATCTAATAAATTATTATTAAATGAATCATTAAGATGTGATTCTTTATTAATTACACCATCAATCAATCTAATAATACTATCAGTAACAACTTGACAAGCTAATTCGCCACCAGTTAGGATATAATCACCAATCGAAAGCTCTAAATCAGCTAATGTTCTAATTCGTTCATCAAACCCTTCATAATGCCCACAAATGATAATCAAATGTTGTTTTAAACTTAGTTCATAAGCTTTTTTTTGATTGTATTTAATTCCTTGAGGTGTCATTAAAATCACATATGAATCTTCTTTTTTTAAATCATTTACAGCATCAAAGATTGGTTGCGGCATTAAGACCATACCTTCTCCACCACCAAATGGATAATCATCAACTCTTTTATGAATATCTTTTGAATAATCTCTTATATTATGAATATTGACAGTTACTTTTTTATTATTAATAGCTCTTTTAATAATTGATTCAGTTAAAAAATTATTAAACATATTGGGAAATAAAGTTAAAATATCAATTTTCATCTAATAAGCCTTCAATTGTATTAATAATTAATATTTTTTTATCTAAATCAATATTTTTTATAAATTCATCAACGAATGGAATTAAATAATTTTTATTTTTATTTTTAACAACTAGAATTTCTTGTTTATTTTTAATTATACTATTAACTTTACCGATTAATTTATCATCATCATAAACTTTTAAGCCAATTATATCTTCATCGACATAACCATCGATATCTAAATCTTCTCTTTTAATAAATACTTCATCACCTTTAAATATAATTGCATCGTTTATATCATTTATATCATTAAATTTAACCATATCATAATTTTTATGTTTGCGGTAACTATTTATATAAACTTTTTGTTTTCTTTTACCTAAATATAATTTATTACCTTTATAAAAGACCTTATCTTTATATTTAAAATCAGACACAATTCTTAATTCACCTTTAATACCATGTGTATTTACTATTTCTCCTACATAAACCATAAAAATCCCTACTTATCTAACTCATACAGAATAATACTTGTCGCTACTCCAACATTTAAACTTTCACATTTATCATTCATATCAATATATATAAATTCATCGCATAATTCACTACTTAATTCACTGATACCATTTCCTTCATTGCCCATTATTATAACAAATTTAGAAACTTTTTCAATAGTTTTTAAACTTTTCCCATGAGTTACTTTTGTTCCATATATTTTATACCCATTATCCTTTAAATTTGGACAAAATTCATTTATATCAGCTATAACTATATTTAAATGAAATACTAATCCTTGACTAGCTCTAATTACTTTTGAATTATATAAATCAACACAGTCTCTGCTTAAAACTAATGTATCAATATTAAAAGCAACACAACTTCTAATAATTGTTCCTAAATTACCTGGGTCTTGAATACAATCTAAATAAACAATTTTATTACCTTTAATAATACCTTCTTTTTTATTGCAAACACCAATTACATTGGTTGGAGTTTCCAATTCACTTAAATAATTTTTAACGTTATTAGTCATATAGTAAGTCATAACATCTAAAGGTAATAATTCATTTTCTTCTAATAATAATTCCTTTAAATAACCTGTTTTATAAGCTTCTAAAACTAAATGTTTACCTTCAACTAAAAATAATCCTTTTTTATCACGATATTTTTTATTATGTAATTTTTTTAAATCTTTTATTTTATTGTTATCAATAGAACTATATAACATAATAACCACCTTAATAATAATATCAAAAATAAGCAAAAAAGTAAATTATTTTTGCTTATTTTAAAATATAAAATATTTATCTATTTATTATCTTTTCAACAACTTTTCTAATATCTCTTTCATTAAATGGTTTTCTTAATATATCAACTATTTTATAATTAAAAGATTTTTTTACAATATCATCGTTACCAACACCTGTTATTATCGCAACAGGTATTTTTTCTAGTAAATTATTTTTTTTCATATATTCTAATACAACAAAACCATTTACATTCGGCATATTTAAATCTAATAACATACCTACTAATTTATCATTATTTAATTGTTTTACCGCTTCCATACCATCTTTAGCTACTACAACATTAAATTCATTGTTAAATATTTTTTTTATAAAACTACTGATTACTTCTGAATCATCTACTACTAATATTGTTTTATCTTTAACAGCAGTTACTACTTCTTTTTTTACTGTTTCTTTACCAAAATATTCTCTTACAATATTAAGTATTCTATTTGTTTCACTCATCAATTCATCAAAATGATTATAAACATAGTAAATATGATTAGCTTTACTTTCTAATTCGTGGTTATAAGATAATTCAGCTAATTTGTCAAAGCCAAAATATTTTGCATCACTTTTTAAAGAATGAACTAGTATAGCATAATTAGCCATATCAGCAATTTCTTTATATTTTTTTATATTACTTATTTTTTCATCTATTTCATTTAAAAATGTTTCTAATGTTCCGTTATAAGTATCCATATCACCAAATAATTCTAAACTTTTTTCTACATTAACACCATTATTTTTCAATATATTAACATCCTTCATATTATCACCTATAATTAGTATATCATATTTTTTATATTTATTTTATTATTATTTATTTTATTTACACATATTTATATTTCATAATTCCATATTCCTAATTTACCTTTTACTTTAATCGGATTAATTATTTTTATATCATCTAATATCCAAGCATATCTACCAACTTCATATCTTCCACAAATAAGTTCTTGATGACTAACATTTTTAATAAATTCATCATTCATATAAGCGCAATCTTTTAAATAAGCTTTACAAATTATATAGCCATAATGCATATCTAAATTTTCAAATAATTTAACTAATTCTTTTCTTTCAAATATATCTTTTTTTATTTTAGATATCGATGCTTGAATATATATTTCACCACGATAGTTTGTTTTCCAACTTCTAGTTTCAATATGTTTTATTTCATTCATAATAAGTGTTGCAAAAGGTTCTTTAATCGTTAATACTTTCAAAATATATCACCATCTAAATTATATCACAAAAAAGAAGATATTTAATCTTCTATTCAACTGATTTTAATGATTCAATCATATCTATTTTTTTAAGTGAGAAATGCGTTACTACTTGAACTAAAACTGTAAAGAATATCATAATTAAGAATGTATAAACAAAACTTAATTTATTAATATTTTTAACAAATAATATTTCATCGGTTTCTGCTATGGTTAGTACAAAATTATTTAAAATAACTCCTAAAATTAAACCAATTATTATGCCCATCGAAGTTAATATTAATGTTTCTCGATAAACATAAGTTGATACTTCTCTATCTTTAAAGCCTAATACTTTTAAAGTAGCAATCTCTCTTTTTCTTTCATTTATATTTATCGTCGTTAAATTATATAAAACAATAATCGTTAATAAACTAGAAGAAATGATAATTAAATAAACTATATTATTCATACCACTTATAATATCATTAAACACATCTAAACTATCCGTTGTAAATTGAATATTACTAAAATATTCGGTATCCATTAAGGTTTCTGCTAGAGATTCTGAAACATTGGTAATAATTGTATTATAAGTTATTTCGTTGAATATTTTATTATAATAATTACTACTCATATAAATATAACTATTAACATAATTTTCACAAATACCTTCAACTTTTAAGATAAATAATTCATTTTCACTATTTCGAATACTAATTGACTTACCTACTTCAGCATCTAATAATTCGGCCATTTTAGAAGTTATAATGACGCCATTATCAGATAGTTCTAGTTTATTGCCATTTAAATCATTTATTTTGATATAATTATCTACTAACGATAAATCTTCGAAAGCTAATAAATAAGTATCGATATTTTTATTATCGGCATTAAAAGTAAATGTTTCCATATGAGTATATAATAAATTATCAATATTATTATCATATAAAACTTTATTTATATCTTCATTAATTGTAGCTTGTTCATCATTTAATATAAGCATTGTATCATATAAATGAATTTTATCATATTGTAAACTAACTAATGAACTGACACTATCCCTTATTCCAAAACCAGTTAATAATAAAGCTGTACATCCTGATATACCTAATAAAGTCATAATAATCCTTTTTTTATACCTAAATAAATTTCTTATTGTAACTTTCCAAGTAAATGATAATCTTTTCCAAATAAAATTTATTTTTTCTAATAAAACTTTTTTACCATTTTTAGGTGCCTCTGGTCTTAGTAAAGCAGCTGGAACATATTTAAAATCTTTTAAAACTGTTAATAATGTTACAACAACCATTAATGAAATAGTTACTAAAATAATTGAAACACAAGGTATAACTTCGGCATATGTTTTTAACTCGGGAATGACAAAATTAGCTTTATAAACACTATATAGTATATGTGGAACATAAGTATAGCCAATAGATAATCCGAAAGATAAACCTATTGAAGTTGCAATTAAAACATAAAACAAATAACTTAAAACAATTTTAAATTTATTTATTCCTAAAGATACATAAGTTCCAATTTCGCCTCGTTCTTCTTCAATCATTCTTGTCATCGTATTTAAACTCATTAAAAATACAACCAACATAAAAAATATTGGGAATACTGCGGCTATAGCATCTATTTTAACTGCACTTTCATAGAAATTAGTATAACCACTATTATCTTCTCTTGATAATAAATACCATTTTGGTTTTTCAATATTATTTAATTCTTCTTTAGCATCGTTTATTTCATTTTCTGCTTTAGTTATTTCTTCAATATATTTATTATAATTTTCTTCATACTCTTTATAACCATCTTCTATTTCTTTTAATGCTTCATCTAATTCATCATATTTTTCATTTATTGTTTTAATTTGTTTAGCAAATTCATCATTCCATAAATCAATATTTTTATTTAATTCTTTTTCTTGATTAGTCAATTCTTCTTTAGTACTTATCAACAATTCTAAATTAGCTTTATTTTCTTCTAATATTTTTAATTGAGCCCTATAAGTTAAATATTCTTCACTACTTGGATTTAATGTATTTAATAAATTATTTAATTTATTAATTTGTTCAGTTAATAAATTTAAATTAGATTCTAATTCACTTTCTTTTAAATTATATTTTTTTAAAGCATCATTATATTCTTTTTTAGCGCTTTCTAATTTACTATTAGCTTCATTAAAATTTTTTTCCATCTCTTTATTAGTTTTATCTAATTCTTTTTTACCATTATCTAATTCGTCATAGCCATCTTCTATTTTTTGTTTATTTTCATCTAACTCTTGTTTTGCTTCTTCTAATTTTTTACCATTAGTCTCTTTTTCATTTAATAATTTCTCTTCTGCTTCACTAATAACATCCATGGCTTCTTTTAAGATTTCTTCATAACGAATGGTTTCTCTAATTGGCTTTAATTCTTTTAATTTGTTATCTAAATTATTTATTACTTCTTTATAATCATCTAAATATGATGTTTTATCAATACTATTTTTATCAATTATATATATTTCTGTATAATATTCAATATCAAAATTATCAATTGGAAGATAAATAAATGTATCTAATTTTCCATCTCCAACATTAGAAATACCTTTTGATTTATAAGTATATAATGAGCTTGTAACTGTACCAGATACTGTATACTCTTTATTCTTTAAATTAGTACTTGCAATTTCAATTTTATCCCCTATTTGATAAGTACTTTCTTCAACCAAGCATTCATTATTATTAGGCATATTACCACTTACTAAATTAACTTTATTAATTTCTGTAATAGCATGAACTCTTGTTACATCACCGTTTAATATGATATCAAAAGAATAAGATGGAACAACTATTAAATCAGGTGAAATTGCATTAATTGCTTCAACATCACCTTTAGTTAATCCCATTGTACTTATTATTTTATAGTCCATCAAAGATGTTTCATCATAATATTCATCCATTGTTTTTATCATATCGGTAGCAGCTTCTCTAATCCCTGAGAAAAAAGCACTACCTAACATAACAATACAAATTAAAGATAAAAATCTACCTAATGATTTTTTTATTTTTCTTAAACTATTTTTAAATATCATTACCATTCAATCTCCTCAACTAATTTAGGATGCTCATTAATAATAATATCTTTAACTGTACCATTTTTTATTTTGATTATTTTATCAGCTATATCAGCTATAATAGCATTATGTGTAATGATTATTGTTGTCATTTCAGATTCATGACAAGTTTTTTGTAGTAGTTCTAAAATTAATTTACCAGTTTTAGAATCTAAAGCTCCTGTTGGTTCGTCACATAGTAATAATTTAGGATTTTTAGCTAAAGCTCTAGCAATGCTGACTCTTTGTTGTTCACCTCCTGATAATTGAGCAGGAAAATGATTAATCCTATCACCTAATCCCACACTTTTTAAGGTTTCTGCACTATCTTTTGGATTTTTACAAATTTGACTAGCCAAAGAAACATTTTCTAAAGCTGTTAAATTTCCTACTAAATTATAAAATTGAAAAACAAATCCAATATCATATCTTCGATAATTAGTTAATTGTTTTTTATTGTATTTGGATATATCTTTGCCATCAATTATAATACTACCACTATCAGTAGTATCCATACCACCTAATATATTTAAAACGGTTGTTTTTCCAGCACCAGATGGACCCAAAATAACAACTAATTCGCCTTTATTTATTTCAAATGAAATATTTTCTATTGCTTTAATTATTACTTCACCCATTTTATAATTTTTAGTAATTTTTTTTACTTCAATATAAGCCATATATCTCACCTAGTTTTCTATTCATGCCTTGCCTGTTTCATCGGGCAAGGTGTGTATTGCTTCGTTTGTACTTATTTTTTCATATCTTCTTTTTATATTTCATATGGACTTGACCAAGTACCATTACCTCCGGTAATGGTGACATCAGAGTTAACAACTATAACTGCACGAAGCCCATTCGAGCGGGACACAGCATTGCCGTTGTCCTATATCTAAATATGAACTACTACCCCCAGCAAGATTATATTCATCTAGCGTTAGTAAACCAACTTTGGCAGTTTCTGTTGATAAATTATTTTCACAAGTTGTTCTTGCACTTGAACTATCAGTAGTCGTTTCACTACACCAAGTTTGTTCAATGATTAAATTATTTCCTTTTAATCTTGGATAAAAATAATTATTTAACCAATCTTTAGCATAACTATCATCCCAATTTGAACTACTTTCGTGATATGGTATTGCTGTTACATTTTCATCAGTTATTAATCTTACCGTTCCATCAGCATTGATTCCCATGATTCGCCATAAAAAACCTGAATACCATATATAATTATTATTTGGTTTTCCTTTTAGATAACATCCTCCCATATATTGGTATGTTGTTCCATCTGTTTTACATGCACCATTTGCATATACTTATTCTTTCGCTTTTTCTTCTATAATAATTTGGCAAACACTATCATATTCAAAAATATATTGATTATAATTTTCATCATAATAATACCAAACACAGCCTTTTAATTCTTCATCAGTAATAGGATTAACAATATTTTTATCTAAAAAGCCTTTACTTTGAATTTCAGATAGCATCAAATGACCCTTAGCGCTTTGATTAGGATAACCAATATCATTTTCAATACTATAACGGTATGCAGCTTCTTCTATTGATTTAATACTATTTGCTAAAGATTTTTCTTGACTATTTTTTATTGCATTTTGAATTACAGGAAAGGTTATTAACGATATTACTGCTAATATTATTAATACACCTATTAATTCCACCAAAGTAAAACCTAAATTAACATTTTTTTTCATCATCCATTTTTCCTCCAAATTATTGTATTATTTACATTAAGTATAAACTAAAATATAAAATAAGTCAATCAATAAAAAAACTAAAAATAAAATTTTTAGTTTTTTTTATGCTAAAGTTGTGGCAATAAAAGCAACTACAATGATTATACCAAAAACAACTAAAGCAAATTTCCAAATAAATTTCATCCAGTCTTTATATGGTATATTTAGATATGAAAGACCGGCAAGTAAAAATATACTTGTTGGAGCTAGTAACATAACTAAACCATAGATTGTTTGAAAAATAAGAGCAACTACAGATATTTCATTAGTTTCTAATGAACTAAAGAACACTGCAAATGAGTTAATCATAGTTGGGAAATCATTATAAGTAAATGATGTTACCATTGCAGAAGCAACAGTACCAATTAAAGAGAATTCTTCACCAGCAACAAATTGATTTACCATTGTAAAGACAAAGTTAGTTGACTTTGATAAAACAAAAGTAAATATTACACAAGCTAAAATAGCATATAAAGCTGGTACTAACATTTCTTTAACACCTTTAACAAAAGCAGAAAATGCTTCACTAAACTTAATACTATATAACCAAGTAATAACCAAAGAAATAATAACTAAAATAAATACTACAGTATAATTATTCCATGTTCCTAATTGTCCAATACTACCTAATATATTAGTTAACAAAGGATAACCATTAATTTCAAATTCACTTATTTGTTCATGAATTGTAGTAAATACTTCAACATTAAATGTGTAAACCCAGCTATAAGTACCAATTATTAACATTACAAACATAATAAATAAAATAATAGCTAAAGGTAAAATATCTTTTTTAGTTTCAGTTTTTTCATAAAGAGGAATTACAACTTTTTCAGTTGTTTCTTCTTTAACTGTTTCTTTTTTAGAATTTTTACTATTTTTTATTTCAGATTTAATAGCTTTTAAATCTTCTTTATTTTTAGTTGTTGCGCTAATTAATAAAGCATATAAAATAGTTACAACTAACCATAAAACCATTCTAACTAATATTAATGTAAACATTGAAAAATCACTAGAAATACTACCAAATATTACATTAACATATCCCCAAATTCCTGTTCCTAAAGTAGAACCAATTTGGCCAACTAATAAAGAACCAACAGTTGCTGCAAAAGCAATTACTTTATTAAATTTTAATTTTAATAAAATTGTAATAAAGAATGGAATTAAGACAAATAAAACATTATTTAATCCTACAACAGATGATAGTAAAGAAAATAAAACTGTTGTAATAATTAAAAACTTTTTATTTTTCTTTTCCCAATTAGTTGTTACTTTTTCAACTAGTTTGCTATAAACACCGGTTTTATTTAATACACCATAAAAACCACCGATTGCTAAAAATAAAATACCAAATTCAGCAAAATTGTTAAAAGTCAAAAGCGGTATATTAACAATATCAAATAAGCCGGCTGGCGCAGTTGCATCAAGTGAGGTAAATGTACCATTAGTATAAATACCAGCTGGAACAACCCAACTTATCAACACAACAATTAAAAATGAAATTCCCAACACTTTTAATAAATCATATTTTTTCATTTCTCATAACCTCCAATCACATTATAACAAAATTTATTAAATTATTAAAGTTTTTTAATAAAATTTCACAATATTTTTACAAAATGATATAATTATTAAGGTGATCAAAATGATTTTTAAATATTCAAATAGTAATAAAAGATATCATACCTTAGATTATTATTATAAAAACAAATTTAAAAGTAAAGTAATAAAAATCAGTTTAAACGCAGGTTTTTCTTGTCCGCATTTAAAAACAGGTGGATGTATTTATTGCAGTAAAATTGGTAGTGGAGAATTTGCTGGTGACATAAATGATGATTTAATTACCCAATTTAATGAAGTTAAAAAAATGATGAATAAAAAATGGCAAGGAAAATATATCGGTTATTTTCAAGCAAGAACTAATACTTATGCAAAAGTAGAAGTTTTAAAAGAAAAATATGAAAAAATTCTTAATTTGGATGATGTAATTGGTCTTAATATTGCTACTAGGCCAGATGCAATTACAGATGAATGTTTAGATTATTTGACAGAATTAAATAAAAAAACTTATTTAACTATCGAATTAGGTCTACAAACTATTCATGAAAAAACTGCAAAATTAATTAATCGTGGTCATGATTTAAACTGTTTTGTAAAAATGGTTGAAAAATTAAGAGAAAGAAAAATTGATGTTGTCGTTCATATAATTAATGGTCTTCCTTATGAAACTAACGAAATGATGTTAGAAACGGTTAAATTTTTAAATAATTTAGATATTCAAGGAATCAAAATTCACATGTTACAAATTTTAAAAAATACTAAATTAGAACAAATATACATTAAAAATCCTTTTAATTTATTAACTAAAGAAGAATATATTAATATTGTTTGTGAACAATTACAATATTTAAAAGAAGAAATAGTTATTCATCGACTTACTGGTGATCCTAAAGCTGAAGATTTAATAGCTCCTAATTGGGTTTTAAAAAAAATAGATGTTTTAAACGGAATTGATAAATATATGAAAAAATATGACATAATACAAGGTCAAAAACAAACAAAAAATGAAAAATTAATAGATTTTTAAAATTAAAGTCTTATTTTAACTAATAGTTTATACAAAATTAGAAATTAATTTAATGAATTTTAAAAATTGCTTATTTTTTTTTATCTATTTTTAAAAATTAGTCATTTGCAATAATCTTTATTTTAAAATATACTTATAAAGAAGGAGGATTTATGGAAAATTTTATCGAAAAAAAAGCACATTTAAATGAAAAAGAAATTAATGAATTACTTTACTATTATCAACAAGGAATTAATATTGGTAAAGAAGAAACTTTAATTAAAGTTATTAATAATATGATTAATATGTCTTTCGATATTAAAACTATTGCGAAAATAGTAGGCAAAAGTACTAAAAAAATAAATCAATATCTTTTATAAAAAAACTCCTAACCTAAATTGGTTGGAGTTTTTCTTTCAATAAACCAAACACCACTAATATCACAACTACTGCTACTAGGCGCTGGGTTAGGCATTTCTAATTTAACAATAACAGGAACTTTAAATGCTGTTCCAAAAACAATACAATTCCCTGGTTGTAAAATTCTTAATCTTTTTACCACTTCTGTAGTAATATTAGGAATCATTTTTCTAATATATTCAACATCAACAGGATGTAACATTTTAAATATTAAAAAATTGTTACATTGCGATAATGATGTTTCGGATAATTCACTAGGTCTTTGACTAATCAATCCTAACAACACCCCATATTTGCGTCCTTCTTTTGTAATACGATCAAAAATATTATATCCCAACAAATTAACATCATTATCGTTTTGTACATAACGATGTGCTTCTTCTAAGATAATATGAAATGGCATACTTGCCCGCTTATTTATCTCTTTAGCATAATCAAATAACAACTTAGAATATATTTTAGTTATACTTTTAGCTAAACGATCATCAATATAATTGATATTAAAATTAATTATTTGTGCTTTACGACCATTAGGTGCAGTTAACAATTCTTTTACATATTGTTCCCTTGTTACATATTTTTCATATTCAAAATATTTTCCAGCATCACTATTTACTAAAGAATGTAATCTTACTTTTAATATATTACTATCTTCATAAACTTTCTCACTATTTAATGATCCTTCACTAATTAAAGCAAAATCAACAGCTTTTTCTAAATCAGCCAAGGTGTAAATAATATTTTCATCAGGTAAATCTAAATTTAAATCTGTTTGAACAAATTTTTGAATAAATGTAGTTAATAGTTCCATTTCTCTAATTTTTCCTGAAGCATCAATTAATAAACATTGTTTTAAAGGCCTCGTATATCCAGGCTGAAAAATAGGTGTTTCTAAATTTAATTCAGATGTGTTGTAATAAGATAAAACTGAAAAAATTTGATCACGAATTTGTGCAGGGGGATTTCCACTTGATAATATATCTAAAAGAGCACGCGCAATTATATCATTTTTATGCTTAACGACATTTTCACTACTTCTAGCAAAAATATTAACTAATTTTAAAGCTTTCTCAATAATTGGCAATTGACTAGGTTTTTCCGCATTAAGTAAAAGCGCTAAATCATCAACTCCTAATAGCCAAGTAGGAATTTTTAAAACTTCAGTTTCACTAAAGTGCAAATTAGTAGTAAACGACTTAAAAGCTATTTCTCCCCTAGTACCACCGATATTTTTAAACGCATTATGATATTCACCATAAGCATCAAATATAAATAAACTAGCACGATATGGTACATACTGTTGCCGATCAAAAATATTTTGAATAATCCTAGCTACTCCGCATGATTTTCCAGAACCTGTTGAACCTAAAATAGCAAAATGATTACTAAAAAATTGATTAATATTAGCCCCTATTTTAACACCAGGATAAACTGGACTTGTTCCAAAATAAATATCTGTATTTTCCCGATAATTATCAACGCCAATAATCATTGGAATTTTCTCTTTTGAAATTAACTTAACAGTTGAACTAAATGAAGGTTTCACAATAACACCAAACACAAATTTGTCATTAATTATTTCCCCTAATAAATTTATATGAGCAATGCCATCTTTAATATCAATAATTTCCCCAACTAATTTTCGATTACCATCTTCCATAATAACATGAATATTAATTAAATTTTCAAATTTACCAATATCAATTGCTAACTTTAGTAAAATTTCGTTTTCAACAATTCCTATTATATTACCTAACATATTATTACCTCCCAAGTATAATAATATTATACTATTTTTTTTTTAAAATGAGAATACCTACTTTAATTAATTTAATTCAAATTATTTAATTTTCCATTGCTAGAAAGACTTATTAAATAAATTTTTAAAAAATCTTTCTAGTATATAAAAAGATGTCACTTTATAATAAAGCTGACACCTTTTTTTTCATTAATTACATTTATTTCATAACCTAATAAATTAAGGGTTTTTTTTACGATTGATAATCCCAAGCCAAATTGACCTTTAATTCCTTTTTTATAGGGAGTAAATATATTATTTAGAATATCAGTATCAATATGTGGACCATCATTATAAAATATAATTTTGTTATTTTTTACTGTTATTTTTATTTCTTTGATAGCATATCTTGTAAAATTATTTAATAAATTATCTACTATTGCTTCCCACATATCGTGTGTACCGTTAAATATCATCCTTCCACTACTAATGAACACAAAATCAACATCAGTACGTTGGATTTTAAATTTCGTAATGCTATTTTCGATAATTGGCTTAATATTTATTTTTTCATTACTTTTTTCTAAATCTTTAAGATATACTAACTTATTTAAATATAAAAGGGAGTGTACTTTTATTTCTAGTTTATTTAGTTGTTCTTTAATAATATTGCTACCTGTCTGAGCATCCATAATCCCATCTTCGATAGCTTCAATATGTGATTTAATGACTGTAAGAGGAGTTTTAAAATCATGAGAAATGTTTTGATACATTTGATTTTTATATTCTTCTTGCTTTTTTAAAGTAGCTTTCATATCATCGATAGAATTAGATAATGATGTCAATTCGTCATCAAAAGTATATTGTTTTTTATCAACATATTCATCATTATCCAAATTGTCGACTTTTTCTTTTAAGTGATATATTTTTTTCACCAATTGATTAGCCCATAATATAACAATACCAACAGCAATAAGTAAAGTTCCTATAATAATTGGAAACAAAGTTGTTATTACATCACCCCTTATTTCCATTAAATAATTATTATTAGTAATTGCAGTTTTATCAATATATTGGGTTTTAATATTATAATAATAATATGTTTTACCTAAATAAGTAAATTTGCCATATCCATTATCTATTTTATCTAATATTTGTTTAGCATCAATGTCAATGATTTTTTTTAAATTATCAGATACAACAATTTCATTATTAATAACATAAATGTATGCAATATCATCTAATTCAGTTTGATTAGCATTTTCCACTAATTCCAGTGGTTGTTTTAAATATTGATAAATATTTTTTTCATAGATAGGGAGTAAAAGTTTTGGGAGGAGTAAGCCCAAACTTATAAATATAATTCCACAAATGATAATGGCAATCGATATTAATTGACGATATAAAGTTGTTTTAATCATGTTAAGCGATAACCAAATCCATAAATTGTATTAATATGCAACTTAGGCATTTTTCGTCTTAATCTACGAACTAAATCATCAACTACTCGATCACTACCAAAATAATTTTCGCCCCAAATAATATTCAAAATATCATCACGGCTATAAGATTTACCTACATTTTTTAAAAACATATACAACAAATCAAATTCTAAAGTAGTTAAATTTATTTCTTTATCATCATGGGTTACAATTCTTTTATCAATATCAATTTCATAAATATCATATTTTATTTTATTAGTATTAGCATATACTCTTTTTAATATATTATTTATTCTCAAAACTAATTCTTTAGGCGAATAAGGCTTAGTAACATAATCATCACTACCTAATTCAAGGCCTAATATTTTATCTAAATCTTGGTCACGAGCTGATGTAAAAATAACAGGAACTTTGGAATCAAATTCTCTTATTTTTTTAATAAGGTCATAACCACTAATTGCATCATTTAACATAATATCAAGAATCCATAAATCAATTTTTTCTTTACCAATATATTCTAATGCATTAGTTCCTTTAAAAAATTGAATTACTTGATAGCCTTCTTTTTCAATATAAGACTTCATCAAGTTATTTAATGATTCTTCATCTTCGACTAAACAAATCTTATACACTTTCATCACCTATTTTTAGTATAACATAATTTTATTCATATACCACCTTCTTTCTTCCAAAATTTTTATTTTTTTACTTCATTATCACCTCCAACAATTAAAGTATATTACATAATTGTGGTGATATTTTGATAAAAAAATGGGAAAATATGGTATTAAATATTTTCTGTATAATTACATCCTTTATGATAATTGGTACAACCGATAAAATCATAATTCTTTTTATTACTATGTTTTACAATCAACTCTCCATCACATTTAGGACATTTCTTGATTTCTTTTTTATATTTTAAATTGTTTGTTTTAAAATTACATAATTCTTTATCATTAGAACAAACATATAAATTACTTATTTTAAAACTATTATATTTTCTAATTAAAGGATAGCCACACTTTGGACATACATGTGGTTTTTTGGATAATTTTATACCAGTTTTATTATATAAGGATACATGATTATATTTAACTATTTCTAAAATAAAATCTGATGGCCTATTAACTGGTGTTAAAATATAAACTTTATTTTTAGTTCTAGTTAAGGCAACATAAAATAATCTTCGCTCTTCAGCAAATATAAACGATTTATCTTCCGCATTAATTATTTTCATAATTGGATCATCCTTAATTTGTGAAGGAAATCCATAAGTTCCATCATCACCATTTAAAATAATTACTTGGTCATAGCCTAGTCCTTTAGAAGAATGTGCTGATAAGAAGTCAATTTCAAAATTAGGAAATTTTTTTGATTTTATTTTATCACTACTTATTTCAGAAAAATCTTCGCTATTAATTAAATAATACTTTTCAAAATTATATCTACCGATTAATAATATTTTTTGCTTATCACCAAATTTTTTTTGAATATCTTTTAAACAACTATTCAACATATTAATTTTATTTTTTAATTTATTAGAAGAATCATCATAAGCAATAACCATAACTGGATTAGTTAATTTTTTAGGCGATACTAATTTTTTCTTTATTTGTTTATTATTAGTCATAACAAACTTACCAGCCACATCAATTAATTGCTGACTATTACGATAAGTATGCGTTATTTGTAAAAGTGTTGCATACCCCATTAACTCTTTAAATTCGGTAAATAATGAAATATCACTACCAGCAAAAGCAAAAATACTTTGAAAATCATCACCAACCGCAATTATTTTCGCATCACTTACTTCACTTATTTTTTTAGTTAAGTTAAACCTTTGCATCGATATATCTTGATACTCATCAATAATTACATATTTATAATTTAATTTCGTATTACCTAATTTATAATAAGCTTCATTAATCATATCTTCAAAATCGATATAATTATTTATTTTTAGTTGTTCTTGATAATAATCATATACCCCTTCAACAAAATTTAAAAATAAATTAGTTCGTTCATCATTATATATATATTTTAACTTAGCAAAATCTTCTTTTGTATAACCCTTAATTTTAAATCCTTGAATAAAATTTAAACAAAATATTATAAATCTTGTATAATAAATATCTTTAGATGTATCCGCTAATTTAGAATATATTTCAATATCTTTTTTGGGATTCAAAACTATATTATGTTTTAATAATTGTTCTTTTAAATCTTTTAGTAAATCACTACTTGAATATGTTTCAATTAAAGTTGTATTATTTAATTTATGAATTTTTCTTTTATTATTAATTTGATATTTATATTTTAAACTATTAAAGTAACCATATAAACTGTTATACCCATTTTTATTTAAACTATAATGTTCTAAATAAAATACTCTTTCTCCTTGATAAATAGTAAAATCAGGTAAATAAGTTTTACTTTTATCTAATTTTGGATATGGTTTTTCATATTCATAATCAATATTATTTAAGTACAAGAAATTAGCAATCATTACTTCTTCATTGGATTTTAAAAATTCTCCTAAAATAGTATATCTTTTATTAGTTCTCTCATCGATTACTTGTTTATTATATTCATTTAATCTTGATTTTAAAGTAATATAATCATTTCTTTTTTTATAATTAAAATATTCATTTAAACTATTAAATTTTAAAGCATAATTAGGTATATCAAAGTAAAAAACAAAAAACTTTAAAAACTCTTTTAATTTTTTATTATCATTACATAATTCTTTATCAAAATAATCTTTAACCAAATTATAAGAATTAGTTAATACTTTTAAATGTTCATCGGTATTACTTTTTAATATTTCAACTCCAAATTTATGGAATGTACAAACTAATGCAGGTATTTTAAAATCTTTATTGATTCTTTGTTTTAATTCGGATACTGCTTTATTAGTATAAGATATTAATATTATATCTTTAGGATCTACTTTTTTAATATCAACTAAAAATTTAACTTTAGCCGCCATAGTTGTCGTTTTACCAGCACCAGCTCCAGCTATTATTAAATTATAATCTTCATCAGTTAATATAGCTATTCTTTGTTCTAAATCCAAAACAATATTATCATCGATTCCTTTATACATATTATCAAAATAATCTTTATATTTAATTAAGGCTTCTTTAATATAATTTTCATTATGAATTTTTACTTTATCGTAGTCTAAATTATATTTTTTTATATCTTTAACCGAAATGTATTCAAAAGGCATAATAATCACCAAAGTTATTATATATTAAATGTTCAAAAAAAGCAAAGCAAACAAAAAATGCACAATATTTTCAAAATACTGCGCATTTTTATCTTTTTTATACCCTATTTTGCACAATCATTGTGCATTTTTGCCAACAAATACATCATATATTTCTTTATATCTATATCCTAATTTAGCATGCGTTGAATCATTTACAATAATTCCTAAACTAATTAATTGTTCAATCAAAGTTGATATTGTATTTCTTGATACTCCTGTTTCATCTTCAATTTCTTTTTTTGTAAACACAATTTGATGCATCATTGCAGGCATTATGCGATAAACAGCATTACTATTTAAAGATTTAATTTTTTCCATATCTTTTTTATAAATTTTTTTAATCATATTTATTTTAGAAATATAATTATTACATTGTTCGATTATACATTGTAAAAAAAACTTTATAAAACCAACAATATTTCCTTTTCTGCTTTCATTTAAAAATTTGTGGTAACTAGGTTTATACAACTCTAGGACCTCTGACAAGAAAAGAATTGGTTCTTCTTCCGTTAATTTTGCTAGTTGAATAGATATTAAAGCCCTCCCTAATCTACCGTTTCCATCGCGATAAGCATGAATTGTTTCAAATTGATAATGGGAAATAGCAAGATTAATAAAAATAGGATCTATAAATTTATCATTCATATATTTAAATAAATTATTAAGTAAAATTGGGACTTCTTCTGGAACTGGTGGTATAAAAATTGCTTCATTGATACTACAACCAGCTGGACCAATCCAATTTTGAATAGTTCTTATTTTACCCGGTTCTTTTTCATTACCTCTTACACTATTTAGTAAAATTTTATGAATTTCATTAACAAAATAAATATTTATATCATTGTTTTCAACTAAATAATCTTTTGCATAATCAATAACTTTTTTTAAATTTTGAATTTCTAAATTATCATCTGTTTTAGGCATATACTTTAAATAATACATTTCATCTTGTGAAATTTGTGTACCTTCTATTTGAGTAGATTTTAAACTCTCACTTAATATTATGGAATCTAAAAAATATTTTGAATCAAATTCAACATTTTTTAAATAAAATTTATACTCACCATATTTATAGTTTGCTTCAGCCAATAAATTTAAAAGTTCTTTATCTATATTATAATTAATTGGTAGTTCATTAACTTTCATCGGATTCATCTTTATCACCCGAGTTAATAATATCATATAAATGACCATTTGTAAATCAAAAATGCACAATATTTTCAAAATACTGCGCATTTTTATCTTTTTTATACCCTATTTTGCACAATCATTGTGCATTTTTAAAATAAATATTATTTTCTTTTTCATAACCCAAATTAGTTATTTCACCATGACCAGGATATAATATTATATCATTAGGATATTTTTTTATTTTGTTAATTGATGCAATCATATCTGATTTATTACTATTTTCAAAATCAATTCTACCGATAGAATCTTTAAATATAAAATCACCAACAAACATTATTTTTTCTTCTTCAAAATAAATAGTAATACAAGTATCATCATGACCTTTTGTATAAATAATTTTAAATTTAAAATCATTGATAGTATATTCTTTTTCTTCTAATTTATAATCATATATTTTTACTTTATATTTATTAATTAATTCTTTTAAAGCTCCAATATGATCAAAATGATAATGCGTAATAATAATTCCAACTGGTTTTAAATTACCAATTTCATTTATAATTTTGTCTACTTCATCACCGGGATCAATTATTAAACATTCGTTATTAATACTTACAATATAACAATTTGTTTCTAAAAATCCAACCTTAACTGTTTGTACTTTCATTTATATCTCCTTTTTTAATTTATATTCTGCTAATTTATAACCTATATTTTTATATAAATTGTAAGCATCAATATTATCTTTAAATACTGATATTTCAACAATTTTAACATTACTTTCTTTACACCAATTATAAAATTTATTTATTAAAGATGTCGCAATACCTTTTTTACGATAATTTTCTAATACATATAAAGCATCTATTTGCGTCACACTATCAAATACAAAGTTACTTTGTTCATATTTTATATATCCATAAATAAAACCTACTGGCTTTTCATTATCATAAGCTATATATAAGATATTATTATCTTTATTATACAAATTGACATAATTGTTTGTTACAACAAAACTTTCTTTAATATTTTTATCATATTTTCTTTCTGATTGTACTAATTTAGTTAATAAAATATCACATTCTTTAGCCATTTCTTCATTAATTACTTTTTTTATTTCAACCATAATCATTCTTCTAATAACCAATCTATAATATTTTTATGAATTATTCCATTTTGGGAATAATCTTTTTTATCAAGTGATAAAACATATTTTGGATAATCATCTATAATATTGTTAAATGCTCCAAACTCTCTTTCAATAACTTTATCATCATTAAGTAAATAAGATACTTGATAATATTCTTTTTTATCTTCTTTTGTTGCAATAAAATCTATTTCACCAGTTTTTGTTTTACCAATAAATACATCATATCCTCTGATTAATAATTCATTATATATAACATTTTCAATGGCAAATCCCTTATTTATTTCAAAATTATTGTTTTTAATTTGGGCAATTCCTAAATCAGTCATATAATATTTATTTAAAGTTTTAAGAATTTTTTTTCCATGAATATCATAACGGTGTATTTTTTTTATTATTAAAGCTTTACAAAGAGCATCTAAATAAGATAAAGGATATATATTAAATAAAACATATCTTCCCGATAAAACTGTCGATAATTCAAAAGATAATAATTTACTATTTGAGCCAGTTATAAATATACTTACGTTTTTTATAGAAGCTCTAATTGAATTTACAACTTCTTCAAATTTTTCAACTTTTTGAATTTCATCTAAAAATATATAATATTTTTTTTCATCTTTTATTTTTTCTTTAATATATTTATTCAATTCTTTATAATTTTTTAAATCTTCATACTCTATATATTCAAAATTAATCCAAATAATATGGTCATCAGAAACACCTTTTTCTTTTATTTCATCAATTATTTGATTTAAAATTACCGATTTGCCGCATCTTCTAATGCCTACTAATATTTTTATTAAATCACTATCATAAAATCCTCTTATTCTTGATAAATAATTTTCTCTCTTCAACATATTAATCACCAATATCATTTTATATCATTATTTTGTCAAGTTATTTCTTGTTTCCGAAATAATTTTAAATAACAACATCTTTAAATATTTCTTTAATTATTTTTTCTTTCAAATCAATTGGTATTGGACTACCTGATGCATTAAAATGTCCGCCACCATGATATTTTTTAGCTATAATGCTTAAATCAACTTTATCTTTACCACGGTAACTAATACTTTTATCAACATTAATTAATATTACATAATCTAAATAATCATATTTATTAACTAAATAATTACCTAATTCACTTATGTTTCGTTCAGCAAATACTACTCCTACTTTTTTATTATCTAATGTTATTTCAATTATTTCTTTTTCTTCGATATATCTTTTTATTCTTAAATTTTCTAGTTCAATTAAATTTAAATCTTCCCTACTATATAATTCTTTATCATTAATTATTACATCATAAAATTTATTAATAAATAATTCCCGACCATATATTTTAAATAGTACAACAATATTATTAGCTTCTTCCTTAGAGGTAATACTAAAATCATAAGTATCCATTGTTCTTACGTGTTCAACTAATTTTTTAGTTACATTTTTATCTAATAAGTCATTATAATAATTTTCGAATAAATATTTATAATATAAAGAAGTACCTGATTGTTTAATATTATCAAAATCAACTACTTTAATAAAAGGATACTTATTCATATTTATATTACTTATATGATGATCAAAAACTAAAACATTTTTATTGTTATTTAAAATATAATTAGCTGTTTCTTCATTGATATTTAAATCAACTACAATAATTTCTTCATCGATATTATCCATTACATATTTATCTACTTCATCAATATCCGATAATATATATTTAAAATCTTTAAATACTAATTTTGATAAAATAATTGGCGTTACACCATCGGGATCTCCTTTGTGACTAATTATTAGCATCTAATACCTCCTTTACTGGACCATATGTTTTTCTATATCCGTCAATTAAACCATATTTATGGATTGCTTCAATATGTTTTTTCGTAGGATACCCTTTATGGGAAGCAAAACCATACATCGGATATTTTTTATCTAATTCATACATCATATTATCACGTGCTACTTTAGCAACGACACTAGCAGCAGCAATCGAAATACTTTTAGCGTCACCCTTAATAATACTAGTAGTTGGAATATCTAAATTTATCGGCATAGCATCAATTAAAACATGCTCTAAATTAATTTGTTCTCTTACTTTATTTATAGCTATAATCATCGCTTTTCTACTTGCTTCATAAATATTTATTTCATCTATTTCTTCTGGTGATACAATACCTATGGCATATGCTACACAATGATTAACTATATAATCATAAAATAAATTTCTTTTTTTCTCAGATAATTTTTTTGAATCAGTTAATCCTTCTAAAATAAAATCTTTAGGTAATACAACACAACTAGCAACAACTGGTCCGATTAAAGGACCACGTCCTACTTCATCTACACCCCCAATATATTTAATACCTTTATCATATAATTCATTTTCATATTCATATAAATTCATTTTATTTACCATTCTTATTTTAAAATATAATAAGTATTCTTTCCCTTTCCTTTTGGTATAATAATTTCTTTCTTAATCATATTGCTAATGACTTGCTTTGCTCTTGTATGTGAAACACCTGAATATAAATCTTCTATATTAAGACCTTTAATAAGTCCGCCTAAAGATGTTATTTCAATATGATTATCATATAATGAAATTAAAATACTCCCCGTAAAATTATAATCACGACGAATTACAGCATTTAATATTGATTCTCTTAAAGCATATTCAGGATAATCTCTTGTATCAACTCTTTTAAGTCCTATTATTTCACTTGAAATTCTATTATATATATTTAAATAATCAGTTACTTCATTAACTTGTTTTATTAAGCAACCGAAAAACTCTTTCCTATCTTTAAATTTAATATCATTTTTTCCTTCAAAAATTGCACATTTAATTGAATATGGACATTCGTCCGATAATAGTAATCCTAAATTGGTATATTTATCATCCAAATTAACCATATTAAAATTTTTTAATATATTTTTATTAATTTCGATATTATTATTTTTTAAAACTTCACCAAAATAAACAAAGTGCAAATCTTGCTTATTAGAAACAAATTCTTCAAAATTAATATTTTGACTATCAATAATCATTTTTTTATTATTTCATCAGTTGTTGGAACACTAGTATTACCTATTCTCAAATAAACGCCATATTATTTAAGACCTTTATCACTTAAATAATATGGTTTATTTGGAGCATTATATATTTCTAATAAAATTATATCTTTATCATTAATTTTTTCTTGTTTTATATTCGTATACAAAGTCAAATCAGAACTAATACCATCTTTTATCATACTACTTAATGTTTCTATGTCATTTTTTATATTTTCTAATCCTATCACATTTCCATTATCATCTATTCCAATAAATATTTTCCCACCACCAGAATTAGCAAAGGCAACTATTTCTTTTTTTTACATCTTTAGTCAAAATACTTTTTAATTCAGTATATTCATCTTCTACATACATTTAATTATCACCCTAGTAATAGTATATCCAAATTTTTATTTTTTTTCAATATATTCGGTCACTTTTCGGTCACTGTAAAATTTTTTATTGTTTTAAAATTTACTATTACACGAAAATTTTTTTTGTGCGATAGTTAAAAAGTAAATAGTCTATATATATCAACTATATTAGGTATGGCTATTGGTTCACAACCGATTATTGGATATAACTATGGAGCGGGAAATTATAAAAGAGTTAAAGAAGTACTTAGAAAAGTATTCTTAATTAGTTTTATTGCTGGTTTAATATTTAATTTAATATTCTATATTTTTCCAGAACAAATAACTAATTTATTTATAACTAAAAGTGATCCAAATTATAATTTAGTTTTAGAATTTTCAATTGATTTTTTTAGAATATTCTTAATGTTAATATGTATAAATATTTTTGAAATGTGTTCAAGTATTACAATTCAATCATTAGGTAATATTAAAAAATCAACTTTAGTATCATTTACAAGACAAATAATTTTATTTATTCCACTTGCTATTATATTATCAAATATATTTGGTTTATATGGAGCATTATATGCAGGACCACTGGCCGATGGAATTTGTTTTATAATTGTTATCTTTGTCTTTTATTCAGAATATCATAAATTAACTTTATTAGAAAATACTAAACAAACTATAACTAAAGATGAAGAAATTAAAACTAAATCAATTTTATCTAAATCAATTGTTATAACTATTGCTCGTGAATATGGTTCTGGTGGTAGATATGTTGGCAAATTATTAGCTCAATCTTTAGGAATACCTTTTTATGACAAAGAATTAATTAGATTAACTGCTAAAGAATCAGGATTTACCGAAAAATATATTGAAGAAAATGAACAAACTAAAAAATCATATTATCAAAATGATGACAATATTTTCTTGGCTGAAAGTAAAGTAATTAAAAAAATAGCTAATGATTCATGTGTTATTATTGGTAGATGTGCAGATTATATATTAAGAAATAAAGATAATATTTATAATATATTCTTATATAGTGATAAAAAAGAACAAAGAGTTATTAAATATTATGGAATAAAGAAAAATGAAGCAAAAAAAACTATTGAAAAAATCAATAAAGAACGATCTAAACATTATAAATTCTATACTAATAGTAATTATTAAATTTACCAACCACTGGTTAGCATTTTTAAATATAATATAATTTTAGCATAAATTTATAGTTCTAAAACATTTTCTTTACTGATTTTAATATATTTTTCAATTAATACAACACGTAATTAATTGCAATATCGCTTATTTAATGATAAAATAATAGTCATTAGGAGTTGATAAAATAAATGTTTCTTATACTTATATAGATGATAAAGCCATCATTTTTGATGAAAATGGAAATCAAGTACAAGTTGAATATTATGATAACTTAGATGAAGTATTAGTTCAAGAAAACATAGTAGAAACCATTGAAAATAGAATAAATGAATTAAGTAATATACAAATCTTACCGAAAAAAAGATTTATCCCGCTTATAACAATAGGTGTTGCTATAGCAATATTAGTTGCACCATTAATTTTAAGTTTGGCAAGTGGCACAAATTTATATACTACATATGTTGATACAGTTTTTGGAAAAATAAATTTTTCCAAAGTTATAGCAATTATTTGTGGAATAACTGCTGGACCACTAGCTTTAATTTGT
Source organism: uncultured Bacilli bacterium (assembly GCA_944363995.1). Taxonomy (GTDB): domain Bacteria; phylum Bacillota_I; class Bacilli_A; order RF39; family UBA660; genus Faecisoma. The sequence continues at coordinate 29,361 of CALVVV010000001.1, forward strand.
GATATTACAAATCATCAAATTTATAATGATTTTATTAAACATAACACTGCTAAAGTTTGTGAATTAAAATTTTTAACAAAACAATTAGTTGAAGAAAAACAAAAATTAGAAAGTTTAAAAAAAGAAAAATCAAAAACAAAAGAAGATTCTAATTTTAGGGTTGTAAAAGTAAATGATATTAAACAGTTAAAAAAATTAAAACATTACATAGAATTATATTATAGTTTAGGGTATGATATAGAAAAATTATATATACATTTAAAAAATGGTACTTTGGAAGATAAATTAAGTAAATCTTACAATAGTGAGGATATTCAATTAGCTAAAGCTTTTTTAGAGGAAAATGGACCGAAATTAATTAAAAGACATTAATATAAATGAAATGGTTCTTATTCAATTTGCGTAATGTCGCAATTCTACTGCTAACACTTTTTTTCTTAATAAGTTAAAACTGCATCTTCCATACATAGTTATTTCTATACACTTTATTTTTATGTTTTTGCCTTCTACTAATCCATTTGTATAATCATATTTAATACAATTGCTAATTGCATCCATATCATTTTCTAAAGTATTGGCAATTACCATATTTCTTTCTTCATCTTTTAAATTACTTAAAAATTTTTTTATTTTGTTTTCTATAAATAATAATACTTTTATTATTATTTAAATTATTATTTTTTTACATAGTATTTTAAGAATCCATATTCTTTAGTATATCCTTTTTCTTTTATAATTTTACAAATATGAAATCTCTCATATACTTGTATTATTGCCTCTTTTATTACAAAACTATAAATTAATGCTTATCTCTTGAAACTATTGAAAGGTTTTTGAAAATTTTTAACCATTCTTGAACATTATCAACTTTTCTTGAATCTATAATATCTACAAATTCCCTAGAATCATGGTCGACTAAAAATATTCCATAATTGTGTCTTTTTTAATTGCAAAATCATCAATACCACAATTTTCTAAAGAATGATTTATATTTTCTCTTTTTTTAAAATTCACAAAAGAGTACTATCTTATATTTTACATATTCCTTATTAATAAATCTTTCAGTACTAATAAAACTATTTTCAACTGTCATTTTACATAATTTATCTTCGAATAATTTTAATATGAAGAATAATTTGAAAATTATCAAACTGTATATCTTTTATAATCTTATTATAATATTGATGTACAGTTTTTGTTTCACAATATATATGTATATCATCATTAATTGTTTCATATTTTATATAAATTAAATTTTCACTTAACTGTACTAAAAATTTTTGTATAATATCAACCTACTTTATACAAATGTTGTACTATATTATCAGAAATCACACAAATTGAATAAGAAACCGTTTTCATTTAACATTTACAAAATTTGCTATTACACAAAAAATTTTTTGTGCTATACTTGGTAAGTCGTAAAAATTAGGAAGAATGAAATATGAAAAATTTAGATTTAGAAAATGAAAAAATTAGTAAACTCTTAATAAGTTTTTCTATACCATGTATCATTAGTATGCTTATTAATTCTGTTTACAATGTTGCCGATCATATTGAGCAAGAAGTTGGGACACTTGGTAATGCACTACTAATGTTATATTCTCACTTGTTATTATATGTAATACCATAGCTTCTTTAATCGGTAATGGATCTGCTTCTAATTTTAGTTTAAAACTAGGAAAAAAATTTAAAAAAAGCTAAAAAATTATTGATAAAATCAATAAAGAACGATCTAAACATTATAAATTCTATACTAATAGTAATTGGTATAATTTAAATCATTATGATATAGTATTAATGTCGATGCATTAGGCGCAGAAAAAACTGCTGAATTATTAAGAAATATTATATTAGAAAAAAACTTACATTAATTTTGTAAGTTTTTTAATTTAAAAACGATAGACATTTATTTTGGTTATTATAATTCATACTAAATATATAATTTATGGTGTAATAACTGCTCGAGTACTGATACTACTGCTGCTTCCACCATTAACACGGTAAAAATTAAATATACCAGCATATGAACTGTTACTATAATATCCACCTCGATAAAACCAAGAATAACTAGAATATAGGAAATAAGCATAGTCATTATACCAACCACCACTACTATTACCAAAAGTAGTGAGAGTTTCTTTTGTAGCATCTCCCAATTTTCCACGGCCATGGGTTGTTCTACTTGATCCGTAGGTATATTTATCATAATATTTGCTATCCGGTGCACTGCTCATGCCTGAACTACTTGGGTAATAACTACCACTACTAGTAACCATATTACTCATTACAAATTCGTAAGCACCCCCACTCATATCATATATACCATAAATATTTCCTGTAGTTGATTGCTTAATATTACTTTTATATGAAGTAGTACTGCTCCCACCACCAGTATAATAACTACTATTATTATTTATTGTTATATCTGTTTCACCTAAACCATATTTACTTTGTTTTAAATAAGCAACAGCTCCCCATTCCATATTTTTTATCATATGACTATCACCACTTAAGTTATATTTACTTTTTATATTTTGAATTGCTGTAAAGAAATTATATATAGTTTTACTACGCAGACTACTTACGCCTGGCTTAATTGTCATAGTAGTAGTATTTCCACTCACTTCAAATTTTCCTACCCAAAAACCTGATATTTCATCTTCACCAAATGTAAACGCAGGATGGGTATACCAATTACCATTAACTGCATTTGTACATGTTTGACTACTAGTACCAGAAGTTGCTATAGCATCAACACAACTTACAGTTCCGGTTGTTTTTGTACCACTTTCAAATTCAATATTAATTATTTGCGATGAAGCACTAGTATTATTGGCGTTAAATAACTGATATTTATATCTTGGTATCCATACATACCATAGTGCTATTTCACTTTCACTTATTGTATCACCTATATTTTTATTTACGCCACTATTTAGTACTACCGCATTCGCCCACTCTTGTGACTCATAATCATACCATTTTTCATATAAATCTGCATATATCCAATTTTCTCCATCATATGTAATTGGTATCATATTATCTATTAACTCTGGCCTATTAGCACCACTTAAATCACGATAAGGCAATTCAATAACATCATCATTTAATTCATTCATAACATCATTTTTTACTTTATCTAAAATTAATTTACGGGTGCCTAATAAACTTAAAACACCAAATATTAATACTAAAAACAAAATTAAAATAGAATAAATTATACCACTAACTGCAAACCCTTTATTATTCAAAATCAACACCTTCTTTACTATAAAAATTATATCAAATAATTAGTGAAAAAACAACAAAAAATGTAGCGTAAAGCTACATTCTACAAAATACTTATAAGTTATTTCAATATTAAAAAGTAGTCTATGTTTTGAATATATATTCATTAATTATTATAAACAAATTATTCATTTTTATGTAACTTTTCATAATAATTATGATTAATAGCAATCCCTAAAACAATAATATATGATATAAAATATACTAATAACATTAATATTGCGATAGAAGCTAAACTACCATAAATAACATCATAATTAGCAATATTATTTACATAAAATGAATAACCACTAGTTAAAATCATAATTGTAACAGTAGCAAATAAAGCCCCGTAATTAACATATTTACTTTTAATTTTTTTATCAGGAGCCATTGTATATAATATTTTAATTAAAATAAATATCATAACAAAAGCCATTAAAATTTTAATAAAAGTAATAATTATATAATTATTTGAAATAAATTTACCAATCATTCCAAAGGTTAAAATATTGTTTAAAATAAAACTACCAAAAGCCATAACAATTAAAGTAAATACTAATAAAAGTAACAACCAAAAAGTCATAAAAATCGCTTTAATACGACGATAAATATAGGTTTTAGGTTTATTTTTATACAAAATATTAGAAGCAGTAATTAAGCTATCAGGTCCATTACTTGCTACGAAAAAACCGATAACAACGAAAACAAAATTAGAAAAACTTAATCCATCATTAAAAAATGGCAACAAAATATCCATCACACTACTAGGCATAACATATGAAAAAATATTAATTATACTAGTAGTTGACAGTGATAAACTTGAAGTAATCATTCCAAATAAAGTAAGAATGGGCGCTAAAGAAAGAATAAGAAAAAAAGCAAGATTACCAGGTAATATTAACATTTCTGGTAATCTAATAACTTGCCATAAATCTTTTAAAAATTGTTTCAATCTTTAATTTCCTCTTTATTATTTCGCATATCTAAAGTTGCTTCATTAATAGCATCATCAATTGTTTTTATTGCATCATTAATCATACTATATCCAATAGCAGCTCCAAAACCATGTTTCAATTCTTTCAATTCTTTTCCTAATTTTCGCATATAAGTTATAACTTGTTTTTCTTCATAACCAACTAAATAAATCAAAAATTCATTACCATTAGTTCTAATAATTTCGCTATTCTCCATTTGATTAACAATTAAAATATTAGCAGCTTGTCTGATTACTTCGTCACCTTCATTATGACCATAATTATCATTAATATATGCCACATTATTTAAATCAACGATAATAATAGTTTGTGGATAAATGTCGCTATTATCCCATTTTTCTATTGAAATATTTAAATAGTTTCTATTTTTTAATGATGTTAAAACATCAATATATCGTAATTTATCTTCTTTTGATAAATTAATTACTTTCTTTTTTGGCTTTAATTTAATGGTGGCTAAAACAATTAATAAAATACCAACAATACTACCTAAAATTACCGCAATATTTTTTAAAATAATTGGTGTTTTATTAATTAATAATAATTCTTCTAAGCCAGCCGTAATAAAATTTTGATTATCATTAAATCTAATATAAAAATCTAAAAATTCATTAAAGATTTTATTATCTGATATATCTCTAAATATGAAAGAAGCATTTTCAATGTTAAATTGATAAGAAATAATATAATCTTTTAAATCATTAGCATAATAATTATAATTATAAACATCTAAAGCAATAACACTTTCATTATTAACACTATCTATTAATTGTTTTAAGTTAGGATAAGTTTTAATAGAAATATCATTATTAGTAAAATATTGCGCTATTTTGCTATTCTCTAAACAAGAAACTGTTTTTAATGATTTAATTGAATTAATAATATCTTTATTAGAAGAATGTTTTAAAATCATCAAATTATTTTCATAAACTGGAACTGTTTTATAAATATCTAAAGCATAATCAACATCATTATTGATGCCATAAAATAAATCAATTTGATTACTGTTAAAGGCATTTATTAAATCAGTAATATTATTATACTCACGATAAGAAATTTCTGCTCCTGTTAATTTAGAAAATCCTGATAATAATTGGTAATTAATACCAGCTAATTTATTTTCTAGTAAGGTATCATAAGGAGCATTTTCAATAAATCCATAAATATAACGTTTACTTCGAAATTTAACAGTTTCTTCATCATTAATTGCTTTAAAATTTAAATAATTTTTAGATAAGTATTTATTATATAATTCACTATAATTTGAATTAGACCATTTATTAAAATATTTGGTTAAAATTGCATTTAATCGTTCAGTAGAACCTAAAGATAAAACATAATATTTTTTATAATCACTTATATTATAAGCAATTTTATAATTATTATCTATTAATTGTTTTAAATTAGTTGTTTTCAATAACACAATTGCATCCAATTCTGTCGTTTCATTGTTAAATTCATTAATTAATTCTTCATTGCTTGCATATGTTTTATAACTAACAGAAGCATTATGTAAATAATTATTAATATTATTTAAATTTTCATTTAAAACCCCAATCACTAAATCTTTTAAATCAGTAATATTTAAAAATGTTTTTTCTTTAGTAACAATAACATAATTATCTTCATATATCAAAATTTGATTATCTTCTAAATTATCAACTAATTTAAAAGCATATTCCGTTTTTGTTTCTTCACCCAATTGATAAGATATTTTATTGAATGATAAATTAGTTTCTTTATTTAACGAATTTAAAAAATCAACTATAATTCCTTCACCATTATAAGTTAATATAGGTATACCATCAATAATTGACATATCAATAACATTATTTTTATTATTTTCAATCCATTGCTTTTCAAATAAATTTAAAGATGTAACTTTATCTTCTTGTGTTAAAAAATGATATATAAACAAACTACCGATTAATATAAAAATAATTATTAATCCAATTATTATTTTTTTATTCTTCATCCAAATCACCCGAAACATTGCCAACCCAACTAAATTCTGTTGCATTTTTTGAATGGTAACCAATTAAAGGATAATTGCTGTTTTTTTCTGTTTTTTCAGTAAAATAAACTTCGATGTCATAAAAAGCAATAACTTTTGTACTTAAGTTATTTAAAATTATTGAAGTTAAGTCCTTAGCTTTTTCTAATTTTGTATCAGCTTTAACATCAATAAAAAATTTCATTATAGTTACATTAGTTGAATAACTTATTTCTTCAACTAAATCAGTAGCAATTATTTCTTTTTTTATTTTTTCAATTACAGCATTATCAATCAGAGGAGCATTATCTAAACGATTACCATATACACTCTTACTATTACTAGGATAAAACATTCTATATACCGCTAAAAAAGCTAATATAAACAATACTAAACATATTAAAGTAACCACAACAACACTTTTATGTTTCTTTAAAAATTCCATACCTTCACTCCTAACAATAATATTATACTATAAATATTTATATTTATCAATTAATAATTTGCATACTTCATTAAAAGTGCTATAATATTAAACGAGGTGAATTATGAAATTTAATATTATAAATAAAAAGAAAATTATAGCTGTTATTTTATCAGGATTTGTTTTGATTAATTTAAATGGCTGTTCAAACACAGATGAAAATTTAAAAAATGATTCTAATAGTAATTATGAAGAAACTAATTATTCAAATAAAAAAGAAAATCCGCAAATTATCATTGAACAAAGTCAAGAAGAAAATAATAATCAAGGAGAATCTTCAAATATAGAAGAAAATTCTAAGCCATCTGAATCAAATATAAAACCTAGCTTAGAATTTGAAACTGATAATGACAAATTTACAGAAGTTGACAAAGAAGCTATTGAATTTTTTAATAATTTACAAGATGAAGTTAATAACTTTTTAAATAGTGAAGATGTCAATAATACTAAAGATAAAGCCAAAGGTGTTTTTATTACTATTGTTGACTTTATATTTTATGATAGTGAAATAGATGGTATCACTTTTGATCAATTAACTGATAATGGTAAACAAAAAATCTTAGAAATTGCACATAATATTGATATAAAAATCGAAAATAAATTTCCAAATTATAAGGATACTATTGCCACAAATACCAAAAAAGCTTTTAATAAAGCAAGTGAATTAATAAAAGAAGGAGCTAGTAATTTTAAAAATTTTGCTAAAGATAAATTGGGAGAAGAAAATTATAATGCTATTAGTGAAGCTAAAGACGAATTTGTTGAATATACTAAGGAAGCTATTGATTTTATTGGAGATATTGGTAATGATTTATTGGATAGTGGTAAAAATTATATAAAAAATTGGTATGAAAATTTTAGAAATTGATACCAATTTTTTATTTTATTATTTCTACTTCATCACCATTTTTTAACAAAAATGCATTGGCATCATCTGTATCTAAATGGATTTCAAAATAAGCTTCTTCACTTGCTTTAACATTAACTTCAATAACTCCTGGTTTAATTCCACCTACTTTGACTAATATTTTATCTGGCATATTATATTTTTCTTTATCTTGATTAGTTATATGTAAATGTCTATCAGCAATAATACAACCATTAGTTTTTATACTACCATTAGGTCCAATGATCGTAACTACTTCACTATTTTCTAAATCACCAGATGTTCTAACAGGCGGATTTAAGCCTAATTTATAGGCATCTGTTTTAGATATTTCAATTTGCGTATAATTTCTAACTGGTCCTAAAACTCTTACATTGTTTATTTCTGATTTGTCCGTTTTAATTGTTACTAATTCATTAGAAGCAAATTGTCCTGGTTGATTTATTTTGTTTTTAATTGTTAATTCTTTACCAAATAAAATATCCAAATCACTTTGTTTTAAATGAACATGACGATTAGATATTCCTACTTTTACTTTCATTTTAATCACCACTACAATTGTATCATATTTTATAATTTTTTTTAATATATTTTAGATGAAAGGAGAATTTTATGAATTATTATTCATACGGACAAAATTTTAATAATCCAACTTTACGACCTACACCACCAGGAAATACTAATTATCAGCAAATGGCTTTATCTGCTGAACAATCATACATTGAAAATATTTTGCGATTAAATAAAGGAAAAAAAGTTAGAATTCATCAAACATTTCCTGATTCTAATGAATGGCGTGATTTAGAGTTTACTGGTATTATTGAACAATCAGGAAGAGATCATATTATTTTAAGTGATCCTGCTAATGGTATATGGCAAATGCTTTTAATGATATATGTTGATTATATATCTTTCGATGAGCCTATCAATTATGATCCAGAATTTTATCCAAACAATTGATATTTAAAAAAATTTTTGCTATAATTGATATGGTGAATGTCAATGATAATTTTTATAATAGTTGTTTTAATTGCTTTATGCCTAATTTTAATATGGTATAGCAATACATATAATAAATTTCAAGGTTTAATAATTAGAATAAATGAAGTTGAAGCTAATATAGATACAGTATTAAGAAAAAGATTTGATTTATTGAATAAATCGATTAATATCATCAAAGGTAATATTGATACCGAAGAAGAAGTTTTAGAATTAATAGTTAAATTAAGAAGCCGCAAAATTTCTAATTTTGATTTAGACCGTCAATTATATGAAGCAATAAATGAATTTAACTATTATAAAGATAACTATCCTTTATTAGCAGAAAGTGAAGCATTGTTAAAAATTGATTTGTCTTTAAATGAAAGTGAACATGAAATAATAGCTTTACGAAAGTATTACAATGATATCATTACTGATTATAACAAAATGATAAGAAAATTACCAAGTAATCTAGTAGCAATGTTATTAAAATATAAAGAAAGAACTTATTATGATGGAAAGAATATGAATGATGATATTAAAAATGATTTTAAATTATAAAAACAGTTCCAAAAATTAGAACTGTTTTTTTAAATTATTTTTTTTATTATATCTTATAAATATAAGCATTAAAAGCAAAATACTAACTCCACATATGCTTATAATATAAATTAATTGATTATTCGATTGCACCATAGTCGGATTTTTTTCTTCAGTATCTATTTTAATTATATATTCACCATCTGCGGAATACAAAAAATTTTCTTTAGCATACCTTGCTACATATTCAGGATCATTTAATTTTTCAATTTCTATTTTTAAATTGGCTTTTTCATCTTGTAAAGATATTAACTCATTTTTTAAATCATTTTCTTCTTTTTTTAAATAAAAATAATTATATGAATATGAAAAAAGAATAACAAAAAAATAAGCTATTGCAATAATAGAAGGAATTCCTAATAATATAAATCTTCTTTTTGACTTTTTTTTCATCATTATTACTCTCCTACTTAAGATTATATCATTTTTTTAGTAATAATACAATTTTTTTTACTAATCTTTTTAAACAATTTTCTAAAATAAAACCAATAGTAAAAGCAAATATATAAAAAGGATGAATAATAGCATTATTTAATTTTAATAAAATAATAAAGTATAACAAAGCACTTATTATCACAAATAAAAATGTTAATAATATATTAAATAATTTGTTTTTATAAATTATTGTTATTAAAAATGTAAAAACAATACCAAAAGCAATCGAAAAAATAGATGTTATTATTTGAATATTTAAATTCATCATTTAAACAATTTACTAAATACTCCTTCTTCTTTTTTGGAATTGTCAATATAAGTAAGACTTATAATTATTCCTTTTATGGAAACTGTTCCTTGATAAGTGTCTAATTTTATTATTTCTAATTCATTACCTTTTATTGTTATATTACCCATCGTGGTTTCTAATAAAAATTCCTCATCATCGAAACTTTCTATTTTTTTTACGCCACTAATTATGATATTTTTTCGTTCATTAATTGTAATATTATGATTTAAATTAGTTATTGCATCAATCTTGTCCATGATTAGCCTCCTTTTATTAAAATATATGAAAAAAATATAACTTTTATGTTATATTTTATATCCAAACTCCCCATAATATAGCTAATGCTGCTAAGACAATACCAAAAAACCAAAACATCTTTACAATATCCAACTCTTGCCAACCAAGTTTTTCAAAATGATGATGAAGAGGAGTCATTAGAAATAATCTTTTTCCAGTAAATCTTACTGATAATCTTTGAATAATACATACCAAAGTTTCAATAACAAAAACTCCCGCTACAACAATAAGTGTCAATTCGTGACTAGAAACAATCGAAACAGCTGCTAAAGTACCGCCTAAAGCTAAAGAACCAGTATCCCCCATAAAAACTTTTGCAGGATATGTATTAAAAAAGCAAAAAGCTATTAATGCACCAACAAGGATAAAACAAAAAACACCAATATCTTCATTTCCTTCAAGGCCTATTGAAGCCCATGCAATCATACCAAAAGCTAAAAAGGCAATAGCCGACAAACCACCAGCTAAACCATCTAAACCATCAGTTAAATTAACAGCATTAGTAGTTGCCACTAACATAATTAATATAAGTAACCAATAAAACCAACCTAAATTTATTTCTAAACCAAATGTATAAACTTCCAAAATTGGTTCACGACCACCCATACGAAATAAAAGGAAGAAGATTAAAGCAATAAATATTTGACCTATTATTTTTTGAAATTCACTTAATCCCACATTATTATGCCTTTTTATAATTAAATAATCATCAATAAAACCAAGTAATGCATAGGCTAAAAAAACAAAAATTACAATTCCTAAATTATAAGTAAGTTCTAATTTATTCCATATCAATAAAATAATAATAGAAACTATTGTGGGAATAATAAAAATTAATCCCCCCATAGTAGGTGTTCCATCTTTTTCTTTATGTTTACTTAAAAAAACACTAACAGTTTGCTTAATATTCATTTTTTTTAATAATGGAATTAATAAAACTCCAAATATGATTGATAAAATGAATCCTATCATGAATGCTAAAACAGCTTTTGCTAATATTAACACAACCTCATCTCCTATTTTATATTTTTCAAAATAACTTCTTTATCGTCAAAATGATATTTTATACCATTAATTAATTGATAATTTTCATGGCCTTTTCCAAGCACTAATAGTATATCATTTTTCGTAAGCATTTGTATACCCTTTATAATAGCATTTTCTCTATTTAAAATAATTTCGTAATTAAATTTGTCAAGATTATGTAACATATCACTAATAATATTATTAGGATTTTCACCACGTGGATTATCATTAGTTAAAATTACAAAATCACTATTATGACAAGCTATATTACTCATAATCGACCTTTTAGCACTATCTCTATCACCACCGCAACCAATAATTGTTATAATGTGATTAGGGTTTAGCTCTTTGACTGAACTAATTATTTTTAAAACAGCATCAGGAGTATGCGCATAATCCACAATTAACAAATTATCATCTTTTCGAATAATGTCCATTCGTCCTTTTGGACACTCTAATTCACTTATAACACTTGTATCTAATTTTAATTCAGATAATAATGCTATTACAACTAACATATTATATAAATTATGTTTCCCAATTAACTTCGATTTATAACTTATGTTGTTTACTTTAAAGCAACTACCATTTAATGTTATTTGATAATCTGTTAAATAATAATCACTTTTTGATAACCCATAAGTTATACTATTATTTTTTAAAAAATAATCTTTATATTTATCATCAATATTAACAAACGTTTTATCAGTTACATTATCAAATAATATTTGTTTTGCTTTAATATAATTTTCAATCGTTTTGTGATAATCTAAATGATCCATAGTTATATTAGAAAATATTCCATAAGTAAATTTTAACTTATCTAACCTTTTCATATCTAAAGCATGACTACTACATTCCATAACTACATATTCAATATTTTTATTGGCGCATTCTAACAATAATTCATATATTTCTAAAATATCAGGAGTTGTATTGTTTAAATCTTTAATTTTTTTATCTAAATAGAAACCAATTGTTCCAATATAAGCACATTTTATATTTAATTTATTTAAAGCTTGATATATTAAAAAGCAAGTAGTTGTTTTACCATTAGTACCAGTCATACCAATTAATTTTAAATGTTTAATTTTATCATAATAAGTATTATATAAATATTCAACTAAATATGCATGAGTATCTTTAACTTTAATTGTTTCAACATCATAATTTCCTTCTTCCACAATTACTTTTGTGGCCCCTTTACTAATAGCATCTAATACATAATCATGACCATCATTAATCTTTCTTAATGCGATAAACGTATCGCCTTTTTCGATTTTTCGCGAATCATCTTTTATTTTCAATATAATCACCCATTATATAATATTCAATTTTAGGAAAAATGTGGTAAAATATAAGTGGTGAGATAATGAAAAAAATTATTTTTTTAATTATATTATTAGTACCTATAAAAATTTATTCTATGGAACAAGCTGTTGTTGATATTAATGAATTAAATATTTATCAAATTCAAGAATATGTTGATAAAGGTTATTTAAACTATGAAAAATTAATTAAATTATATTTAGAAAGAATTGAACAATATAATAAACAATATAATGCTTTAATAACAATTAATGAAAATGCGATAGAAGAAGCTAAAAAGCTTGATTTAGAATATCAAAAAAGTGGTCGAAGAAGTTTAATTCATGGTTTACCAGTTATAGTCAAAGATAATATTGATGTTGAAGGGTTACCTACTACCAATGGTACAAAAGGCTTGTTAGATTCTTATCCATATAAAAATAGTAGTGTTGTTCAAAAATTAATTGATAATGGAGCTATTATTATTGCTAAAGCAAACATGGATGAATTTGCTTTTAATGCAACTTACACTTATAGTAGCTTTGGATACACTTATAATGCTTATAACACTAACTATTCCTCATATGGTTCTTCTGGCGGTAGTGCGGTTGCCGTAGCTAGTAATTTAGCTGTATTTGCTTTAGGAACTGATACAGGAAGTTCAATCAGAGTTCCTAGTAGTGCAAACGGAGTTGTCGGAATTAGGCCTACTTTTGATTTAATAAATACTGATGGTGTAATTAAATTTGAAGAAACTAGGGATGTTGTTGGTATTATTACTAAATATGTAAGTGATAGCGCTATTATATTAGATCTTATTGATAATGCTGAAATAAACTATGTAAATTATTTAAATAAATCATTAAAAGGAATTAAAATTGCTGTCATTAAAGGCTTTATGAATCCTAATACTAACAGTAATAGTATTGATTATGGAAAAACTGATAAATTTATATATGACATGATGAACACTGCAATTGCTGATTTGGAAAACTTAGGAGCTGAAATAATTTATTTAGATAATTTTTATTTAACCTATAAATTTGATGCTACTACTATGTGTTATAATTTTAATGAATACATAAAAGGAACATCTAGCAAAATTAAAAGTTTAAATGATTTAATTAACAATGGTGGTTATACTCAAAATATTGAATATTATAACAATTTTTATTGCAATAACGATTATAAAAAAACAGATGCTTACCAAACCTATTTAAACATTAGGAATAATAATATCAAAACAGCAAATAATAAATTTATTGAAAATGATATAGATGCTATTATTTATCCTACTTTAAAAACAGAATTATATACTATTGAAGAAGCAAAGTATAAACAAATTTATACACCTAGTTCTAGTACTGCTCCTTTAATTGGATTTCCAGCTATTAGTATTCCTATGGGTTTTTATAATAATTTACCTTATGGATTAGAAATAATGACACAAGCAAATAATGAAAAAATAATATATCAGATTGCAAGTGCTTATGAAAATTTGAACAATTATTATCAAACACCTAGTATTGCTCCTAGCCTTTATGAAATACCATCAGAAATTAATAATTTATTAGAATATTATGATTTATTTAAAAATAATAAACAATATGAAACAATAAATAATGAAGTTAAAAATTATTTAATTAATTTTGATGGTAATGTTGATAATATAAATTATTTAATTAATAAATATGATGAAAAAAACTTAATTGATGAACCAACGATAAAAAACGATGATTGTAACTATATTATTATTTTATTAGGTATATTAATTGTTATAATTATAATTAAGAAGGTGAAAAAATGAAACTAAATGAATTAATTAATTGTCCCTATGATATTTTCATAACAGGTATTAAAACAAGCTCTGTTAATATTCAAAAGGGTGATTTATTTATATGTATTGATAGTAAAACAATGGATCGACATTTATTCATTGATGATGCCATCAGTAAAGGTGCTGCAGCAGTTATTGTTAAACATGATATTGGATCAAAAACTGTACCAATTATTAAAGTAAATAATCCCAATCAAGTATTTGTTGATATAATTAATAAATTTTATAATTATCCTACTAATAAATTACAAATGATTGGAGTAACAGGAACTGATGGTAAAACAACAGTGGCAACAATTATATATCAGTTATTAAATAATTGTGCATATATTGGAACTAATGGAATTATATATAATAAATATAACGAAAAAACTAATAATACTACTCCTAGTCTTGATAAAACAATTCCTTTATTTGCTGACATGATTAAAAACGGCATTAAAACAGTTAGCATGGAAGTTTCAAGTGAAGCTTTATATTATGATCGTGTCAATGGAATTAAATTTAATTGTAGTATTTTAACAAATATTACAAAAGAACATTTAAACACGCATAAGACACTTGAAAATTATGTTAATTGTAAATGCAAATTATTTGATAATACCATCGGACCTTGTATTTTAAATAAAGATGATGAACACTATTTAGAAGTCAGTAAACATTGTAAAAATATTAAAACTTATGGTAACAGCAATGATAATGATTTATATTTTAAAGATGTTAAATTATTAAAAAATAAAACTTTATTTACCATTGTTTATCAAAATAAAGAATATAAAATTATAAGCCCTTTAATTGCTATGTTTAACGTTTATAACTTATGTGCTGCTTTATTAGCCTTATTAAGTTTAGGTTACAATATAGAATTTCTAATTGATAAGATTAAATTTATTAAAATTAGTGGTCGTCTTGAAAATATTGACCTAGGTCAAAAATTTCAAGTGTTTGTCGATTACGCACATACTCCTAACGGTATTAGTAAATTATTAGAATTTATGAATAGTTTCAATCATAATAAATTAATTGTAGTTTTTTCCGAACCAGGTAGACGTGATAAATCAAAAAGAGCTAGTAAAGGATATAATGTTATTACTAATTGTGATTATGCTATTATAACTAGTCAAGACCCAAGAGATGAAGATCCGATGGATATTGCTAATGATTTAATAAGCAAAGTTAAAAATTACACAAATTATGAAATAATTTTAGATCGCAGTGAAGCTATCAAAAAAGCAATCAATATTGCCAATAATAATGATATCGTTTTAATTATTGGCAAAGGTAATGAAAATTACCAAATATTTAAAGATAAAATTGTTGAATTTTGTGATATTGATGAAGTTAAAAAACATTTAAAAAATCTACTAAACAAGTAGATTTTTTAATCAGATGAAGGTTTTTTCACTAAAGTTTTTTCCTCTTTCTTTAATTCTTCAACTATATCTAAATCATAAATAGAGTCACAAATTTTATAATAATAAAATTGATTTAATGATGTGTAATCACGTTTTTTCATTGCTTTAATTAATGCATCTTTATATTCTTCACGTTCTTTTGTTTTTATATAAACAGGTGGTAAATTATATTTTTTGAGCATTAAATTTAACAAAGCTCGAAATGTTCTTTTATTACCATCAGCAAATGGTTGATTTTTTATTAATTCAGTTGTAATGTATATACAAACATTGATATAAGTAAATATAGAACTAGGATCAGAAAAATGTACATCAGGTAATTTCATACCAATAAATGATTGAAAATATTTTTTAGCTTCTATAGCTGAAGGAACCTCAATTATTTCATTTTTTAAAACTGCGGTATTGTCGCGTAGACGTCCTCCAAATTCTGGATATGGACATGCAGAATATAATAATGAATGAATCTTTAAAGCTTCAACGAATATGTCAAATTTTTGATTTTCAAAATCATAATCTTTTATATAATCGTATACTTTTTCTAAGCCTTTTCTTTCTTCTTCACTAATTTCTTCATCAATTCTGCTTTCATTATATAAATATTTTCTTTTAAAATTATTATATAAAATCTTAAAATGTGGTTTTTCATTAGATTGATAATACAATGTTATAATTTGTTCTGGTATCAAACTATCCCTTTGATATAAACGTTTTTCCTCTTTTCTTTTTAAATAACCTTCAAAAATTAAAACTATTAAATCACGTAATTCATTTTTCAAATTAAAATCCCCCTTTAAATTGTCACTTATTATAATTTAAAATATAAAATTTGTCAAATTTAGTGTAATATTTGTTTAAAACTATGATTTTTATACATTATAAAGTTTTATTTATTAATTATTGTTTTACAATTTATATATCCCATTGTTCTATTAGTATTATTTTAATATTGTGTCAATGCGCTAAAAAGTATTTTCCAGCACATAAAAAATGAGAAATTATTTCTCATTAAAAATATCTGGTAAATCATTTTCTAGCAAAATATAAGTTTCTTCATTTTTAAAATAATTATTGGCAATAGCAATTGCTTCTTTAACATCATTTAAAATAATTAATTTATTTAAATCAAAATTAGTATCTTTAATCGCATCTTGAATTGGCTTTGTTTGTTCAACGCCTACTAAAATAGCTAAATCAACACTATCAGCTATAAATTTACCAAAATTATAATTTACCTCATATTGTGAAGTACCCATTTCAATCATTCCAGGCGTAATAATAATTTTATGACCAGGCATTAATTTCAAAACATCTAACGCCATTTTAGAGCCAACCGGATTAGAATTATAAGCATCATCTATGTAAGTTATTAAACCTTGTTTACGAATTTGTAAGCGATGTTCAACTGGTCTTATTTGTAAAACACCTTTTTGTAATTCCTCAATACTTAAGCCCAATTCTTTTCCAACAGCAATTCCAGCTAAAATATTATAAACATTGGCTTCTCCTAATAATTTTGTAGTAAAATCATAAATATTATTATCATTTTTAAAATTAACTTTAAATTTCATACCTTCACTTGAATATCTAATATTAGTTGCATAAACATCGGCTTTTTGATTTAACCCATACCATATTACTTTTACTTTATTTTTTATTTTATAGTTTACTTGCAATTCATCATCAATATTTAAAAATGCTACCCCATCACTTGGTAAAAATTCGATTAGTTCAAATTTAGTTTCGGTAGTATTAGCAATCGAACCAAATGTATCTAAATGAGCTGTTCCTATTTTAGTTAAAACACCATATTTAGGTTTAACAATACTTGCTCTTGATTTTATATCACCTTTTCTAAAAGCTCCTAATTCGGCTATAAAATAATCATTATATTTATCAATATACTCATTGATAGTCCTAATCAAGCCATAATTAGTATTAAAATTTTGAGGTGTTGGAAAAGCGATATATTTAATATTTAAAATATCACTAATAATGTTTTTAGTACTTGTTTTACCATAACTACCGGTAACTGCAATTACTTCCATATGATTTAAATTTTTTAACTTTTTATTGGCTTTATTTTTATAATATAAATAAACAATTTTTTCTATTGGTTTATTTATAATGTTAGCTAAATATACAATATAATAATTAAAATAAATTAAACTACCTATAACAAAATAATAAATAAAAATTAAATCTGAATCAAACGATAAATAGATTGTCAAAATAGGTATTAAATACAATATTAAAATTGTCACACCCATTCTTTTTATTCTACTAGTATATACCAAAGGTTTTTTTATTTGTTCTTTTTTATATTTATCTAACATCATAAATATAATTATTAGATAATATAATATAATTAAAACACTTAAAATATTATAATTAACAAAAATTCCAATTAATACTAAAAATATATAAATGTAGTCAAACCAAAGAAAGATAAAACGGCTATTGTTATTAATCCATTTTAGATAACGATTGCCATCATTATACCAATTTTGTTGAAGCATATGAAATGCTTTTTTTAAATCAATTATTGTAAATATCATCATAAAAAACAATGCAACGCTAAATAAAAACATATTTATTACCTCCTATAATTGACGACCTTGATTTAGAACAAAACCGTCATTTTCTAATTGATATGTAATATTCAATTCATTTAAAATATCAGTAACAACATCTAAAACTGTAATCTCTTTTTTTTGAAATTTGGTTTGATAAAATTGTTGCAACCATTTTTGAATTTCACAATTAAGTTGATTAATATAATAATCACATGATTGAAAAAATTTTTTTTAATTTCTTTTTATTATCTAACCCTTTCACTTTTACTAGATTAGAATTACAAAATAAACTTAATATAGTCAATTTATCTAAATTTTCTATATCTAATATTTCAATATTTTCATCATATATTATTTCCAATTTTTCCAAATTTAATAATTTATTGATTTCGCTAAAGTCCAATATTTGATTTGTTGGAAGACTTGTATTAAAAGAAGATAAATTGGGACCGATTATTTTTAAAGTTTTTAAATTTTTTAAATTAGATATTCCCAAAAGCCCATCACAATTAGTAATTGTCAAATCTGTAATACTAGCCAGTTCATCTTCGGTAAAATTACCGTCAAAACCAAAAAAACTATCTCTTACGCCCAAATTTATTAACTTTTCTAAAATTATAGTTGCTAAGGAATTATTAAACTTCATTGATTTCACCTCTAAAACATATCAATTACTTTGTCTAATCGATCAATAACTGGAAAACCTTTATCTTTAGTCAAATCTCTTGAAAATTGAATACCAATTCCTCCTTCATTTGCCCATTCTTTTAAATTTCCTGAATAATCATCAATTAAAATTGCATCTTTACTTAGACATATTTTTGTTTTAGATATTTCACGTGGTACTGGTATTATGGTAATATCTTTAAAATATTTTCTAATATGATTTATTTTAGCTACAGCTTCATCTAAAGAATTTACATGAGTTAAAATTGCTATATTAAATTTTTGAGAGGCAAAAATTTTTTTTAAACAATTATAACCATCATTAATAATTGGTGTTAAAGTTAACAATTGTTTCCAATTTAAATTAGAATAAAATTCTTTCATCTTTTCACTATCATTTCGATTAATTTCTAATCTGTCTAACAAATCATAAGTAACACCAATTGTATCCATTATCACGCCATCAAAATCAATATATAAATTTTTCATTAAATCACCTCTTTTATTGTATCACATCTTAAAAAATTTCGTATATTTGAGAATAACAAATAAAACAATTAAAGATAATATAAGTACTGAGTAGTTTAATATAAAGTTATTGGTAATCAACAATGGCAAATATAAAGTCGTTGTCATATTTAATGTCATATGAAGAACAATAGATGCTTTAATATTTTTATATTTTTCATAAACAAATATTAATAAAAAGCCAACAGCAAAAGCATAAAGTATTTGTAAAACATTTAAGTGAATAATAGCAAAAATTAAAGTTGATAATAAAATAGCTTTCATTGATGGAAATTTAAGTTTTAATTCATTATAAATTATTCCTCTAAACATTAATTCTTCAATGATAGGTCCAATTATTCCTGTGGTAATTAATGTTACTAATATGTTATTTTGTTTCGAATATAAATTAGTTTTAAAAATAAAATCATTTAAATAAAAAGCTATTACATTATACAGTAAACTAATAATTATACCTATAATAATTAAAAATTTTAAAGATATTTTGTCACCTTTTTCTTTATATTTATTGAATTCTTTATTCAATAATGGAATAAAAATAATCCCTAAAATAATGGCAACATATATTTGTTTAGTATTAAAATAAGTATTAAATGAAGCAATATCATTTCCACTATTTATATAATAATAAGCTAAGAAAAATGTTAATAAAAATTGTACTACAAAATAAATTATTGGCCATCTGACAACTTTCCACATCTTATTTCACCAATATAATTATATAATAATATCTAAATATAAGCAAGAAAAAAAGAAGATTAACTTCTTAATGCTTCTAATAATTCATTTTTTTTCATGGTTGAGTATCCTTCAATGTTTTTTTGTTTTGCTAATTCTTTTAATTCGGCTACTGTTTTACCACTCAAATCAGTAATTTTTTCTTCTTTTATTTGTTTCGCATTTTTTACAATTTTACCATTTAAAGCATCATTAGCAACATTAACTAAATCAGTAAATGCTTTTGGATTATCTATTGCAATTTCACTTAACATTTTACGATTGATATTAATTTCTGCTTTATTTAAACCATTTATAAATTTAGAATAACTAATATTATTTAAACGGCAGGCAGCATTAATTCTTGTAATCCATAGTTTACGAAAATCTCTTTTCTTTTGTCTTCTATCACGATAAGCATACTTACCAGAATGCATTACTTGTTCATTTGCAGTACGATATAATCTATGTTTACTTCCAAAATATCCTTTAGCTTGATCTAAAACTTTTTTATGTCTAGCACGACTAATTGTTCCGCCTTTAACTCTTGCCATAATTTACCTCCTTATATTAAATCCTTGATTCTTTTATAATCACTATTACTTAACGTTGAAGCAGTTCTCCCACAACGATTACTAGCAGCATTTTTCTTTCCAGTATTATGTCTAGTACCAGGATGACCAATTTTAATACTTCCACCTGGTCTTACTTTACATACTTTACTTGTTCCTTTATGTGTTTTCATTTTTGGCATATTATATTCCTCCTATTTTTCTTTTTTTGGACTTAAAATCATTGACATTATACGTCCCTCTAATTTGGGGTATTGTTCAATAATCGCCACATTTTCTAAAGAACTAGCAAAACGAATTAAAACATCTTTTCCTAACTCTGGATGAGCCATTTCACGACCTTTAAAACGAACAGTTGCTTTCACTTTATGACCTTTTTCTAAATATTTGGCACTATTTGTTACCCTAGTGTTAAAATCATGAACATCAATTGTTACTGATAATCGATATTCTTTCATCTCTAAATTAGCTTCTCTTTGTTTTTTTAAATTTTCTTTAGTTCTTTTTTTATTTTCATATTTAAACTTATTATAATCCATTATTTTACAAACTGGTGGATTACCATTTGGATTAATTAAAACTAAATCAAATCCAGCATAATTAGCTAAAGTCAAGGCATCTTTAATTGCCTTTGTTCCTAATTGTTCACCATTGGGTCCAATGACCATTACTTCTTTAGCTTTAATTTGTTCATTAATCAATGAATCTTTTGATTTACTTGCGATAATTGACACCTCCAACAAATAAAAAAGTAGATACATATAGCATCCACCTAACGCACAAGAATAAATTGGCTTGTTACCCATAACTAATAAGTTATCAGGTGGAGTGTGGATACTCGCTTTCCTTTTTCATTTCGTAAATAATTATACCATTTATTATATGTTTGTCAAGTTATTTTATGTTTTTTTTATATATTTTCTATTTTTAACGGTGTATTATCAAATTCTTCATCTAATAGCATTTCATGCATATATTCTTCTTCGTTGTTTAAAAAGACTTCCTCTATACGGTCAACTCGACACTTTTCAGCTTTTATAATTGCCAATATTTTATCAACTGCAATATTTATATTATCATTTATTACTACATAATTATATTTTGTTACTTCGTTCATTTCACTATATGCTATTTTGAATCTTTCTAATATTTTTTCTTTGGAATCAGTTCCTCTATTTACAAGTCTTTTTTTAAGTTCTTTAAGTGAAGGTGGCATAATAAAAATACATAAAGCTTCTTTAATTAATTTTTTTACTTGCATTGCACCTTGAATCTCAATTTCTAAAATAACATCTTTGCCATCATCTAAATTTTTTTGTATATATTCTTTAGGTGTACCATAATAATTATCTGCATAAGTTGCATATTCTAAAAAATATCCTTCAGCAATCTTTTTTTCAAAATCTTCTTTACTATAAAAATAATAAGTTTCACCTTCAACATCATTTGTTCTCATCGAACGACTAGTAGCAGAAATAGACAACCATAAATTTTTATCTTTTGATAATAGTTCATTAATAATCGTGCCTTTACCAGCACCAGATGGTGCGGAAATAATAATTAATAAGCCTTGTTTTTTAGTTTTAATCATTTTAAACTTCCTTTCCCATGATATTTTTTAATAGATATTATTCCAAATATAATTTCTAAAATGTTTCCTATAATACCGATAAAAGCGCTTACTTTAAAATTATAATAAATCCAAATTAAAGCTGCACATATATAAATAATTCTTGTTATTTTTAAATCATTCTGCCATAAAGAATAAGCATACAATAAAGTAACAATAATAGGAATAATATCCAACAACTTATTGTAAGTAGCCATTCCTAATAAAATAATAAGCAAACTAAAGACAAATAAAATTAGTTTAGATAAATCTTTATTTATTAAATTAAATGCATAATAAATAATTAACCTTAAAACTGATAACAAATTCATACAAGCAGCAGGGTGTAAAAAATTTTTGTAGGTAAAATAGTAGTTATGATAATAATTTATCAACTACTATTTTTTCTATTTCATCC
>CALVVV010000002.1 GCA_944363995.1 uncultured Bacilli bacterium
TTGAAAGTGGCACATCTTCAACTGGAACAGTAAGTTGTACTGATAATATAAGCGGAACAGATGGTACAACATCAAGTGAAACTTGTACAAATGCAAGTAATGGCAATTGGTATACCCATCCAGCATTTACATTTGGTAGTGATGAATTAGCTGGATTTTGGGTAGGAAAATTTGAAATAAGTGGAAGTACTAGTAAAATAACAATAAAACCAAATGTAAGTAGTTTAAGAGATCAATCAGTATCCTCATTTTTCACAGCAATCCAAAATATAAATACAACCTATAGTTTAAATGGCGATAGTCATATGATGAAAAATATGGAATGGGGAGCAGTAGCCTATCTATCCCATAGTAAATATGGAATAAATGAAGAAGTAGGAATAAATAATAATGATAGTTATATAACAGGATGTGGAGCAGCGGCAGAAAGTAGTTCATCAAGTAGTTGTAATGCCTATAATACAACAAGTGGAATGTTAGCTAGTACGACCGGAAATATTTATGGTGTATATGATATGAGTGGAGGAGCCAATGAATATGTAATGGGTAATATGGTAAATAGTAGTGGTGCATTTCATTCAAGTAGAGCTGATTTTAGTACATCACCCGAATCAAAGTATTATGACAAATATACTTATGGTACATCTTATGAAACGCATGGACGAGGAAAATTAGGCGATGCTACCAAAGAAACATTAAAGACTTTTGGAAACACTGGTGGTGGATGGTATAGTGATTACCCGTACTTTCCGTACTCTAGTCATTCCTGGTTCCTTCGGGGCGGCTTTTGCAACGCTGATTCGATTGCCGGTTTGTTCTACTTCGGCAACCTTACAGGTAGTAGTAATTCCAACTATTCCGCCCGTGCAGTTGCGTGTGTTCGCGGGTAGCAAACTTTAGTTACTTTCCTTTTTCTTGAATAACTGAAGTAATAAAAGAAGATAAAATGGTAGAAAATAGAGAAGAAAGACATCGGAGTAATGCCCGACCTTTCTTCTTTTTTTTCAAAGGTCGGGCTTGGAAATAGTATAGGATACAGAATAGGTATATAAAGTGGTATAGGTAGTGAATATAAAGACACGAACGAAGTGAGTGTTTCGCCTCACTCGTCCGAAGGTTGAGAGAGGTGGGGTATATTGTGTAAATAAAATGTAAAACACAAATGTTAAAATAGAAAGTCGTAAAAATGTCAAAGTTAAAAAGTCATAAAATTCTTTAAATTTATCACTCAGACTGTTGACCAATAGGTCTATAAATGATTTATTTATCAATAGTTTGTAATATGCTTTTGTATATTTCTTAATTCAACAGTTTTTATTTTAACATTTATAAGTTTCCCAATATGATAATTCTTCTAAATTTTGATTACAAATTTTAGAAATGTTTTTTCTACAATTTTAATTATAAATCAGATGAAATATCTATCATAGTAGTTATTTTCATTGAATATGTCACATAACTTTGATTTCTTATATCTGTTAATTCTTTAACTAAAATCTCTTTTTATTTTTCTATTTATACAAATACCACTTTATTATGTAGTAATTATATCAAAAAAACTTTGCGAAGAAAATTTACTCTTTTTTAATGGTATAATTAAAAAAAATGTTCATTTTTATAAACTTTATGATATAATATTAATGGCTTTTTTAAACCGTTTACATTCGGGGATTGCTATATTAGAAAATGTAAATAAACACAGATATGGATTTTTATGCCTAGTGCTTAATAATAAGTGGTGTAATTTTGAAATATCTCGAAGTAATAACAAAAGGAGGAATTGAAATGGCAGTTGTGTCAATGGGTTATTTACTTGAAGCCGGTGTTCACTTTGGACATCAAACAAAAAGATGGAATCCTAAAATGAAGGAATACATTTATACTTCTCGTGATGATATTTATATTATCGATTTACAAAAAACAGCTAAAAAAATTGATGAGGCTTATACAGCTTTAAAAGAAATTGTTACTAATGGTGGTAAAGTTTTATTTGTAGGTACTAGAAAGCAAGCTCAAGAAGCTATAAAAGAAGAAGCAATTAGATCTAATTCTTATTATGTAACAGAAAGATGGTTAGGTGGTACTTTAACTAATTTCAAAACTATTCGTAGAAGAATTAGAAGATTAGAAGAAATCGAAAAGATGGAAGCAGATGGTATATTTGATTTATTACCAAAAAAAGAAGTTATTGGTTTAAAGAAAGAATATGTTAAATTAGATAATTTATTATGTGGTATAAGAGAAATGAATAAATTACCTCAAGCTATTTATATTGTTGATCCTTCTAAAGAAGAAATTGCTATTAAAGAAGCAAAAAAATTAAATATTCCTGTATTTGGAATCGTTGATACTAATTGTGATCCTGATATGGTTGATTATGTTATCCCTGCTAATGATGATGCAATTAGAGCAGTAAAATTAATTACAAGTGTTATGGCAAATGCTATTGTCGAAGCAAATGGTGGCGAAATAATCGATTATACAAATGGTAAAAACAAAGAGGAAAACGCTGTTGAAGTAATGCAAAAAGCTTTAGAAACTGTTAAACGTAAAGAAGAAAGACCTAAAAAAGAAAATAAACCATTTAAAAAACAATTTAATAAAAAAGAAAATAAAAAAGAAGTCAAAGTTGTTGAAAAAGTGGAAACAAAAGAAAATAAAATAGAACAACAATTAGATAATATGACTGTAGCTGAATTAAGAGAATTAGCAAAAAATAAAGAAGTCAAAGGTTATTCAACAATGAAAAAAGCTGAATTATTAGAAGCTTTAAAATAAGGAGAGATTGTAATGATAAGTGCTAGTTTAGTAAAAGAATTAAGAGAAGTAACTGGTGCTGGTATGCTTGATTGTAAAAAAGCCTTAGAAGCCACAAATGGTTCTATAGATGAAGCTATCAACTGGTTAAGAGAAAAAGGAATTAGTAAAGCAGCTAAAAAAGCTGATAGAATTGCTGCTGAAGGTTTAGCTGCAACATTAATAGATGGCAATAATGCAGTTATTATTGAAGTAAACTCTGAAACTGATTTTGTTGCAAAAAATGAAGAATTTAAAGAATTGGTTAATACAATTTTAAAAGCTATTGTTAATAATGATGTTAAAACAAATGAAGATGTGCTACAACTAAATGTTAATGGTGAAACTATTGAAGAAATTATTGTTAACAAAACGGCTAAAATTGGTGAAAAATTATCATTTAGAAGATTTGCAAAGTTGACTAAAAAAGATAATCAAGTTTTTGGTTCATATCTTCATATGGGAGGAAAAATTGCTGTTTTAGTAGTTTTATCTAACACAAATGAAGAAGTTGCTAAAGATATAGCTATGCATGCTGCTGCAATGCGTCCTAGCGTTATAAGACGCGCAGATTTAGCTAAAGAAGTAGTCGACAAAGAAAGAGAAATTCTAAAGGAACAAGCAATGAATGAAGGAAAGCCTGCCGAGATAGCCGAAAAAATGGTTGAAGGTAGACTATTAAAATTTTATCAAGAATCTTGTTTAGAAGAACAAAGTTTTGTAAAAGATGATAGTATCAATGTTTTGAATTATGTTAAAAATAATGGTGGTACTATTGATAATATGGTTAGATTCGAAGTTGGCGAAGGAATGGAAAAAAGAGAAGATGATTTCGCTAGCGAAGTTGCAAAACAAATAGGAGCATAAGCTCCTTTTATTTTGAATTTAAGTGATTTAAAAGGATTTAGTTAAATTTAAAAATTCACTTTAATTAGTGAATTTTTTATGTTTTGTCATTACTAAAATTGTACTGAATAAAATAATGGCTATTGGAATTATAATAATTAGATTATTAATGAAAAATTGCATAAACGAAAATGATAATCCACCATCATAAATTATTGGAATTGTTACCAATATTTCATTATCTAATGTAATATTTAATGTTCCTATTTGACCTTTATCAGTAAAATAATCTACCTCTTTTAATCCATCATAATCATATGTTAAATTATTTTTAGAAATGTTTTTATTTAAGTATTTAGAAATTGTTTCGTTAGCTTTAATTTCTAATTTATCTTGTTTGCTATTTTTAGTTTCTAAAGTTAATAATATATCATTTTTATTTACAATATCTAAATAATGATAGTTATTTATATAATAATCATATATCATATTAGCGTCCATGATATGTAAAGGATAATTGCTCTTTCCATCAGCATTAGTAGTTATTAATAAATATTCTATGCCATCGTAATTTGCTATAGTTGATAAACAATAACCTGCTAAAGTGGTATAGCCAGTTTTTGAACCATAAATATATTTATTTTCTAAATTATAATTATTTAAATAATTCGAATAAACACTTTTGAAAGTTAATGAATTATCACTAGTTGTATAGCTATTAGTTGTATATATTTCTTTAAATAATGGATTTTGTAGAGCATATTTTAAAATAATACTTAGTTCTCTTACCGTGGAATAATGATTATCTGTATCAAGTCCTGATGTATTAGCAAAATGGGTATTAGTTAAACCCAAATCTGAAGCTTTTTTGTTCATTAATTGTACAAAATTATCTTCATTGCCTGATATATAATAGGCAATTGTTCTAGTTGCATCTGCTCCTGAAGGTAAAAGTATCCCATATAGCAAATCTTTATAAGTTACTTTTTGACCTAATTTAAAACCAGCTACTGATGCATTTGCTTCAATTAATCCATCTAAAGCTTCAGATGGAACAGTTACCACTTCATTTATATCATCAATATTTTCAATAGCTACTATAGTGGTCATAATTTTAGTTAAACTAGCTATATATGTTTTAGTATCCGCATCTTTTTCATATATAACTAGGTCATCGTTCATATTGTATAAAATAGCATTTTTAGAATTAATTTCTAAAGCATTGATATTAAATGGTATTAATAAAAATAAAAAAAATATTAAATACTTCATAATTCCTCCATATATATTTTTTCAATAATTTCATATTTGTAATTTAATTTAGTTAAATTTTCTTTTTTAACTTTAACAAGATAATAAGGCTTTTCATCAAAATTTTTTTGGATTATAATGCTATTGTTTAATTGATATTCAAGTTGTTTAATATCATTATAATTAACATTTATTTTTATTAGATATCCTTCATTGAATTTTCTTTTGATAATTGCTTCTTTTGTAGCATTACTATAAGCTCTAATTAGTCCACTAGCTCCTAATTTAATACCACCAAAATATCTTACTACGATACATAAGACGTGGTTTAGATTTTCTTTTTTTAAAACATTTAAAATAGGAAGACCTGCAGTACCGGATGGTTCACCATCATCACTTGCTTTTTCACTATTATCTAAAATATATGCATAGCAATAATGTGTAGCATCTTTATATTCTTTTTTTACTTTATCTAATAAATTATTTATTTCATTTAGATTATCAAGATGATAAGTTAAAGCAATAAATTTTGATTTATTAATGATAATTGTATTTATATTATCTATTACTGAAATCATTTAATCACCAATTTAATTATATCTTATTATTTAAAATAAGTCTAGAATGTGCTAAAATAGAAAGTATGAAAAAGTTTAAAAAAATATATATTGAAATAACTAATATTTGTAATTTAAATTGTCCTTTTTGTTCTTTAGATAATCGTAAAAAACGAGAAATGAATTTAACTAATTTTGAGCATATTTTAAAACAAATAGATAATTATACTGATTATCTATATTTACACATTAAAGGAGAACCTTTATTACATTCTAAATTAAAAGAAATTTTAGATTTATGTTTTAAATATAATAAACAAGTTAATATTACAACTAATGGAACTTTGTTAAATGAAAAATACAAATTGTTAGATAAAGTTAGACAAATTAATATATCATTACATAGTTTAAACGAAGAAAGATTAGAAAATGTTTTAAAATGTGGTGATTATTTAAGTAGTAAAGGAATACAAATTGTTTACAGATTCTGGACAAATGATAATTTATTAAATCAAGTCTTGAAATATTATAATTATCAAGATAAGATAACTAATAATTTTAAATTAAAAAATAATATATATTTAAATAGAGATAAGAAATTTACTTGGCCTAGCTTAAATAATAAGTTTATCTCTGATAAAGGAACTTGTTATGGTTTAAAAACTCATTTAGGTATACTAGTAGATGGAACTGTTGTTCCTTGTTGTTTAGATACGGGAATAATTAATTTAGGCAATGTATTAAAAGAAAATTTTGTTGATATATTAAATAAAGAACGAACTAAAAATATGATAACTAATTTTAATAATAATAAATTAGTAGAAGAATTATGTCAAAAATGTGATTTTAGGAAGTGATAGAATGATTAAAGAAAAATTATCTTTAGTACCTCAAAAACCGGGGTGCTATTTAATGAAAAATAAAGATAATAATATTATTTATGTTGGTAAAGCAAAAAAATTAAAAAATAGATTAAGTTCTTATTTTAGAGGGACTCATTTTGGGAAAACTGCTAAATTAGTAAGTGAAATAAAAGATTTTGATTATGTTGTTGTTAATAGTGAAATGGAAGCTTTAATTTTAGAAAATAACTTAATTAAACAATATAATCCAAAATACAATATATTATTACGTGATGATAAAAGTTATCCTTATATTGAATTAACAAATGATAAAGTACCTCGATTATCGATCGTAAGAAGTATTAATAGAAAAAAGAATACTAATCATTTATATGGACCTTATCCTAATGTTACAGCAGCAAGAAATACTGTTAATTTATTAAATAGAATTTATCCTTTAAGAAAATGTACAACTTATAATAAGAAACCTTGTTTGTATTACCACATTAATCAATGTTTAGGTTATTGTACTAATGATGTTGATATAAATAAAATAAACGAAATGAAAAATGAAATAGTTAAATTTTTAAAAGGTGATCATAGTATTGTATCTAATAAAATCAAAGAAGAAATGTTAAAAGAAAGTGAATTAATGCATTATGAAAAAGCTAAAGAATTAAAAGAACTATTAGATTATATTGAACTTGTTTTAACAAAACAACAAGTTGAAATGGGGGATAATGTTGATCGTGATGTCTTTGGATATTATACCGATAAAGGCTATTTATCAATCGAAGTATTTTTTATAAGAGGATCAAAATTAATTGGAAAACATTCTAAAATATTTCCTTTAATTGATGAAGTAGATGATACTTTAAATAGTTATATATCTAAGTTTTATGATAAAGATATAATAAAACCAAAAGAAATATTAGTAACTGCTAATATCGATACTAACTTATTAAGTGAATATTTAAATATAAAAGTATTTAATCCAATTAAAGGTGATAAGAAAAAAATAGTCGATATGGCTTGTAATAATGCGAAAATATTATTAAATGAAAAATTTGAACTAATTAAAAAAGATGAAGAAAAGACAAGTATAGCAAATGAAGAATTAAAAAATATTTTAAAACTAGATAAATTAGATCGAATAGAAATATTTGATAATTCTAATTTGTTTGGTAATTTTAATGTATCTGGTATGGTTGTTTATATCGATGGTAAAGAAGCAAAAAATGAATATCGTAAATATAAAATAACAATGGATAAAAATGATGATTATGGAACAATGAGAGAAGTTATTTATCGTAGATATTTTCGAGTATTAAAAGATAATTTAGATA
Source organism: uncultured Bacilli bacterium (assembly GCA_944363995.1). Classification (GTDB taxonomy): domain Bacteria; phylum Bacillota_I; class Bacilli_A; order RF39; family UBA660; genus Faecisoma. The sequence continues at coordinate 7,639 of CALVVV010000002.1, forward strand.
GACCAGATTTAATAATTGTTGATGGGGGAATAGGACAGATTAATATTGCTCGTGAAATATTAAATCAATTAAATTTAAATATCATGGTGGTAGGTCTTAAAAAAGATGACAAACATACAACTAATAAATTACTAGCATTCAATCCAATAATCGAAATAGACATCGATAAAAAATCTAATTTATTTCATTATTTAGAAAGAATGCAAGATGAAGTTCATAATTACACAATTAATTATCACAAGCAATTAAGAAGTAAAGGAAGTTTAGAAAGCATATTAAGTAATATCGAAGGAATAGGAGAGAAAAGAAGAACTTTATTATTAAAAAAATATAAAAGTTTAAATAAATTAAAAGAATTAAGTTTAGAAGAATTAGAAAGTATTTTACCAAAAGATGTTGCTTTTAATTTACACGAATATTTAAAAGAGTTATAATAATGGTATGTCCACGTAGTTCAATGGATAGAATATTCCTCTCCGAAGGGAATGATTATAGGTTCAACTCCTAACGTGGACGCCATTTATTAATTAGACCTTATTTATAAGGTTTTTATTTGAATATATTTGTAACTTATTGACTACCAAATTGAATTATTATATAATTACATAAGGTGATATCATTGAATAAAATTATAGATGAAAAAAGAATTATGGAATTAGAGTATAATTTGATATGTGAATTTATAAAATTAAGAAATGACTTAGGAATTAGTCAGCAACAAATGGCTAATGTTTCTGGTGTTGTAAGAGAAATGATAGCAGTTATTGAAAATAGAAAAAAGCATCCACAAATAAATACATTAATTAAAATATTAGAACCTTTTGGTTATACTTTATCAATTACAAAAATAAGGGAGGAAATAGATGAAAAATAAATTAGCACTTTTCGAAGATAAAAAAATTAGGAAAACGTGGCAAAATAATAAATGGTATTTTAGTATTTTTGATGTTGTATATGCCCTTACAGATTCTAAAGATCCAAAACAATATACAAAAAAACTAAAAGCGAGAGATCTAGAAATTCAAAATAACTGGGGTACAATTTGTACCCTACTTGTAATGACTGCTAATGATGGTAAAAAAAGAAAAATTCAAATGGCTGATACAGAAGGAATATTACGCATTATTCAATCAATTCCTTCTTCTAAGGCAGAACCATTTAAAAGGTGGCTTGCTAAAGTTGGAAGTGAGAGAATTGAAGAAATTAATAATCCAGAACTTGCTATGGATAGAATGAAGCAAATTTATGAAAAGAAAGGATATTCTAAATCTTGGATCGAACAAAGGGAAAGAAGTATCACAACAAGGCATAATTTAACTGATGAATGGAAAGAAAGAGGGGCAAAAGTAGGGAAAGATTATGCTATTTTAACAAATGAAATATACAAATCTGGTTTTGGTATTGATGCCAAAGAATATAAGAATATCAAGGGATTACATGAAAGTCAAAATTTACGTGATTCAATGACTAATATTGAGTTAGCATTAACGAATTTAGGCGAAGCAACAGCAGTTGAATTTCATAGAAAAAATAATAGTCAAGGGATTAATAGATTAAAAGAAGATGTAAATAAAGCTGGCAATGTATTAAATAAAGCAAAGATTGAAATAGAAAATGAATTAGGTAAATCAATAATTACATCGCAAAACTATATTGAACTAACTGATAATAAATGATTAATTATAAATAAAAATTGCATAATTTATAACAAAATAATTTTAATAAATTGTAAAATTTAAGAAAAACAAAAATTTAAGAAAAACAAAATAAAATCTTGACAAGTGTTAGTAATATATGCTATATTATTAATGCACTTGGGGAATTAGCTCAGCTGGCTAGAGCATCTGCCTTGCACGCAGAGGGTCAGGGGTTCGAATCCCCTATTCTCCACCAAGTTTGATTATTGACGACTTTGATAGTCGTTTTATTGTTGATATTTAATAAAATATTTATGCAATTGCTTTCTAGTATTTATATCGAACTAGAATTTTTTTATTATGATTTTCCAACTTTTATAAATATTATTATAAAATTACATAATTATCACAAAAGATAGTATAAAATGTAAAATAAAAACAGTACAAAATGTAAAATGAAAATGGTACAAAATTTAAAATAAGTGTTTAAAAAATTTAAAGATGTAGTATAATATGGATAGGAGATGAATTTTATGAAAAGATACTTACCTAGAATTGTTGACGATGTTTTAAAAAATAAGTTGGAATATATGGGAGCAGTTGTAATAGAAGGACCAAAATGGTGTGGGAAATCAACTACTGCTAAACAGTTCAGTAAGAGTGTAATAGAATTGCAAGATCCAGATAAAAAAATTCAATATGATAATATTAGTGAAACTAAGCCATCATTATTTTTAGAAGGCGAAAAACCAAAATTATTCGATGAATGGCAAATGTACCCTGTTATATGGGATTCAATTAGAACTAATGTTGATCGTACGGGATTAAAAGGACAATATATTTTGACGGGATCATCAAAGCCAGCTGAAAATGGAATTATGCACACGGGAACAGGACGATTTTCTAAAATACTTATGAGAACTATGTCATTATATGAATCGGGTGATTCTAATGGAGCTGTTTCTTTAAAAGATATTATCGATGGCAAAGAAATATCCGGTGTATCAAATCTTGAATTAGAGGATATTATAGATGTTATGATAAGAGGGGGATGGCCAGAATCTTTAAATATTGATGGGAATAATAAATTTAAAGTAGCTAAAGAATATGTTCAAAGTTTAATTAGTGAAGAAATTAGAACTATAGATAGTGTAGAAAGAGATAAAATAAAAATGGAATCTTTATTAAAAAGTATAAGTAGAAATATTTCTACATCGACAAACAAAAAAACAATGATAAATGATATGTCGAATATTTTTAAAGAAGAAATATCTAGGCCAACATTAGAAGATTATTTAACTACATTAGAAAAATTGTTTGTATTAGAATATGTACCTGCTACAAATTTAAATTTAAGATCATCTGTACAATTAAGAACTAATCCTAAAATAGAATTAGTAGATCCTTCTATAGCAATTGCCTCTTTAGGATTAAAAAAAGAAGATTTAATCAATGATTTAAATTTTACTGGATTTATATTTGAAAATATGTGTTATAGGGATTTAAAAATATATGCAGATTATTTAGGCGCTGAATTGTTTTATTATAGAGATAATAAAGATTTTGAAGTTGATTTTATATTACGATGTGAAAATGGTAAATGGGGAGCAATTGAGGTAAAATTAGGAGCTAAACAAGTAGAAGATGCTGCTAAAAATTTAAAAAAATTTAAAGAAAAAGTTGACATTGAAAAAAGTGGAGAACCAACATTTTTACTTGTTTTAAGTGGTGCAGGGTTATCATATGTACGCGAAGACGGTATATATGTTGTATCAATAGGAAACCTTAAAAACTAATTATTTTTAAAAATTGATGGCGCATCCATATATAATTAGTGGAAAATTTCCACTAAAAAAAGAAAGAGAGGTGTAGTCGAGACTACTCGACAAAAATTATGGAAAAGATAATATTAGTTGATGGTAATAATCTATTATTTAGAAGTTATTATGCTACTGCTTATAATGGTAATTTTATGAAAAATAGTAAAGGTTTTCCTACTAATGCTTTATTTGGCTTTGCTAATATGATGCATAAAATAATCGAAGAAGAAAAACCAACTTATATAATGGTAGCATTTGATAAAGGAAAAACATTTAGACACGATAAATATGATTTTTATAAACAAGGAAGAATCGAAACTCCTAATGAATTAAAACTACAATTTCCCAAAGCTAAAGAATTATTAAATGCAATGGGAATTAAATATTACGAAATAGATAATTATGAAGCAGATGATATAATTGGAACATTTGCCGAATATTGTAATAAAGATCCTAACTTTATTGGTACAATTATTAGTAGTGATAAAGATTTATTACAATTAATAAGTAATGATATCGATATTAAATTACTAAAACAAAAAGATTATATAAGATATAATGAAGATACTTTTACAAAAGAATATGGCATTAAACCAATTAATATTATCGATTTAAAAGCATTAATGGGCGATTCATCAGATAATATTCCAGGAGTTAAAGGAATAGGAGAAAAAACTGCTTTAAAACTATTACAAGAATATAAAACATTAGATGGTATATATGAACATATTGATGAAATAAAAGGGAAAACAAAAGAAAAATTAGAAATAGATAAAAATAATGCTTATATGAGTTATGAAATAGCAACTATCTATAAAAATGTTCCTATCGATATAAATGTTAATGAATTGAAATATTTAGGTAGTACCAATAAATTAAATAGTTTATATGAAGAATTAGAATTTTATTCATTCTTAAAAAAAGAACAAAAACAAGAAGAAGATATAAATATAACGATTATCGATGATGTAAGTGAAATAAAAATTACTAAAGATTGTGCGATTTATTTAGAATTAGATGGCACAAATTATCATAATTCTAATATTATAGGTATAGGAATATATAATAAAGATGTTGCTTATTATATAAAAAATATAACTAATTTAGATTTTCTAAAAAATATAAATGTATTTACATATGATTTAAAAAAACTTTACGTTTCATTAAAATATAAAAACATTGAAATACCAAATATAAAAAATGATTTAATGATAGCAGCATCTTTATTAGAATATAATACTAAAGATGATATTGCTTATTTAGCTAATCAATTTAATTATAATATTCCTTTTTATGAAAATGTTATAAAACAAGAAGATATAGCAAAAATAGTTGTTAATAAAGCAAAATTTATTTATGAAATAAAAGACGAACTATTAAATAAAATAAAAGAAGAGGATATGGAAGAATTATATAATGAAATCGAAATTCCTTTAACTTATGTTTTAGGTGATATGGAATATGATGGTGTTATAGTCGACAAAAACATCTTAAATGAAATGGGTAATGAAATTAAAATTAAATTAGAAATATTAAGTAAAGAAATTTATAATTTAGCAGGTACATCTTTTAATATTTCCTCACCACAACAATTAGGTGAAGTATTGTTTGAAAGATTAAATTTACCGCATGGTAAAAAAGGTAAAACTGGTTATTCGACTGCTGTTGATGTTTTAAATAAATTAGTCAATAAACATCCAATTATTGAAAAAATACTAGAATATCGAATGTTAAATAAATTATATACAACTTATGTTGAAGGATTAATTAGTACGATTAAAGATGGTAAAATTCATACAATTTATACCCAAACATTAACTAGAACTGGTAGATTATCTAGTATCGAACCTAATTTACAAAATATTCCAATTCGTACAGAATATGGTAGATTAATAAGAAAAGCATTTATACCATCATCTAATTCCGTTATTATTAGTGGCGATTATTCACAAATAGAATTACGCATTTTAGCCCATATGGCCGATGTACCAGCTTTAATAGAAGCATTTAATAATGATTTAGATATCCACAGCAAAACTGCTTCTGATATTTTTAAAACTGATGTAGTTACTAAAGAAATGCGCAGAATTGCTAAAGCAGTTAACTTTGGTATTATTTATGGTATTAGTAGTTTTGGCTTATCAGAAAACTTAAATATATCAAATAAAGACGCTAAACAGTTTATCGATGAATATTTAAAAACTTATCCTGGCATTAAAGAATATATGGATAGCACAATTAAAAAAGCCTATGAGTGTGGATACGCTAAAACATTATTTAATCGTAAAAGAATTATCGATGAATTAAAAAATACTAACTATATGATTAGACAATCAGGCGAAAGAATGGCTTTAAATACACCAATCCAAGGAACTAGTGCTGATATAATTAAAAAGGCAATGGTTTTAATTCATAAAAAATTAAAGGAAAATAATTTGAAATCAAAATTGATTATTCAGGTTCACGATGAATTAGTTTTTGATTGTTTAAAAGAAGAACAAGAAACCGTAACTAAAATTATGAAAGATGTTATGGAGAATGTAATAAAATTAAAAGTACCACTTAAAATTGACATCGAATATGGCAATAACTGGTACGAAGCGAAATAAGGTGATTAAATTTGAAAATAACAAAAGTTTTATTGGTTAGTTCGATAACCAATATCTTTTTATCTATTATTAAAATATTATTTGGTTTTATTGGTAAATGTAATGCTTTAGTAGCTGACGGAATTCATTCTTTAAGTGATTTATCTACCGATTTAGTAGCAATATTTGGTAATTATTTATCATTAAAACCAGCCGATAAAAAACATCCATTCGGTCATGGAAAAACTGAATACATTACTAGTATGATAATAGGTACAGTAATCATTATATTAGGTTTAACATTAATTTATAATATATTTAATAAAGAAATAATAATTCCTAATTTATTGATGGTATTAGTAAGTTTATTTACTATAATATCAAAATTATTATTATCCAATTATATTTATAAAAAAGGTGTTTTATATGATAACAATATTTTAATAGCGTCAGGAAAAGAAAGTAGAGCCGATGTATATAGTTCTATATTTGTATTACTATCAATTATATTAATGCAGTTTTCAACTGAATTTAGTATATTAAAATATGCTGATACAATAAGCACGATAATAATAGCTTTATTTATTATTAAAACAGGATTTAATATTTTACAAGAAAATATAGGCATATTATTAGAAGAACAAGTATTAGATAAAGAATATATAAAGGAAATAAAAAATATAATTATGTCATATGATGAAATTATCGAAATAAAAGATTTATATATTTTAAGATATGGACCTTATTATAAATTAGTATCAAATGTTATAATGAAAGATTTATTATTAACTGAAGCACATAAAATTATAGATGAAATAGAAAATAAGTTAAAACAAGATGATAATAGAATAGAATATGTATTTATTCATATGGAAGCAATTGATAAATAGAAAATCTTATATTAATTAAAAAAGGATAAAATTATGATAAGCAAATATGAATTTGGACAGTTAATTGAAAAATTAGAAAAAGCAGTTAAATTTTATAAAGAAACGAATTATAAATTTAATGAAAATAAAATCTATTTATCTAACGGCAAAACATTAGAATTTATGTTTAAACCGCAAAATATACCTCATTTATTGGGTATAGATGTAGCTTATTTAAGAAAAATTAATCTTTTAAAAGCCAATAAACCATTTGATATGTTAGAAGAGCTCATTGAAAGATATGATATAATATACAAAAAAATTGAAAGTGGTCAAATTTATTATTACAACATATTTTCCCCATACATTGAAAAAAAAATAAGTTCATTTGTAACTGTTTTAAAATGCAATATTGAAAATACTTTTTTTGTATCAGAATATGTTTTACATAGAACATATTTAAATGGTCAACAAAACAATTATGGTTGTCAATATTATATTGCCTTTAAAGAGAAAAGTAAATTAATTTTTTTAGGGTTGAAGAAACAGGATGATGATTATTATTATAGCCCATCTTCTATTATTTGTGCTTTTGATGATGCAACAAAAGAAAATATTTTAGAGGCATTAATAAAAAATCAACGAATAATGTTAATTAATTGCATAAACATAAAAAATATTGGTATATCAAACTATTTAAAAAATAATAAAAAACTAAATCTTTTACAAGAACTGGTTGTTTTAGCTAATAAATACGACGGTCATTTAATTGTATATAATGATTTTATTCATACCTTAAAGAAATTATTAAATCTTGTTAATCAAGAATGTATTACCAAAAATTTTATTTCTCAATTAACTTTAGCTATTAATAATGAAGATAAAATTGATATGTTGGCTTTTTTTGACGAAAGCAGCCAGGAGTTAGTACAAGCATATAATATTTTAATTCAAAAATTAAAACAAATTAATGAAAAGGATGAATTGATAAGGTTAAAGCAAGAACTATTAGAATCACAACAACAAATAAAAAGCCAATTAAAAATTAATACCAAAAAACTAAATAATAATTAACATTTTGAATAAAAGATAACCAGTTGACAAAAGAATTGTAAAATGATAAAATTAATTGCACAAAATGAAAATTAATCGGTTATAGAATTTTTAATCAATAATTTATTTAACTAAATAAAATTGTTATTTTGAAGTAGAGCTAAAGTTATTTATGGTATGTTATATTCATATCCTTAAATATCAATAGCTCTTTATATTCGGAAAGGAAGTTAAAATGATTGATATTAAATTAATAAGAGATAATAGTGAATTAGTAAAAGAAAATATAAAGAAAAAATTTCAGTATCATAAATTAGTTACTGTTGATGAAATAATAAAACTTGATAAAGAATTTCGTGATTGTAAATTAAAAGGCGATAATTTAAGAGCTTTAAAAAATCAAAAAAGTTTAGAAATTGGATTATTAATGAAAGAAAATAAAAAAGAAGAAGCAAATAAAATAAAAGAAGAAATTAGTAATTATACTAATGAGATAAAAGAATTAGAAGAAAAAGAATTATTATTAGAACAACAAATTAAAGAAAAAATGATGACAATACCAAATATCATTGATGATTCTGTTCCTATTGGTAAAGATGATAGTGAAAACGTAGAAATAGAAAAGTTTGGTGAACCAATTGTTCCAGATTATGAAATTCCATACCATGCGGATATAATGGCAGGTTGTTTAGATAAAGAAGCATCAGCTAGAACTAGCGGTAATGGTTTTTATTATTTAATAGGTGATATAGCAAGACTTCATTCAGCTATATTATCTTACGCAAGAGATTTTATGATAGACAAGGGATTTACTTATTGTATTCCACCTTTTATGATTAGAAGTGATGTTGTTAATGGTGTTATGTCATTTGAAGAAATGGATGCAATGATGTATAAAATAGCAAATGAAGATTTATATTTGATAGGAACTTCTGAACATTCAATGATTGGTAGATTTAAAAATCAAATTATTAAAGAGAAAGAATTACCTATTACTTTAACAAGTTATTCACCATGCTTTCGAAAAGAGGTAGGCGCACATGGCATAGAAGAAAGAGGTATTTATCGCGTTCATCAATTTGAAAAACAAGAAATGATAGTGTTGTGTAAACCAGAAGAAGCAATGAACTGGTATAATAAAATGTGGAGTTATACAGTGGAATTATTTAGAAATTTGGATGTGCCAGTTAGAACATTAGAATGTTGTTCAGGTGATTTGGCTGATTTAAAAGTTAAATCTTGTGATATTGAAGCTTGGAGTCCAAGACAACAAAAATATTTTGAGGTAGGTTCTTGTTCGACATTAGGTGATGCTCAAGCTAGAAGATTGGGAATAAGAACCAAGAATGATAAAGGGACCTATTACTTACATACTTTAAATAATACAGTTTTTGCTACACCACGTGGATTAATTGCTTTCTTAGAAAATAATTACCAAAAGGATGGAAGTATAAAAATACCTAAATCTTTACAACCTTATATGGGTGGAAAAGAAAAAATTAATATAATAAATAAGAAAGGACAATAAAATGGAAAAAGATTTTATAAGTAGTAGTGTTGATGTAAATGGAGAAAAAGACTTTTCGTCTAATTTTGAATTTAAAGAGCAAGATAGACATACGACTGAAGAATTAAGTAAAATTTTAACAGATTCTGATTTTGATAGTAAAAATATAGATTTAATGGCTAAGCTTCAATCTGCATTAAATCGTATTGAACAAACTTTAACACAACAAAAATCCAGTGATGTTCATAAATCACATTCACAGAATAATAATAAAGATATTTATTACTTAAAACGTGGTGTTATTGGTATTTCACGTAATGGTAGCGTAGGAATAGAAAATTTTGATCAAACTCTAAATTATCATGCAAATGCAACTGTAAAAATATCTAACGAATTAGGTGCTAATATTCCAATGACGACAATGCCGTTTCAAGCTGGAATAGATGCAAAAGAACAAGGAATATTATTATTGCAATTAGAAAGTGATAATTGTCTTATATATTTCCCTGATAATATTACGAATGTTCAGTTAAGTGAATTAATAAAAGCAATTTTTTTAAAGCAAACATATACATATTCATTTGTTCATAAAGATGAAATGCTTGATAATCAAAAAGTTTTTGATGTATTATCTTATGCAATAGCTTCTGTTGCTTCATTAAATAAGCAATCAAATTTAACAAGATAATATTATAAGTAAAATTATATTAATATAAAAAATGAGATGATTAACATGAAAATAGGTATATTTGATTCTGGTATTGGTGGTTTAACTGTATTAAAAGAATTGCTTAAATATAAAAATGAATATTATTATTATGGTGATAATATAAATATTCCTTATGGAACTAAAACAAAACATGAATTACAAATTTTAGCTTCTAAAATAATTGAATTTTTAATTTCAAAAAATGTTGATATGATTATTATTGCTTGTGGAACTATTAGTTCTAATATTTACGAATATTTAAAAAATAAATATGATATTCCTATTTATGATATTATTAGTCCAACATTAAATTATTTAAAAGATAAAAGTTATTATACCTTTGCTACACCAATGACTTGTAGAAGCAAAATATTTAATAATGCTATTGAATGCCCTTTATTAGTACCTTTAATTGAAAATGGAAAAAATGTAACTGATGCTTTAAAAGAATATTTAAATAAAATACCTACAAATTCCAATTTAGTTTTAGGTTGCACCCATTATCCTATTTTAACTCATGAAATATTGAATATAAGACCAGATTTAAATTTGATTAATATGGGTAAAATTTTAGGGGAATCACTTAATTTAAATTCTAATAAATTAAAAATACGATTATATTTTAGTAAAGTTGATATTAATTTACTTGATAATATTAATAAAATAATAAAATATGATTATCAATTGGAGGAACTATGCCTGAATTGCCAGAAGTAGAAACCGTAAAAGAAGTTTTGAAAAGCCAAATAATAAATCAAACAATATTAGATGTAGTAGTTAATTACCCTAAAATGATTGAAAATATGGATTATTTAGATTTTATTGAAAAACTTAAAAATCAAACAGTAATTGATATTAAAAGAAGAGGAAAATGGTTGTTATTTGAATTAAATGATTATTATTTATTATCACATTTACGGATGGAAGGTAAGTATTATATTAAAAATTTTAATGATGAGGTAACTAAACATCAACACGTTATATTTAAATTTAAAGATTTTGAATTGCGATACAATGATACACGAAAATTTGGTAGAATGTATTTATTAGATAAAAAAAATATTTATAATACTAAGCCATTAAATGAATTAGGGTATGAACCATGGGATGATAAATTAGATGTCGATTATTTGAAAATAAGATATCAAAATAAGGAAAATCCTATAAAAACAGTTTTATTAGATCAGTCAATAATAGTTGGTATCGGTAATATATATGCAGATGAAATATTATATTTAAGTAAAATAAATCCTTATAAAAAGGCTAAAACCTTATCTAATGAAGAATTAAAAAATATAATTATTAATACTAAAAATGTTTTAGAAAAAGCAATTAAATTAGGCGGAACAACAATTAAAAGTTATACTTCTAGTGAAGGTGTACATGGCAAATTTCAAAATGAATTATTAGTTCATACAAAAAAGATATGCCCATGTAATCATAAAGTTATCAAAGTAAAAATTAATGGAAGAGGAACATATTACTGTGAAAAATGTCAGAAATGACATTTTTTGTCTATTATAAAATTAATTTATTAAACTTATATAATTAGTCAATATAAAAAGAGATAAAATTACTTTATCTCCATAATAACTGGTAATATTGTTGGTTTTCGACCTGTTTTATTATAAACATAATTTAATAATTCTGATATGATTAATGATTTTAAATCACCAATATTTTTAATATTATGTTCAACGACATATTTTGTTTTGTTTTCTAAATCATGCAATAATTCCATATTATCATTAACTAAAACAAACCCACGAGTAGTAACAGTCGGATTTGATAACAATTTATTGTTTTTAATAGCAAAACTAATAATAACAATACCATCTTGGCTCATTGATTTTCTTTCTTTTATGACAATATTATCAACATCACCAATTTTATTACCATCAACATAAGAGTCACCAGCAACAACTGATTCACCTTTTGTAATGTAACCATTTTTCATGTTTAAAACATCACCATTGCTTAACACAAAAGTATTTTCTTTAGGTATATTACACATTACGCCTAAATCGGCATGACTTTTAAGCATTCGATATTCACCATGAACTGGCATAAAATATTTTGGTTTAATAAGTCTAATCATTAATTTTAATTCTTCTTGACTAGCATGACCTGATGTATGAACATCGCTTAAAGAAGTGTTGGTATATACTTTAACACCTTTCAAATAAAGTTTATTTATGGTTCTTGAAATACTAATTGCATTTCCTGGAATTGCTGAAGAAGAAAATACAACAGTATCATTACTTTTTAATTTTATTTGTTTGTGATTACCATTGGCAATTCTACTTAGAGCAGCTAAGGGTTCGCCTTGACTTCCAGTACATAAAAGACAAACTTTATGATCAGGCATGTTATTAGCTTCTTCCGGACTAATAAAAATTCCTTTATTTTTAATATATCCACCTTCAATTGAAATTTCAATATTAGTGTTCATGCTTCTACCAAAAATAGCAATTTTTCGATTATTTCTTTTACATGTGTCAACAATATGTTTTAAACGGTAAATATTAGAAGCAAATGTAGCAATAATAATACGGCCATGGTGTTTTCTAAATATTTCTGATAATGCTTCATCAACTTTAGACTCACTAGCAGAAAAACCTTCATTTAAAGCGTTTGTACTATCACTTAATAATAATGTTACACCTTTTTTTCCAATTTCAGCCATTTTATGAATATTTGCCATAGGTCCAATTGGTGTTAAATCAAATTTAAAATCTCCTGTTGTCACAATAGTGCCATTAGGCGTATGAATGCATATACCATGACTATCAGGAATAGAGTGGGTTGTCATAAAAAATTCCACCATCATATGTTTAAATTTAATTTTTGATTTTTCATTATAAACATATAAATTTTTATATTGAATATTTCTTTCTTCTAATTTACCTTTAATTAATCCAATAGCTTGATTAGGTGCATAAATAGTAGGAATATTAACGTTTTGTAATAAAAAAGGAATTGCACCAATATGATCTTCATGACCATGAGTTATAAATAATGCTTTAATCTTGCGTTCATTTCGTTTTAGAAAAGTAAAATCAGGTATAATATAATCTATACCCATCATATTATCAGGAAATGTAACACCAGCATCAATAATAATAATTTCATTTTCATGTGATATACAATACATATTTTTTCCTACTTCACCTAGTCCACCTAGAGCAAAAATTTTAGTAGCATTTTCTTTAAACATTTTAACCTCCTTCCTTTTTAAGAGTTATGACTTTATAATTATACATTTTTTAATAATTTTTGTCAAAATGAAAATAAATTATTCTTGACTTATTTGACTTATTTTATTAAAATAATATTAGAGTTAACACTCTAAGAAAGTGGAGGTAATATATGAATGGTATTATACTCTCCATTTTATTTGTAATATTGGGAATTTTTGTCGGAATCATTACAATGATTATACTAAATTATATAAAAAATAATATGTCTGAAAAAAAAGCTGAATCAATTATTGATAAAGCTAACAAAGAAGCTGATAAAATAAAGAGAAATTATTTATTAGAAGCTAAAGAAGAAGCTCATAAATTAAAAATAGAATTTGAAAAAGAAGTAAAAGAAAAGAAAAATGAAATTAAAGATTCAGAAGATCGTTTAATTTTAAGAGAAGGTAATATTGATAAAAGAGATCAAACATTACAAAATCGTGAGCAAATGTTAGAAGAAAGAGAAAATAATTTAGTTAACAAACAAAGAGAAATTCAAAAAGAACAAGATAAAGTGGAGGAAATAAAAAAGCAACAAGTGGATTTACTAGAAAAAATAGCTGGTTATTCTAAAAATGAAGCAAGGGATTTAGTTTTGAAAAAAGTTGAAGAAATGATGAATTTAGAAATAGCCGCTTACATTAAAGATAGGGAAGTTGAAGCAAAGTTAGAAGTTGATAAAAAAGCAAAAAGTCTGCTAATTAGTTCAATGCAAAAATATGCTGGCGATGTTGCTGGTGATCAAACTGTAACAGTCGTTAATTTACCAAATGATGATATGAAAGGAAGATTAATTGGTCGAGAAGGACGAAATATTCGTTCAATTGAGGCAGTAACTGGTGTTGATTTGATAATTGATGATACGCCAGAAGCAATAGTACTATCTAGCTTTGATCCATATCGTAGAGAAATTGCTAGGGTTGCAATTGAATCATTAATAAAAGATGGAAGAATTCATCCTGGTAGAATTGAAGAAATATATGATAAAACTGTTCAAGAAATGAAAGCTAAATTACTTGAATATGGTGAAGATGCTCTATTTGAATTAGGCATTACAAAAGTTGAACCTGAATTGCAAGAATTATTAGGAAAATTATATTTTAGAACTAGTTTTGGGCAAAATGCTTTAAAACATTCTATCGAAGTAGCTCATTTATCAGGTATTTTAGCTAGTGAGTTAGGTGAAAATGTTGCTTTAGCTAAGAGAGCGGGTTTATTTCACGACATTGGAAAATCAATTGATCATGAAGTTGAAGGTTCTCATGTTGAATTAGGTGCTAATTTAGCCAAAAAATATAAGGAAAGTGAAACAGTTATTAATGCTATTGAATCACACCATGGTGATAAAGATGCAACTAGTGTCATATCAGTTTTAGTAGCAATAGCTGATGCCTTGTCAGCTTCACGTCCTGGTGCAAGAAATGATTCTTTAGAAAATTATGTTCAACGATTACAAGAACTGGAAAAAATAGGTAATGAAATACCAGGCGTTGAAAAATCATATGCTATGCAAGCTGGTAGAGAATTAAGGGTTATAGTTAAACCAGATAAAATCGATGATACTGCTAGTTATAAAGTTGCACGTGATATTAAAAATAAAATAGAGGAAACTTTACAATATCCAGGTACTATTAAGGTTATTGTAATTAGAGAAACAAGAGCACAAGAAGAAGCAAAATAAAAGCTACTATTATACTAAAATATTAAAAGAACTAGTATCCTAGTTCTTTTAACGATAATATGGACCGTATGGTGGGTATGGTGGATATAGTGGATATGGTGGTCTATTATATGGTGGACGCCAGAAATTAGGAGCTAAAGCTGCTCCTGTGACACCTCCTAATAAAAAAGGAAAAGCGAAACCACCAATAAATCTTTCATCATTTGGATAATTTTGATTATTTTTATAGTTATTAAAATAATTATTATAATAATTCGGATACATAAAAACACTCCTTTCAATTTATCTTATGAAATATACCTAATTTTGTGAAATAGTTACATGAAATTCATATATTTAATTAGGTGATAAAATTGAAAAAAATATTTGAATTAATTGGTTTATTTAGTTTGATTTGTTTTAGTTTTTTTTATACTGACAAAATAACAACAGTTATAAAAGAAAATGATGATATTTTAAATCAAATTGAAGAAGTAACTAACCAATATAAAATTGATCCTATTAATGCAAAAATTGATAATAATACAATCATTCCTGGAATAAATGGTATGGAAATTGATATAAATGAAAGTTATAAAAAAATGAAAAAAATAAATAGCTTTAATACAAATTTATTAGTTTATCGACAAATTGAACCAGAAATCAGCATAAAAAAAATTTATAATAAATACATTATTGGTGGCAATTCAAATAAGAACGAAGTAAGTTTACTTTTTAAAGTAAAAGAAAATGATAATGTTAATGATATTATTCTAATATTAAAAAAATATCAATTGTATGCAACTTTTTATATTGATGGCATTTGGTTTGAAAATAATAATGATAAAATAATGGATTTAATAAAAGCTGGCTATTTAATTGGTAATTTAGGTTATAATTATCAATATAATGTGAGTGGTATTAGTTGGATGAATACTATAGTTACAAATATTGGTAAACAAAATCATACATATTGTTATACAGAAAAAGAAAATCCTGAAATATTAAATATTTGTCAAAATAATAAAAGTTATACAGTTATACCTAGTCTAATAATAAAAAAAAATCCGTTAATAGAAGTAAAAAAATATTTAAAAAATGGGAGTATTATTTCATTAGATATAAATAATCAAGTTACAAAAGAATTACCTTTAATAATTGAATATATTATGTCAAAAGATATAGCAATAGTTGATTTAGAACAGTTGTTAGATGAAAGTTTTTAATTACCATTAAATAGTAGTTTAAAATCTTTTTTTTTATGCTATAATAATAACCAGGTTTAAAAGGGAAGTGATCAATCTTGAAAAAATATAATTTGCCAGTAATCCTTTTAAATGGCATTGTTTTATTACCACAAAATATTTTGAAATTAGAATTTGATGCAAAAAACAGTGATAATAATGTTATTGATATGGCATTATTATTTCATGATAATTATATTTTAGTTGTTAGTGAATATAATCAAAAAAGAATGCCTAAAATTGGTGTTTTATCAAAAATAGAAAGTCATTTGGTATTACCGAATGGAAATATGCGTGTTGATATAAAAGGTCTAAGAAGAGTAAATATTGTTGAATTTTTAAATTTAAATAAAGTTAAAGAACCTTTAGAATCAATTGTTAGTGAAATAACTAGTGAAAAAATAGAGAATGAACAATTAATTATTAACAAATTAGTTAAAGAAATTAAAATCTATATAAAAAATATATCATATATTAGTAATGATATCATTAATATGATTGAAAAAGAAACTAATTTAGATAAATTTACTGATATTGTCGTACCCAATTTATTTAATAATAAGAAAAAAATGTTAGATTATTTAAATACAGTTGATCCAATTAAACGTAGTGAAATGCTATTAAAAGATATTTATATAGAAAAAGAAATGTTTCAAATTGAACGTAATTTAGATATGAAGATAAAAAAAGAAATGGATGACACACAAAAAGAATTTCTATTAAGAGAAAAGATAAGAATGCTTAAAGAAGAGTTGGGTGAATATTCAAGTAAAGATAATGAATTAGAAAAATTAAAAAAACAAATTGAAAATTTTTCTTGTCCGCCTAAAATAAAAGAAAGACTTTATTTTGAAATTAAACGTTATGAAAGTAGTTCAATTGCTTCACCAGAAATCAATGTAATAAGAGATTATATTGAATGGCTATTAAATTTACCTTGGAATATTTACACAGAAGATAATAATGATTTAAATAATGTCAAAGAAAAATTAGATAAATCACATTATGGTTTAGAAGAGGTGAAAGAACGAATTATTGAATATTTGGCTGTTAAGCAAATAAGTAAAAATGATGCTAGTCCAATTATATGTTTAGTAGGACCTCCTGGAGTTGGTAAAACGAGCTTAGCAGTTAGTATTGCTAAATCTTTAAATAAAAATTTTGTAAAAATATCTTTAAATGGTATAAAGGATGAATCAGAAATTTTAGGTCATCGCAAAACATATGTTGGTGCCAGTCCAGGAAGAATTATTTCTTCTTTAAAAAAAGCTAAAAGTAGTAATCCCTTATTATTAATTGATGAAATTGATAAAATGAGTTATGATTATCGCAGTAATCCTACTAATAGTTTATTAAGTATTTTAGATTCAAAACAAAATAAATATTTTAGTGATAATTATATTGAAGAAGAGTTTGATTTATCTCATGTTTTATTTGTTTTGACGGCTAATTACATTGAAGATATTCCAGAACCTTTAAAAGATCGATTAGAAATCATCAATATTTCTGGTTATACAGAATTTGAAAAATTAGATATAGCTAACAAATATTTATTACCAAAAATTATCAATGAAAAAGGCTTAAACAATAAGTTTATCAATATTAGTGATAATGTAATATTAAAAATAATTCGTAATTATACTAAAGAGGCTGGTGTGAGAGAATTACAACGGCAATTAGATAAAATTATAAGAAAAATAATTACTCAATTAGTTATAAATAATATAAAGATCAATAAAATTAACATTACTGAAAAAGTTTTAGAAAAATATTTAGGAAAAGAAAAATATAAATTTAATATAAAGACTAAATCACAAGTAGGTGTTGTTAATGGCTTAGCTTATACTATTTATGGTGGGGATACATTACCAATAGAAGTTAATTATTTTAAAGGTAAGGGAAATTTATTACTAACAGGAAGTTTAGGCGAAGTAATGAAAGAAAGTGCAAGTATTGCTTTAAGTTATTTAAAATCCAATTACAAAATATATAATATTGATTATGAAAAATTAATTAATAATGATATTCATATACATGTGCCTGAAGGTGCAATAAAAAAGGATGGACCTAGCGCGGGAATCGCTTTAACTTTAGCTATTTTAAGTGCAATTACTCAAATTAAAATACCTAATACTATTGCTTTAACCGGTGAAATTACTTTAAGAGGACATGTTTTAGCAATTGGTGGTTTAAAAGAAAAAACAATAGGTGCATTAAGAAGTGGAATAAAAACAATTATCCTACCATACGAAAATTTGAAAGATTTAGAAGAATTACCACATGAGGTTAAAGAAAATATTAAATTTATTACAGTAAAAGATTTTAAAGAAATTTATCAGGTGATTAAAAATGTTGAAAGATAATGAATTTAAAATATTCTATTACAGTAAATTATTACAAAGTTATTTATATAATGATGAAATATATAAAAAGGTCAATCAAGGATGTTATGATTTATATATTTTTGATCAATATTTTATAGCAATATTAATTAATTTTATTAATGATTATATTTTAATAGATTGTCCATATCAAGATTTAGATGTCAAACCAAAATTATCTGAATTAGTTAACTATATTAGAATTAATGCTGATTATAAAGATAAAGATACAAAAATAAAATATTATGAAATTTTTAATAATTTGATTGTAAATCTTAACAAATTAAATTATGAAGTAACTTATATTGAAGATTGGATATTGTCTGAGTTAATAGCGAGAACAGAAATTAAATTAAAACAGACAATTTCTTATGATCAATATTATAAATATGAAGAATTTGTAAAAAAATCTCTTGGATATGACTTTATTTATCTAACTTATCTTTCAGATGAAATAGACGAAATAGCTTTTAATGATAATATTGAATTATTAGCTAACGATGAGTTTTATTTCGCAAGCTTAAACGATTTTATTTTAAATTGTCCGATTTTATTAAATAATACGACTTTTTTAAATAGAGTAAAAAAAATATTAGAATACAATCATCATCATATTGAACGTACTAATTCTTTAAAAACTAGGAAGTTTATAAAAAAACAAATAAAAAAACATATTAAAACATTAGACAATTTTTAAATTTTATTTGTATAAATTATCTTATTTCTCATATAATTAAATGGGAGTGATAAGATGAAAAAAACTGTACCTTTAAAAAAGGATATTACTTTTAAAACAAACGTTGCTGAAATAACAAGTATTGCTTTGGATCATGAACTTAATTTAGAAAATAGAAACATTAAGGGTAATTTAATTATAAGTGGTAGTTATAAAATAAATGATATTAGTGTTAACACAGAAGAATTTAAATATAATATACCTGTCAACATAGAAATGAGTGAAAGATATAATTTAGAAGATTTAAAAATAACAGTAGATGATTTTTATTATGAAATAATTAATGATAATTTGCTGAACATTAATGTTGAAATAGGATTAGATAATTTAAAAGAAGAAGAAACATTACCACCTTTTAAATATGAAGAGGAAAAAGTAATGCCTGTTATAAAAGAAGAAAAATCACAAGTAAAAGAAAATCACAATAATGAACGATTGAATACCGAAGATGTTAAATCTTTATTTGACAACTTTGATGATAATAATGAAACATATGCAACTTATAAAGTTTGTATTGTAAAAGAAAATGATACATTAGAAAGTATAATTCTAAAATATAATATTAGTAGAGAATTGATTGAACAATATAATGATGTAAGTGAACTTAAAATAGGAGATAAATTAATTATTCCAGCTGTTCATGAAACAAATTAATGAAATCTTAAAAAAACATCAATTAAAACCCCATCGCTATTTAAATAATGGTAAAGTAACCATCGTTGATACAGAGATGGGGCGTTTTGTTATAAAAAAAAATAATAAAGATAAAAAAATTTTCGACTATTTAAAGTCACGTAGTTTCAATTATTATCCTAAATCTTTAAATGAAGATGAAGAATATGAAATAATAGAATATATAGAAGATATTGATTACCCTAATGAACAAAAAATGTTAGATTTAATTAATTTAATAAGTTTACTGCATAATAAAACAACGCATTATAAAGAAATTGATTTTGATGACTATAAACAAATATATGAGGATATAAAAAATAATATTGATTATTTGAATAGTTATTATAATGATTTAATTACTTTAATTGGCACTCATGTATATATGAGTCCTAGTGAATATTTGTTAGCACGTAATATAACTAGAATTTTTAATGCACTTAATTTTTGTAATCAAGAAATTGATAATTGGTATGAATTAGTTAAAGAAAAAACCAAACAACGTGTGGTTGTTCTTCATAATAATTTAGATTTAAGCCATTTTTTTAAAAATGAAAATAGTTATTTAATTAGCTGGGATAAAGCAAAAATAGGAATACCGATTTTTGATATATATATATTATATAAAAGACATGGGTTAGAGTACAATTTTGAAGATATTTTGAAACATTACGAACAAAGTTATCCATTACAAAAAGATGAAAGAAAATTATTATTCATTTTAATCGCTTTACCACCCAAGTTAGAATTTGATAAAAATATTTATCAAATGACAAAAGAAATTAGTCAAACGTACGACCTATTATATAAAACAGAAAATTTGATTTCACCATATTATACGGAACAAAGAATATAAAATTAGTAACCATAATATAAATAATAAAATTAAATTAAATCTAGTAATAATAAAAAAAGTAATAAAAACTTGCCAGCAAAAAACAATAATTAATGCTAATAAACACAAACACCAAGTATTTCGTGACCATCTATGAAACATATATATCACCTATTATCATTTTATGTATTTATAAAAATAACGATTGGGTGTATAATATATAAAGGTGGTAAAATGAAAAGAAAATTAAAAATTAAACGTATAATTATTTTAATTTTTGTCTTAGTTATTATTTTAGCTCTTATTTGTTTATTAAATCATAAAAAAGAAAAAGTAAATAATTTAATGATTGACTTAACTAATAAAACAATAGCAGATGCTCAAAAATATGCTTCGGAAAATAAATTGAATTTAAAAATTGAAGAACAAAATAATAATTATGAAAAAGATAAAATATTTAAACAAAGTATTGAAGTAAATAGTGAAATAAAGGAAAATGATGATCTGATTATTTATATTTCCAAAGGAATTGATTATGAAGAATTAAAAGTTGATGAATCAGGAAATGTTCCAATTATGATGTATCATGGAATTCACAATATTACTGATAATGAATATATTGGTGGAAATGTCGATAAAGATGGTTATCAAAGAACGGCAGAAGCATTTAAAAAAGATTTAGAATTTTACTATAATTCTGGTTATCGAATGATAAGATTAAACGATTATGTTAATGGAATAATTGATGTAGAAGCAGGGTATAGCCCTATTATAATTACTTTTGATGATGGATTATCTAATAATATAAAAGTAACTGGTTTAGATGAAAATGGTAATATAATAATTGATCCTAATTGTGCAATTGGTATTTTAGAATCATTCAAACAAAAGTATCCTGATTTCAATGTAACAGCAACTTTTTTTGTTAATGGTGGTTTGTTTAATCAAAGTGAATATAATGAAAAAATTTTAAATTGGTTAATTGATAATGGATATGACATTGGTAATCATAGTTATTCACATGCTGATTTTACTAGTATTTCTAAAGAAAAATCTGTTCAAGAAATTGGAAGTGTTTATAATTTATTAGATAAATATATACCTGGGAAATATGTTAATATAGTAGCTTTACCATTTGGTTCACCATATGATAAAAGCCATACTAATTTTAGTTCTATTTTAAAAGGTATTTATAATGATAAAGAATATAATACAATAGCTACTTTAAGAGTTGGGTGGGAAGCGGAATATTCGCCCTTTAATAAATTATTTGATAAAACATTTTTAAAAAGAATTCGAGCTTATGATAATAATGGTAAAGATTTTGATATTGAAATGAATTTTAAAATATTAGAAAATAATCGCTTTATATCTGATGGTGATAAAAATACAATTACAATTCCAAAAGATAAAGAAACTTTAATTAACAATATATATGATTTAAATATAGAAACTTATTGACAAATATATAAAAAATGTTAAAATATAATTAAATACTTTGATTAGGACATGGCTTTTAAGATTCTTTTTTAAGCGAGCTAGCGATAGTGTGAGGTTAGTAAAAAGCATTAAAAGTTACTACCTATGAGTAGAACTCGAAAGAGATTTCCGGTTAATACCGTTATTTTAATTAAGTTTCAAGTAGGATGGTACCGTGTAATTAAGCACTCCTTTTTAAAGGGGTGTTTTTGTATTTAGGAGGATATTCATGAATAAAAAAGATTTAAGTCGATTTGATAAAACTAAAGATACAATAAAAATGGAGAACTTTATTTGTCAATATTTAAACGATGGTATTTATATTGATTGTCGACGTTTAACTCATAAGCAGTTAAAGCTTTTTGATAATCCCTATGTTGTTTCAATCCCGTTTCAATTTGCAGCAGCCAATACAGAACTTATTTTGTCTAGCAAAATTTTATTGGTTTATGATAGTTGGGGGAATATTGCTCCTTATATTAATCCATTAGATTTAAAAAAAATTGAAAAACTAAATGAAATTGAACAACAAATTGCAAATTTAAAAAAAACCAGTATTAATCAGTTATCTCAATTAGTAAATTTGTGGGGTAGAATGCAATTACTTTTGTATGAAAAAAATCAAATTGAAGAAACAATTGCTATTTTAAAAGAAATTGATAAATATTCAAAAATTGAACAATTAGGAGGGAAAAAATATGTTAAAAAATATTAAAGAAGATAAAAGATTAAACATTGTAAACCATAGTTGTGCTCACCTTTTAGCCCAAGCTGTTAAACATTTATATCCCAATGCTTTATTTTGGGTAGGCCCAGTTATTGAAGAAGGATTTTATTACGATATTGATTTAGGCGAATCTGTTATTAAAGAAGAAGATTTAGAAAAAATTGAGAAAGAAATGAAAAAAATTTCGAAAGATGGTAAAAGAATTTATCGTGAAGAATTAAGTCGAGAAGAAGCATTAGAAAAATTTAAAAATGATCCATATAAAATTGATTTAATTAACAATATGAAAGATGATACGATTATATCTTGTTATACACAAGGAGATTTTACTGACCTTTGTCGTGGACCACATGTTGAATCTGTTAAAGAATTAAAATATTTTAAATTACTTAAAGTAAGTGGAGCTTATTTTAAAGGTGATTCTAAAAATAAAGCACTTCAAAGAATATATGGTATTTGTTATGAAACAGAACATGATTTGAAAGAACATTTACAATATTTAGAGGAAGCTAAATTAAGAGATCATCGAAAAATTGGTAAAGAACAAGAAATATATATGAATCATGAATTAGTTGGGGCGGGAATGCCTTTATGGTTACCTAATGGAGCTATTATAAGAAAACAATTAGAAAACTATATTTATAATAAAGAAAAAAAATTGGGATATAATCACGTTTATACACCTTGTGTTGGAACTGTTAATTTATATAAAACAAGTGGACATTGGGATCATTATAAAGAAAATATGTTTCCTATGATGAAAGTTGATGAAGAGGAATTTGTATTAAGACCAATGAATTGTCCACATCATATGTTAATATATAAAAATAAATTACATTCATATCGAGATTTACCAATTAGGATTGGAGAATTTGCTACGGACTTTAGATATGAAGCATCTGGAGCTGTAAAAGGATTAGAGCGTGTTAGATGCATGTGTCAAAATGATGCTCATTTATTTGTGACACCAGAACAAATTAAAGATGAATTTAAATCAGTTGTTAATTTAATATTAGATGTTTATAAAGATTTTGGTATTAAAGATTATAAATTTAGATTGTCTTTAAGAGATAAAGAAGATAAAGAAAAATATTTTGATGATGATGAAATGTGGAATAATGCTGAAAGCAAATTAAGAGAAGTTCTGAATGAGTTAAAAATACCTTATTTTGAGGGGGTAGGAGAAGCTGCTTTTTATGGCCCTAAACTAGATGTTGAAGTAAAACCTGCTGTTGGCCCAGAAGTTACTTTATCAACTTGTCAATTAGATTTCTTATTGCCTAGAAGATTTGAACTAAATTATATTGATAATAAAGGTGAAAAACAAATACCTGTCGTAATTCATCGAGCTATTTTTGGAACATTTGATAGATTCACAGCATTTATATTAGAAGAAACTAAAGGAGCCTTGCCAACTTGGTTATCACCAGTTCAAATTAATATAATTCCAGTTAATAATGAATATCATTTGGAATACGCTAATAATTTATATTCAATGTTATTGGAAAATAATTTTAGAGTGGAATTAGATAATAGAGAAGAAAAATTAAGTTATAGAATGAGAGATAGTGTTATTAGAAAAATTCCTTATACATTGATATTAGGTCAAAAAGAAGTTGATAGCAATACAATTAGTTATAGAAAATATGGTAGTGAAGAAACTATTAATGTATCAATCGATGAATTTATTAATTTAATTAGAAAAGAGATCATTTGATCTCTTTTAAAAATTGTTTTAAATCTTCTTTTAAATCTTCTCTATCTAAAGCATATGCGATATTTGCTTTTAAATAACCTAATTGATTACCAATATCAAAGTATGTACCTTTAAATTTACAAGCGTAAAAATCTTGTTTCTTCATCAAATTTAACATGCCATCGGTAAATTGATATTCATTTCCTTTACCTTTTTCTAATTTATCTAATTCATCAAATATTTCTGGTTTTACAATGTATCTACCAAGTCCTGCAAAATTACTTGGTGCTTCATCGATAGAAGGTTTTTCAACAATACTTTTAATTTTGTCACCATTTTCAAAATCAATAATACCATATTTATAAACTAATTTTTTATCAACTTCTTGTACACCTATTACATTACAATCATATTTTTCGTAAACATCAATTAATTGCTTTAAAACAGGAGTATTTGCTTTCATTAAATCATCGCCATATAAAACAGCAAATGGTTCGTTACCAATAAAAGATTTAGCTAATTTAATTGCATGACCACTACCTAATGGTTCACCTTGTCTTGTATAATATATCCTACACATTTTAGAAATATTTTTAACTATTTCTAATTCTTTTAATTTGTTATTTCTTTCTAGTCTAGTTTCTAGTTCAAAACTTTGGTCAAAATGATCTTCAATATTTCTTTTATATGGACTTATAATAAATAATATTTCTTCAATTCCACTTTCCACACATTCTTCAACAATATATTGTAAAGTTGGCTTATCAATAATTGGTAGCATTTCTTTTGGAACTGACTTTGTTACTGGTAAAAATCTAGTTCCCATACCTGCTACTGGTATAACAGCTTTACGTATCTTTTTCAAAAATATCACCTTTCTTTTATCCATTATATCAAAAAAAATCTAAAAAATAAAGAAAAAGGGTTGAATATTAGATTAATATGTTGTATAATTAATTCGTTCTTGTTTTGTCTCAGTAGCTCAGTTGGATAGAGCAATGCCCTTCTAAGGCAGCGGTCAGGGGTTCGAATCCCTTCTGGGACACCATTAGATAAATAAAAGCCTTTAAAAATAAAGGTTTTTTATTATATATTTTTAATTATACTCCCAAAAAACTCCTAAATAGCATATTTATCTATATCATTTTCTAAATTTCTTTTAGTTTTTCCGTAAAAAGTAGCGTAATATTTTTCAGTTGTTTTTGAAGAAGTGTGTCTTAATCTATCTTTAACTTCATCAATAGAATGATGGTACTTAGTAGGAATGTTCCATGAGAACTTCTTAAATCTTTAAATTTTGTATGTGGAATATTTGCTTTTTTTTGAAAATGATTTAATTGCTTTCTTAATGTTTTTGGACTAAATACTTTATTGTAATCATCTGTCTTTTTTCTTTTTCATACATATTTGTGCTTTGTAATCTGAAAATATATTTTGCTCCTATTTTTTCTAAAAACCAAATCAAGTCAATTCCTGGATATCCTCGATCAAAGATTATTATACTTTTAGTTAAATCTATAATTTTTCCAGCTTCTGTTACATTCTTTTTTGCAAGATTTTTTTCTCCTTGTTCACAATCGGCTATTATAGCATCTATTATAAATTCATTTTCAATATCATATATTCCTGACACCCTCGCCCTTGCTGATTCTCTATGTCCTGAATTGTTTTTTTGTGTTTTAAATATTTCTCTTAACTCTTTAGTATTTGGAATTTTAAACATTGAACCATCTATTGCTAAAACATGATGTTCTTTATAAGTCTTTACTTCATCTTTTGAATTTGTATAAAAATCCCTTAAATAATCTTTATATAAATCTATAAATATTTCTGGTTTCAAATTTAATCTTTGTTTAGAAAAA
>CALVVV010000003.1 GCA_944363995.1 uncultured Bacilli bacterium
ATGTCCACCATTTTCATATCTTATATAGTTTCTTTTCTTTCTAATATCTAACGGTGATACTAAATTTACAATAATAGATTTTTCTTTATTCGCTATATAATTAACTATATATTTATAAAAATTTTTTTAGTTCTTTTTCTTATAATTATTTTTACTATATAAATATTTTTTTAAAATCTAAGGCATGAATATTATTTAATAATTAGTTATAGTTTTAAAATTTTATAATTAAGTAAATTTTATTTAATACCACCTTTTTGTATACAAATAACTAATATAAGCATATATTAGATTAGAGAGGTGATATTATGGCTTTATATAAAGAAATAGTCACTAAGGCAGTTATTGGTAAAGGGAAAAAATATTTTAAAAACAACTATAAAATAACTACTAGTGATCAACCAACAACTATTTTAGGTTGCTGGGTAATTAATCATAAATTTAAAGGATACAAATCAGGAGATAAAATTGGTGTGGATGGTTCTTTTGATGTAAATATTTGGTATTCTTATGAAAATGATTCTAAAACAACTGTGGTAAATCAAAAAATTGAATACAATGATTTATTTAATGTTAAATTAAAAGAAAATGCTGACTTAAGTAACGAAACAGATATTATTGTAAGGACTTTAAGTCAACCGACTTGCTTAGGGGTTAATATACTTGATAATAAAGAAATCTCTTTTAACATAGAAAAAGAATTAGGTGTAGAAATAGTTGGTGAAACAAAAGTAAAAATTGCAATTGAAGAAGATGAAGAACCATGGGAGGATATTGATGATGAAATAACAGATGAAGATTTAGAAGAAATTGATAAAATAGATGAAAATTACATAAAATAAAAGTGTCAACCAAAAATAGTTGACACTTTTATTTTTATATGTTATAATTACCTAAGAAAAGGAGTGATTAACAAATGGCTGTAAAATTAAGATTAAAAAGAATGGGAGCTAAAAAAAGACCATTTTATCGTATTGTTGCCGCTGATTCAAGAAACAAGCGAGATGGAAAAGTAATTGAAGAAATAGGTTATTATAATCCTATTGTTGAACCTGCTGAAATCAAAATAGATGAAACTTTAGCACAAAAATGGTTAAACAATGGCGCTGTTCCTACCGATACAGTGAGAGGTTTATTTAAAAAACATGGTATTTTAAAACAATTCCACGAATCAAAAATAAATAAAGGTAAATAATATGGATTTAGTAGCATTAACTGAATTTTTAGTTAAAAGTGTTGTAACAGATTCTGATAAGGTTTCTGTTAAGCAATTTGAAGATGATGAAGAATATATTACTATTCAAGTTTTAGTTGATGAAAGTATTATTGGTAGTGTAATAGGTAAACAAGGCATTATTGCTAATTCGATTCGTACTATAATACAAGCATCAGCTTATGCTAATGGTATGAAAAAGGTTAAAATAAATATTGATTCGTATTAAGAGTAAGATTAAATTCTTACTTTTTTATAATTATGTAGAATTCTACATAATTGTATACTAGGAAAGTGCTTTGCAATTCTTAAAAAATTAGAAGTCTATATTTGCTTAAAAAAATCGAAAAATAATTTAAAATTAATAATAATTTCTTTTATTATTGTATTAATCAATTATTTATAATATAATATTAAATAGGGTGATTTAATGAATATACCTAAGCATATTGGAATTATCGTTGATGGTAATGGAAGATGGGCTACTAAAAGAGGAAAAAAAAGAAGTGATGGTCATTTAGCTGGTGCTAAAAATTTAAATAACCTTTGCCAACATATATTTAACAAAGGCATATATGTTTTAAGTTTATATATTTTTTCGACAGAAAATTTTAAAAGAAGTAAAGAAGAAGTTAATTACTTAATGGAATTATTTGTTAAAATGTTTAAAAAAGATTTTAAATTATTTGAAAATCAAGATATTAAAATTGTTTTTTCGGGACGGAGAGAACCGTTAAGACAAGATTTATTAAATATTATTGATGAGATAACATATAAAACAAAAGACAATAAACAAGGAATTATAAATTTTTGCCTGAATTATGGTTCACATTTTGAAATAATTGATGCTTGTAAAAAAATAGTAAATAGTAAAATAGAAGCTAATGAAATAACTGAAGCAATTTTTAAAAAAAATTTATATAATGATTTACCAGACTTAGATTTAATAATTAGGACTGGTGGTGAATTAAGACTTAGTAATTTTATGTTATGGCAAGCTGCATATGCAGAATTTTATTTTACGAATACTTTATTTCCCGATTTCCAAAAAGAAGAATTTGATTTAATATTATCTTCATATTTTAATCGTGATCGAAGATTTGGTGGTGTTAAAAATGAAAAAAAGATTAATTAGTGCAATAATAGCTTTAATTATTTGTCTCCCTTTGATATATATTGGTGGAATTCCATTTTATTTTTTATCATTTATTTTAGCTTTATTAGCTTTTAAAGAATTATTAGATTTAATTGATGATGATTATTGGGTAAGACTAATAAGTTATATATGTTTTTTATTTTTGTTAGGTTCCTGCATTACAAAAACTAGTTTAGACAATTTATTCGATTTTAAAATTTTTAGTATAGTTTTATTAATATATGGTTGTTTATTTTTAATTAAACATCATAGTGACTTTAAAGTTGAAAAATGTTTTTATTTGTTAGGAATTACTGTTTTTTTAAGTAGTGCTTTTTCTAGTTTAATTATTTTAAGAAATATGAGCATATATTATTTTATTTATGTATTTTTGATTGCTACTATGACTGATACTTTTGCTCATTCAATTGGAAGCATGTTTGGTAAAACTAAAATTAATGAAATTTCACCAAATAAAACTTGGGAAGGCTGTTTAGGAGGAACTTTTTTTGGGACTTTAATAAGTGTTTTGTTTTATTTACTTTTTATAAATCAAGAAATAGATATATTTTCACTTATATTTTTGACTATTTTTTTATCAATAATTGGGCAATTGGGAGATTTGTTTTTCTCTTTAATAAAACGGCAATATCAAATTAAAGATTTTTCTAATATTATGCCAGGTCATGGCGGAATATTGGATCGGTTTGATAGTGTTATTTTTATTGCTTTAGCAATTACGTATTTTATTAATTTTTTAATGTAAAGGAGATTATATGACATTTATATATTTTGTATTAATACTTAGTTTAATAATTTTTGTTCATGAATTAGGTCACTTTATTTTTGCTAAAAAAGCCGGAATTCATGTTTATGAATTTTGTCTCGGAATGGGACCACGATTATTTATGTTTAAAAGAAAAAATGATGAAACAGAATATGGAATTAGATTATTACCAATTGGGGGATTTTGTGCGATGGCTGGCGAAGATGTTACTGAAGATGATGATATTCCCAAAGAAAAAACCTTACAAGCTAAAACATGGATGCAAAGATTTTTAACAATGGTCGCAGGAGTTATGTTTAATTTTATATTTGCTATTATTCTGTTATTTATATTAGGTTTGATTAATGGAAATCCAAATAATAAACCAATTGTTTCTAGTGTTCCAAATGATGGACCAAGTTATAAAGCAGGTCTTCGAATTGCTGATGAAATAATAAGTTTGAATGGCGTAAAAATAAATAATATTGATCGATTTATGCTTGAATATCAAATTAATTATGGTAAATCAATCGAATTAGCTGTTTTAAGAGATGGTGAAGTTAAAACGATTACGATTGTTCCTAATGAAATAGAAACAGAACAAGGTATATCTTATCAATATCGTTTCTCTTTAGATAATAGTATTGAAACTGGTTTTTTTGAGGCCATTAAATATGCAATTACAAAATTTTTTAGTTTGATTGAGCAAATGTTTGCAACAATTATTTATTTATTTAATGGTAAATTAAGTTTAAATAATTTATCAGGCCCAGTTGGAATTTATAACATTGTTGGGCAATCAGCTTCAGCTGGTATATTAAGCCTTATTTCATTAACATGCTTATTAAGTATTAATGTTGGTTTTATTAATTTATTACCAATTCCTGCTTTTGATGGAGGAAGAATAATATTTTTGATAATTGAAAAAATAAGAAGAAAACCATTACAACCAAATGTGGAAAATACAATTCATGCAGTTGGATTAGCCTTATTAATGTTGCTTATGGTTGTAATAACATATAATGATATCGTTCGTTTTGTAATAAAATGATGGTTAACTTTTGTAAAAATTATGATAAAATTGTAAATTTTTTATATTTAGAAAACGATATTATTTCCAAATTATTAATTAATTATTATCAAGAATATATTTTCAATATCAAAAGTGAAAAAAGTAAAAAAAAGTTAGATGAAATTATGAATCTATATACAGATAAAGGCGATTTTTATAAATTTATACAAACATTTTTTTCTTTAAATAACAGCAATGAAATTTATGATAATTATGATAAAGTAATTAGAAAATTACTTAAATTATACAAGCAATATGAAAATGATACATCAAAAAAAATAAAAAATTCGAGGTGGTTATAATGTTAAAAGTAGATGGAGTTACAAAATATTATGGTGATTTTAAAGCGGTAGACGATTTATCTTTTGTAGTAAAACCAGGAGAAATATTTGGTCTATTGGGTGTTAATGGTGCAGGTAAAACAACAACATTTAGGATGATTATGGGGTTACTTGATATTACTAAAGGTAATATTACCTTAAATGATAAAAAAATAGATTACGATGTTACTGATAAAATTGGTTTTTTAACTGAAGAAAGAAGTTTATTAACTAAATTAACAGTTAAAGAACAATGTATTTTCTATGGTGTTTTAAAAGGAATGAAAGAAGAAGATATCATTAAAAGAACTAAAGAATTATTAGAAAAATTTGAAATACCAGAATATTTAGATAAAAAAATAAAAGAATTATCCAAAGGTAATCAACAAAAAGTTCAATTTATAACAGCAATTTTAAATGAACCAGAACTATTAATATTAGATGAACCATTTAGCGGTTTGGATCCGTTTAATGTGGAATTATTTAAAAAAGAAATAATTGAAATGTCTAAAAAAGGTAGTATGATTATCTTTTCATCACACCGAATGGAACATGTAGAATTGTTTTGTAAAAAATTAGTAGTTTTAGTAAATGGTAAATCAGTTTTGTCAGGTGAATTAAAAAAAATAAAAGAACAATATCGTAAGAAAAATATCTTAGTTAAAGGTGATATTGATATTGAAAAAGTTGAAAAAATTGCTGGTGTCGTAGCCGTTACGAAAAAAGCTGATGAATATGAAGTTAAAATTGAAAATCAAGATATAGTTAAAGATGTATTTAAATATATTAGTAAATGTGATAATATAACTAAATTTTCTGTTGAAGAACCATCTTTAAATGAAATCTTTGTAGCAAAAGTAGGTGAATCATATGAAAAATAAATTAAAATTTTTAATTAATATGAGCTTAAAAAGAAAGATTAAAACTAAATGGTTTGTTTTAGCCAATATCTTTTTAGCCATTTTAATAGTAGGCGTTGCTAATATCGATCATATTATTACTTTCTTTGGTGGTGATTTTGATAAAACTACGAAAATTTATGTTATTGATAATACTAATACTTATGATATATTTAAGACTAGTATCGATGCAGGATTTAAATTAACAGAAGATAATAAATATGAAATAATTAAATATGATAAAACTAAAGAAGAAATAACTGATGAAATTAAAAATAATGAAGAAGAAAAAGATTCAATTGCCTTAGTATTTGATTATGATGAAAAAGATATTATTAAAGTTTCAATGATAACTCATGGTTTTGTTGATACTTTAAATATGACTTTAATTAATAGTGCTGTTAATTCTGTTAAAACTTATTTAGCAGTTGAGAAATTTGAAATAAGTGAAGAAGAATTACTTGCTTTAAATACACCAGTTACGATTGAAAGAACAGTTTTAGATGAAGAAAAAGATTCATCTGAAGAAAATATGGAAATGATTATGAGTGCTGTTTTTCCCGTAATTATACTACCATTTTTTATGTTAGTAATATTTTTAGTCCAAATGATTGGTGCTGAAGTAAATGACGAAAAAACAACACGTGGTATGGAAATAATAATCGGTAATGTTTCACCCCAAGTACATTTCTTTAGTAAATGTATTGCGGGTAATTTATTTATTTTAATTCAAGGTGGTTTGTTATTTTTATATGGCTTTTTAGGATTTATATCAAGAAGCTTCTTTGGTGATGTATCAGGTATTGGTGATGTATTTAATCAAGTTACAGGTATGATGAATGATTTATTTACACCATCATTTGTTTCATCATTAAAATATATTATACCTTTAGTTTTAATCCTTATGATTTTAACTTTTATAGGTTATTCTTTATTAGCCGGTATTTTAGCAAGTATGACTACTAATACGGAAGATTTTCAACAATTACAAACACCTATTATGTTAATTAGTTTATTAGGTTACTATTTAGCTATTATAGCAGGTGGTTTTAAAGGCTCATTAATAATTAATATTTTAGGATATGTGCCATTTATATCGGCTATCTTGAGTCCATCATTATTAGTTATGGGCGAATTTACCGTTATTGATGTTTTAATTTCAATGGGATTAATGATAGTAGTTATCTATTTATTGATTAAGTATGGCTTAAAAATATATAAAGTAGGAATATTAAATTATTCTTCGGACAAATTATGGCGTAAAATGTTTAAAGCATTGAAAGGATAATAATTATGTTAAATGTAGTAGGAACAATGTTTTTTAAAGATGGTAAATTATTAATTGATAAACCAAGAAAAAGACCTGCTTTTCAAATGATAGGTGGTGCAGTTGAAGAAGGGGAAACAATATTAGAAGCGGCCATTAGAGAATGTCATGAGGAATTAGGGACTAAAGCAATATTTGATGAAAATAAAATAATTCCTGTTATGGATTTTATTGAAATAGCTACAAGTGATCCAACTAAAAAAATTCATATGCATATATTTAAATATGATGTAGTTTTAGAAGGCAAATTAGAGACATCATTAGAAATAGAAAAATTTATGTGGTTTGGCATTAATGATGATATAAATTTATTATCTAATACTTTAAAAAATGAAGTAGTACCTTATTGTATTGAGAATAATTTAATATATAGTAAAACTAGATAATTTCTAGTTTTATTTGCACAGATGGTGGAATAGGTAGACACGCAGGCTTGAGGTGCTTGTGAAGTAATTCGTTGAGGGTTCGAGTCCCTTTCTGTGCACCAAATTATTATTTAGAAAGGTGATAGAATGTTACAATTAAAAAAAATTACTAAAATATATGAAACTAATAATTTAAGTCAATTAGCATTAAATGAAGTTAGCATTAATTTTAGAAAAAATGAATTTGTTGCAATTTTAGGCCCATCAGGAAGTGGGAAAACAACTTTATTAAATATTATTGGTGGTTTAGATAAATATACGAAAGGTGATTTGATAATTAATGGCATTAGTACTAAAAAGTATGTTGACCATGATTGGGATATTTATCGTAATCATCGGATTGGATTTGTTTTTCAAAGTTATAATTTAATTCCCCACCAATCTGTTATTGCTAATGTAGAATTAGCTCTAACTTTATCAGGGGTTTCAAAAAACGAAAGAAGAAAAAAAGCTAAAGAAATTTTAACAAAGGTTGGTTTGGAAAAACATATTAATAAAAAACCAAACCAATTATCTGGTGGCCAAATGCAAAGAGTTGCTATTGCTAGAGCTTTAATTAATAATCCTGATATTTTACTAGCTGATGAACCAACAGGGGCATTGGATTCAAAAACAAGTGAACAAATTATGAATTTATTGCAAGAAGTAGCGAAAGATCGTTTAGTTATTATGGTTACTCATAATGCTGAATTAGCTAGTCAATATGCAACGAGAATAATTGAATTGAAAGATGGCTCTATAATAAATGATAATAATGCTTATTTAGAAACGATTAAAGAAAGTAATAAAGAAAAAAATAAAAAAACAAATATGGCATTCCAAACGGCGTTATCTTTAAGTTTGAATAATTTAATGACTAAAAAAGGTCGAACATTTTTAACGGCTTTTGCTGGAAGTATTGGAATTATTGGAATTGCTTTAATTTTATCATTATCAAGTGGTGTACAAAATTATATTAATCGTGTTCAAGAAGAAACACTTACTTCTTATCCTTTAATGATTGAATCAAGTTCGATTGATTTGATGTCTTTTTTAGAAGAACAACGTGATAATTTAGTTAATGTTGACCAAAATCAAGAAACTGATAAAATTTATTCAAATGATATTATTGTTGACACCTTATCAATTATGAGTAGCCAAATAAATAATAATAATTTAGAAGCATTTAAAACATATTTAGAATCTAATATTGATGATATTAAGGAATATACAACTGATATTAGTTATCAATATAATTTAGAATTACAACTTTATAATGCTGATACAAATAATGGTATTATTCAAGTTAATCCTACTACTGTTTTAGAAAATATTGGTTATTCAAGTGATACTTCTTCAATAATTATGAATGATGTTTTTACGGAAATGTTGGAAAATGCAGAAATGAATGAACAAATGTATCAAGTGATAACAGGAAGAATGCCTAAAAAATATAATGAAGTAGTTATTATGGTTAATGAAAACAACCAAATTAGCGATTATGCTTTATATGCTTTAGGATTAAAAAATCAAGATGAATTACAAGAAATGTTTGATAAATTATCCAAAGGTGAAGAAATAATGACAGAACAAGTCAGTTATACTTTTGATGAAATTCTTAATTTATCTTTTAAATTATTATTAAATACAGATTATTATAGAAAAATAAATGGTATTTGGGTTGATAAAAGATCCGATGAAGAATATATGAAGCAAATAATAGATAAAGCAGAAACAATTAAAGTAGTTGGTATTATAAAACCCAATGAAAATTCTGCTGTAACAAATAGTTCTGTAGGTGGTGTTTTATATACTAAAGATTTGACCAATTATGTAATAAATAAAATAAATCAGGCTGAAATAGTTATAGAACAAAAAAACAATCCTAATGTAAATATAATTACAGGATTACCATTTAATAATGAAAAATTTGACATTAATAATTTAAGCGATGAACAAAAGCAATTTTTAGCTTCATTATCACCAGAACAACTAGCGGATGTAATAGAAAGTTATCGTGAACAAGCCAATCTTACATATGAAAATATATTAACTAAATTAGGTGTTGTTGATTTTGATAAGCCATCTGCAATCTATATATATGCTAAAGATTTTAAATCAAAAGATGCTATTAAACAATTTATAACTGATTATAATACAATACAAGAAGAAGAAGGGGTTGCTGAAAACATTATTAATTATAGTGATTTAGTTAGCTTATTAATGGATTCTGTTACTAATATAATTGATATAATTAGTTATGTTTTAATTAGTTTTGTTTCAATTTCTTTAATAGTTTCTAGTATAATGATTGGTATAATTACATATATTTCAGTTTTAGAAAGAACTAAAGAAATAGGTATATTAAGGGCAATAGGTGCATCAAAAAAAGATATTTCACGAGTATTTAATGCTGAAACTTTAATTATTGGTCTATTTGCTGGTTTATTTGGTATTTTTATCACTATATTATTGAATATTCCAATCAATTTAATAATTAGTAATTTAGCTAATATTAATAATTTAAGTTCTTTGCCTATAATTGGAGCAATCATTTTAATTTTTATTAGTGTGATACTTACTATGATTGGAGGCTTAATTCCAGCTAAAGTAGCTAGCAATAAAGACCCTGTCGAAGCATTAAGAACGGAATAGTTTAGTTTGAAAACCTTTTGTAAAATTGCTAATTTTTTTAATTGACAATCGCAAATTATTATGCTAGAATAAAGAAAAATAGGAAGAATGGAGGCGTTGGAATGAAAGATACTTATGTTTTTGAATATGTAAATGAAAATGAATTTAGAAAATATGAAAGATCATTAAAAAAATATAATATGTTAGCATATAAAAAATTATATTTTTCATTTTATCCCGCTTTCAAAGAAGGAAATTTTTTAGGTGAAATTGTTTCAACTAATTCAGAAACTAATACTAAAAATTATGAATTAAAGTTACCAACTGATATAATGTTTTCTAAAGTTCATGGTGATATTAAATTACATTATACGGTTTATGAAGATAAGAAAATTGTGATGCTTGACAAAATTACTCCTGAGGGTATATTAGGTGAGGGACATCAGTCAGAATTAACTACGTATAAAGGTGTCATGATATCTAAAGAAAATCAAGAAAAAGATATATTTAAAATTAATTTATTAAAAATGTTACAAAAATAACCTAAAGATTAAATTTATTAATTATTTGCTGAAATTATAATATTAATTATAAGTAATATAAGTATAATAGTAAGTGATTCGTTCTGCTATTGAAGCATACAATTAATTTATATTAGCAAAATTGACTTGTGAGTTTTTAAAATTAAGAAAAGCTCACTTTTTTGTTCAAACAATTTTTTGAACAAATAAATATTCCTCAATTTTAGTTTTTTTCAATCAAATTGTTACAGTTAATCATTATATATGGTGCATAAATATATTAAAAAAAATCATAAAATTTTTATGACTTTTTAATTTTAACATTTTTATAACTTTATTTCAACATTTATAAAGTTTCTATCAATATGGTGCGAGTGAAGGGACTTGAACCCCCATGCCATAAGGCGCTAGATCCTAAGTCTAGTGCGTCTGCCAATTTCGCCACACTCGCATAAAGTGGTGGACCCTGTAGGACTCGAACCTACGACCGCCCGGTTATGAGCCGGATGCTCTAACCAACTGAGCTAAGGGTCCAAAATCAATTGGTCTTTTAAATGATAACACATTTAAATAATTATTGCAAGTACTTTATAAAAAAAATCAATAAAAATTTTTGATTAATTAGTAAAAATGTAAGTAACCAATATTTAAATAATTAGTGAAAATGTTGATTTAAAGAGTTATAATATCATAAATGTTAATATCATTTCTAATATTTATAAGTTAATTTTCAATTTAACTTTAATATATAATATTATTTTCAGTTATATGAATTTAATAGCAAAAGATATTATAGAATATTTATATGTCCTTTTTAATAGTTAAATATTGTGATTTAAATCAACTAAACAATAGCAATTTGACAAAATAAAACTTTTGTGATAGTATATAAGCCAATCAGAAAGAGGGGGAATTTATTATGAAAAATTATTATCATATTTTAGGTGTAAGGGAAAATGCTACACAAGCTGAAATTACTGATGCATACTATTTGGCTAAACAAAAATGTACAGATAAAAATGAATTAAGAGATATAGAAGAAGCTTATTATAATTTAGGAACAGTGGCTAGAAGAAAAACTTATGACAAAGAAATGTTTGCTGATGCAGAGGATTTTGAATATGAAACTGATAATATTGAACAAACTGAAGAGTTAGAAACACCAAATTACAAATTAAAAATATCTGAAAATGCTAAGGAGTTCTTTAAAAAGAATAAAACTAGATTAATTGCTGGTACTTTAGTTGTTGGAGGGTTAGTTGTCGGTTATTTAATAGGAAAAGCTACTATTCCAGATACAAATACACCACAAGATTTAACTTCTACAACTTCTGATACTAATAGCTTTGTTTCTTCTGAAGCAGAAAAAAATGATGAGCAACAGTTAACTGAGCCTGCTTTAAATTCTGATAATTTTTCCGAAAAGGTAGAAGAAATATTATTAGATAATCAGAATAAAGGATTGGATATTGATCCAACATTTATTAAATCTGCATTATTTATTACCAATATTGATGTTTTAACACAAGAAGATATAAAGAATTTATATGGTACTGATTTAAATATAATTGAAGAAATTCAAAATATGTATAATTATACTTCAGCAGTTGGAACACATAATAATAATGTTGCATTAAATCAGAAACAAGGAAAATATATTAAATTATCAGATTTAGCATATGATGAAGAAGATAAGATGTTACTTCAAGAATTAGATGTTGAATTTGTTAATTTAGTTGATAAATTAAATAAAGGTGAAATGACTAATGAAGAATATCAAATGTCATTTGAGTACATTAAAGAATTTTACACAGGTTTTGGTAATTTAAACTTAGCTGATCATAGTTATTCTATTTATTCATTAACTAGTGGTGGTGGTTTGTTAGCAGAACAGTATTGGCCTATGTTTTCTGTAAAATATGCTTCTAGTGATTTTTTAAGCGAACAGAATCAACTTGACATTAAATCATTGTCTGATGGAATTGACGGTAGCGATGCAGTTGTTAACGGCTCAAGATGGTTAGGTGCTATTGTTAATCATGAATCATTAAATTGTTTAGATGAAGAAGCAGATAAAACTTTAACAAAGACGCAGTAATGCGTTTTTTGTTTTATTTTAAATTTCTTGTGATATAATCTTGGGTTTGACAGTTAAAGCTTAAAAAAACCTCGCAATCCCTTTATTTATGGGCGATTATGAGGTTTTAAAAACTTGCGTACTTGTAGTTTTTTTTGCACAACTCAGAAAAAATAAAAATTTTCTAAGTGTATAGTTGTGAAAGCCTATATTTACTGTATTTTCTGAAAATTTATATGATGTGATTCTTTATCATCTAATACTAGTATATAGTATAATTCTTTATAAGTCAATAGTAAAATAAGTACGGTAAGTACGCACAATTTAAATTTGGAGCAAACCGTTATAATATAAGGCCAAAGTATGTAAAAAAAAATATAAAGTGTCAAACTTGGGGTATTGGCCTATGTTTTCTGTAAAATATGCTTCTAGTGATTTTTTAAGCGAACAGAATCAACTTGAC
This sequence comes from uncultured Bacilli bacterium, assembly GCA_944363995.1. GTDB lineage: Bacteria > Bacillota_I > Bacilli_A > RF39 > UBA660 > Faecisoma. Next base: position 12,832 of record CALVVV010000003.1, read on the forward strand.
ATTAAATCATTGTCTGATGGAATTGACGGTAGCGATGCAGTTGTTAACGGCTCAAGATGGTTAGGTGCTATTGTTAATCATGAATCATTAAATTGTTTAGATGAAGAAGCAGATAAAACTTTAACAAAGACGCAGTAATGCGTTTTTTGTTTTATTTTAAATTTCTTGTGATATAATATTATTAAGGTGATTATGGATGAAATTATATAATACATTAAATAAAAAAATTGAAGAATTCATTCCAAATAATAAAGATTTAGTAACTTTATATACTTGTGGTCCAACTGTATATCATTATGCACATATTGGCAATTTAAGAACTTATATCTTTGAAGATATCTTAGAAAAAGGATTAAATTATAATGGTTATAATGTTAAAAGATGTATGAATATAACTGATGTTGGGCATATGTCTAGTGACGCTGATATAGGCGAAGATAAAATGATAAAAGGGGCTATAAGAGAACATAAAACGGTTTATGAAATAGCCGAATTTTACACAAAAGCATTTTTTGAAGATTGTCAAAAATTAAATATTAAAAAACCAGAAATAATTGAAAAAGCGTCAAATCATATTGACCTATATATAAAAATAATAAAAAAATTATTAGATACAGGGTTTGCTTACATTTCAAACGGTAATGTTTATTTTGATATTTCTAAAACAAATGACTATTATAAATTATCTGGTAAAAATTCTGATGAATTAATAATTGGTGCTCGAGCAGATGTTATGGAAGATAAATATAAAAAAAATCCATATGATTTTGGTTTATGGTTTACTGTTAGTAAATTTGAAAATCAAGCAATGAAATGGGATAGTCCTTGGGGAATTGGGTATCCTGGCTGGCATATTGAGTGTTCCGGTTTAGCTATTAATTATTTAGGGAAAAAATTAGATATTCATTGTGGTGGGGTTGATAATATATTTCCTCACCATACTAATGAAATAGCCCAATCAGAAGCTTATTTAGGTCATAAATGGTGTAATTATTGGTTACATGGTGAACATTTAAATGATGAAACAGGTAAAATGAGCAAAAGTAAAGGTGATTTTTTAACTGTATCATTATTGGAAAGCAAAGGATATAATCCTTTAGCTTATAGATTTTTTTGTCTTCAATCACATTATCGTAATCAGTTAGTATTTAGTTATGAAGCATTAGATAAAGCAACTAATACTTATAATAAATTATTAAATAAAATTAAAAATATCGAAGTTGAAGGTACTGTTGATGATAATATTATTAAAAAATATCAAGATAAATTTAAAGAGGCAATTAATAATGATTTAAATACTTCATTAATGTTAACTTGTTTATATGATGTTTTAAAAGAAAATACATCAGGTAATACAAAATTAGAAATAATTAAAGATTATGATAAAGTTTTATCGTTAGATTTATTAAAAAAAGAAAAAGAATTAGATAATGAATTAATAAAATATATTAATGAAAAAATATTAGAAAGATCTTTAGCTAAACAAAACAAAAATTATGAATTAGCTGATAAAATCAGGAAAGAACTAGAAAGTAAAAATATTATAATAAAGGATACTCGCGAGGGTACAAAATATGAGGTGAAATAATGGAAGATATAATAATATTTTATGGATTAGCTATATTAGGATTTGTTATTGTTATTTGGGCACAAATAAATATCAATAATAATTACCGAAAATATCAACAATTTAAAATAAAAAAGGGAATATCAGGACAAGAAATAGCAAGAAAAATTTTAGATGCAAACGGTTTGAATGACATCCATATTGTAGAAACTCAAGGGGATTTAACAGATCATTATGATCCAAAAAGAAAGGTCATTAGATTATCACATGCAATATTTCATGAAGATTCAATTTCATCAGTTGGTGTTGCTGCACACGAATGTGGGCATGCTATTCAAGATAAAGAAGGATATAATTTTATGAAAATAAGGTCAGCCTTAGTACCTTTTGTTAATTTTGTGTCATATTTAGGTTATTTAGGCTTAATTATTTCTATAATAGGTGGAATAACTGGATATTTGAAAATAAGCATATTAATTTTATTGGTAACTATATTATTTCAATTAGTAACTTTACCAGTAGAATTTGATGCATCAAAAAGAGCTAAAGAACAATTAATAAAATTGAATTTAATTGATGAGGAAGAACACGATCAAATAAGTAAAGTTTTATTTGCTGCCGCTATGACTTATGTTGCTGGTTTAATATCAAATTTGTTACAACTTTTAAGATTAGTTATATTATTAAATGGTCGCGATGATTGACGGAATATTATTAATTGATAAAAAACCAAATATGACTAGTCGTGATGTTGTTAATGAAGTTTCTAAAGTACTAAAAACTAAAAAAATTGGTCATACTGGTACATTAGACCCATTAGCTACAGGAGTTTTAATTCTTACTATTGGTAAGGCTACTAAATTAAGTGAAATAATAACTAGTGAAGAAAAAGTTTATCAAGCCGAAGTTGTTTTAGGTATAAAAACAGATACTTTAGATATAACTGGTAGTATTTTAGAAGAATATAGTACAAATTATAAAAAAGAAGAAATTGTTAAAGTATTAAATTCTTTTATTGGATCATATAATCAAGAAGTACCTATTTATTCTGCTGTTAAAATAAATGGTAAAAAATTATATGAATATGCTAGAAATAATGAAGAAGTTACTTTACCTAAAAGAATGGTGACTATTAAAGAAATCAAATTAGATGAATTAAATTATGTTGATAACAAAACAGTATTTAAATTTACTTGTAAAGTAAGTAAGGGTACTTATATCAGAAGTTTAATTAATGATATTGCAACTAAATTAAATACTATTGGAACAATGAAAAATTTAACAAGAATTGAACAAGGTAATTTTAACATTAAAAATTCTTATACTTTAGAAGATATTAAAAATAATAACTATAAAATAATACCAATTAAAGAAGCTTTAAAAGATTATTTTACTGTAAAAGTAGATGATAAATTAAAATTTAAAGTTATGAATGGTCAAATATTAGATAATATTTATAATCAAGAATATGTATTATTTATAGATGATGATGTAATTGGATTATATAAAAAAGAAGGAAATAAACTAAAACCTTATAAAATGTTTTAGTAAAATTATAGAATTTTCATCATAAATTGACAAAATAAGTTATTTGTGTTACCATATAACTCAATTTTAAGGGGGGAATTTTATAATGAAAAATATGGAAAAAGCTACTCATCTTTTGATTATGAATGGATATGATGAAGAAATAGCTAAACAGTTGCCTAAATTATTTATTTCTGATTATTTTGAAAAAGGATTAGAAAGAATTAGTGAATCATTCGATTTATTTATTGATTTAGTTCAAGGAGGAAGTAAAACTCCAAATCAAAATAACAAAGTAAAATTTGCTTTAATAAAAAAAATGAGTGGAGATGATATGTATTCAAAATTTGCTGATGAATTATTTTATAATTTCCAGTCTAATTTGAAAGAGGAATTTTTTAATAAAATTAAAAGAAGACCATTGAAAAATATATTAGAAAATAATGGCGCTTTTTCTAATGATGATGGGTATCTTCATTACTTTGTACCTATTGTTGAGAAACCTCAAGAATATCAAGATTTATGTGCAGTTATATTGTGCATAGAGAGTGTCGAAACAGTTTATATTAAAATTAAAGATTTATATGAATTGCTAAAATATAAAGGTTTTGATGAAAAAACAATAACGCTTATTTTAGGTGAATATGGAAATGGTTTAAGATATCCAAGAACTGTTCCAGATGAAGGGATATATATAAATTATGATGCTATTATGAATTTAGGTAATTTTAAAAATGTTACTACTCATAAATTGAAGTAATTTATCAAATATGTAATTTAAGTATTTACTTTTTAATAAAAATATTGTATTATTAAATAGTACTTATTTCTAGGAATTGATTCTTCTCCAGATTATTTCGTGGATATAAGCAAATATATAAAGAAAGGAGAAATAAAATGGCTTTATCAAAAGAAAAAAAAGCTAATTTAGTTAAAAAATTTGGCAAAGATGCTAATGATACAGGTAGCATTGAAGTTCAAATTGCTATTTTAACTGACGAAATAAATACTTTGACAGAACATTTAAAAGAACATGATCATGATTTCCATTCAAGACGTGGTTTACTAAAAAAAGTTGGTCATCGAAGAAGTTTGTTAAATTATTTGTTAAAACATGATGTTACGAGATATCGTAAAATAATTAAAGAATTAAATTTAAGAAAATAGTAGGCACTTTTTTAGGTGTCTTTTATTATAGGAGGATTTATGAAAAAGATATATGAATTAAATTTTAGAGGAAGAAAAATAATTGTTGAAAATGGTGAATTAGCTAAACAGTCTCATGGTTCAATTTTAGTAAGATATGGAGATACTGTTATTTTGTCTACTATTGTAATGTCAAAAAATGTAAATCTTTTAGCTGACTTTTTTCCCCTAACTGTTTTATATAATGAAAAATTATACTCAGTTGGTAAAATACCAGGAGGATTTATAAAAAGAGAAGGACGACCTACAGAAAATGCCACTTTAGCTGCTCGTATGATTGATCGACCTATGCGCCCATTATTTCCTGAAGACTTTAAAAATGAAGTTCAAATAGTAAATACAGTTTTATCAGTTGACCAAGATAACAGTCCAGAAATAACCGCATTATTTGGATCATCTTTGGCTACATGTATTAGCCAAGTACCATTTAATGGCCCAGTGGCAGGTGTTAAGGTAGGAAGAATAAATGGCAAATTCATTATTAATCCTACTGTTGAAGAAACAGAAAAATCAGATATAGATTTGACTGTATCAGGTACTAAAGATGCAATTAATATGGTTGAAGCAGGGGCTAAAGAAGTTAGTGAAGAAGATATGTTAGAAGCCTTGATGTTTGGTCACGAAGCAATTAAAGAATTAATTGAATTTCAAGAAAAAATAATTGAAGAAATTGGTGGAGAAAAATATGATTATCCGAAATTAGAAATTCCTGAAGAATTAACTAAAGAGGTAACCAATTTAATTAAAGATGATATTGATAAAGCTTTAAGAATTAAAGAAAAATTAGAAAAATATACAAAATTAGATGAAATAAAAGAAAATTTATTAAATAAATATACTGATGAATCATTAAAAGAAGATGAATTAAAAGAATTATTAACTAAAGTTGCTAATATATTTGAAAGTGTTAAATATGAAGTATTTAGAAATATTGTTGTTAAAGAAAAAATAAGAGCTGATGGTCGTAAAATGACGGAAATAAGACCATTATCAACGGCAATTGATATTTTACCTCGAACACATGGTTCAGCTTTGTTTACTAGGGGAGAAACTCAAAGTTTATCTGTTACAACATTAGGCGCTTTAGGTGAACATCAAATATTAGATGGTCTAGGAATTGAAGATTCAAAAAGATTTATTTTGCATTATAATTTCCCACAATTTTCTGTAGGAGAAACAGGAAGATATGGTGCACCTGGTAGAAGAGAAATTGGTCATGGTGCTTTAGGTGAAAGAGCATTATTACAAGTAATTCCATCTGAAGAAGAATTTCCTTATACAATAAGAGTTGTATCTGAAATATTAGAATCTAATGGTAGTAGTAGCCAAGCTAGTATATGTGCAGGATGTATGAGTTTAATGGCTGCTGGTGTTCCTATTAAAGCACCAGTTGCTGGAATCGCAATGGGGCTAATTACTAGTGGCAATGATTATACTATTTTAACTGATATTCAAGGATTAGAAGATCACTTAGGTGATATGGATTTTAAAGTAGCTGGTACGAAAAACGGTATTTGTGCATTACAAATGGATATTAAAATTAAAGGTATAACTAAACAAATTTTAAAAGAAGCTTTGGCGCAAGCTCATAAAGCAAGATTAGAAATATTAAAAGTTATAACTAAACAAATTAAAGAACCTCGTAAAGAAGTCAGTAAATATGCTCCTAAAATGCTAACTTTTACAATTGATCCAAACAAAATAAAAGATGTTATTGGTAAAGGTGGCGAAATGATTACTAAAATAATTTTAGAGGCTAGTAATGTAAATGCAGTTACTGATATAAATGCAGTTAAAGTTGACTTAGAAGATGATGGCCGAGTAATTATCTATCACAGTGACAAAGATATTATAGAAAAAACAGCAAATATGATAAAAGATGTTGTTAAAGAAGTAGAAACTGGAAAAATTTATACAGGCAAAGTCGTTAAAGTTGAAGATTTCGGTTGTTTTGTTGAATTGTGGCCTGGAATGGAAGGTTTAGTGCATGTCTCTCACTTGGCTAAAGAAAGAATTGAAAAACCAAGTGATATAGTTAAAGTTGGCGATGAAATTATTGTAAAATCACTGGGCTATGATAAAAAAGGACGACTAAATTTATCTCGTAAAGAAGCACTAAAATAATTTATGATAAAATATACTAACTATAATGATAAAATAAGGAAGTTATTAAAACGAATTTATGAAGAAAAAGAAGAAGAAAAACTTACTAATTGCATTAAATTCATCGAAAATTTGAAATATGATAACACCGATTTATATAATATAATAGTAGGCTTATTGTTTGTTGACTCTTATCAATTTTTGCTATTAAAAAAACAACTAAATTTAATTTCTTTTGAAGAAGAGGATAAAATAGAAATTTATAAAAAAATAAATGATTTAGATGATTTAAACTTTGTAATTACCGAAGATTCTTCTCTTTTTTTTCAAATTATTAATAGTTCTATTTTACTTGATAAATTAAATTTTACTAATCGAATTCATATGTTGACTTTACTTCCTGATGAATACTTAGTAAAATTTAATCCTTTTTATTTATTGGAAAAATATGAATTATTTAAAATGCCTAATATAAATGATCTTGTAAATAAATATGCTGAATTTTTAAAAACTTCCGATGCTAGAAAAAAAAATATTATTGCTGAAATTTTTATGATAATAATTTTGGCTCATGAATTTAATTTTGAAGGATTTAATGAATTTATGTCCGAAATAATTGATATTTATTACACCTATAAAAAAAACTTACAATATACTAATCCAGGGTCAACAGTTGGGTTAGATGATGATATATTGGAAATAATTGAAAAATTTTCATGGACTGATATTATTAATATAATATTTCAAAACAAAAGTTTTTTAAATATTATAATTTCTGAATTTTTAAAATTAAAGACAAACGGTAAAATAAAAATAGAAAATATAAATAAATGTTTTGAAATGTCTATTGTAAAAAAAGTAAAGATAAAATTAAAAGAAGTATAATTATTTTAATAATTGATATACTTCTTCTAAAGATTTATCTTTTTTATTTATATAAAATGGTTTTAAATGAAGGTGAAAATGCTTGACTTCTTGAATTGATCCATTATTTTGTATTAGTGTTAAACCATCACAATTTAATGTATTTTCAATTTTTTGTTTCAATTTTTTTGCTATTTTAAAAATATGATTTAATGTGTTTACATCAATATCATCTAAATCTTGAAAATGCTTTTTAGGTATGATTAATGTATGACCCATACTATCTGGATTAATATCTAAAAAAGCAATAGCAATATCATCTTCATATATTTTATAAGCATTTATTTCCCCTTTAATAATTTTACAAAAAATACAATTCATATTTTAACCTCCAATACAATTATACTATAAAAACCTAGTAACTTACTAGGCTTTTGTGAATATCTGCGAATATTCTATTATATTTTGATATAAAAAAAATAATTTTATACAAAATTTTAAAATTAGTGTATAATATTAATAGTTTTGTAGTACTTGTATTATATAAACTTATAATTTAACTGAATAAAATATAATGGAGGTAAAGATATGAATCGAGATGATTTTTTATTATTAAAACAAAATATTGTTTATTTTGATAATAGTGCTACTTCATTAAAACCTAAAATTATAAGCGAGATTGTTAGTGATTATTATAACAATTATAGTGTAAATGCCCATCGCGGTGATTATGATTTAAGTTTAAAGGTTGATTCTAAATATGAGGAGACAAGAAATTTAGTTAAAGATTTTATTAATGCTAAAAAAAGTAAAGAAGTTATATTTACCAGTGGTAGTACGGATAGTTTAAATAAAATAGTTTTTGGATTTTTTCAAGATTATTTAAAACCTGAAGATGAAGTTTTAATTACAAAAAGTGAACATGCTTCAAATGTTTTACCTTGGTTTGAATTAAAAGATAAAATAAATATCAAAATAAATTATATTCCTCTAAATAATTTAGAAGTTACATTAGATAATGTGAAGAATAGTATTACTGATAAAACTAAAGTGATTAGTATTGCTCATATAACAAATGTAGTTGGAGATATTAGACCTATTAAAGAAATAATTAGATATGCTCATAGTAAAAATATTTTAGTTGTAATAGATGGTGCTCAAAGTGTTGCCCATGGCAAAATTGATGTTCAAAATTTAGATATTGACTTTTTGGTATTTTCGGCTCATAAAATGTTAGGTCCCACTGGCGTTGGTATTTTATATGGTAAAGAAGAATTATTAAATAATATGAAACCAATTATTTTTGGTGGGGGAATGAATGTTAGTTTTCAGTTTGATGGAACACGAGTTTATAGTGAATTACCAGCATTATTAGAAGCAGGAACACCTAATATAGCAGGAGTAATCGGTTTTGGTGCAGCTATTAATTATTTAAATAATATTGGAATGGATAATATAGCTAAATATGAAAAAGAGTTAAAAAAATATGCTATTGCAAAACTAAAAAAAGTTAAAGATATAATTATCTATAACGAAAATAGTGAATCAGGTATTATAACATTTAATATTAAAGATATTTTTGCGCAAGACCTGGCTATTTATCTTAACAAATATAATATTTGTGTAAGGGCTGGCAATCATTGTGCGAAGATTTTAAAAGATGATTTAGGTATTAAAAATACTTGTCGAATTAGTTTATATTTTTATAATACCAAAGAGGAAATCGATTATTTAGTGAATGTTTTAAATAACAAAAATATTAAGGACGAAATTATCTAGTAAATTTTGTCTTTTTTTGTTATAATTAAGTAGTGATGATTATGAAGAAAGTATTATTGATTTTAATTTTATTATTAACAGGATGTGGTAAACAAGAATATAGTAAAAACTTATTTTATATGGATACAATAATCAATGTAAAACTATATAACATAAGTGAAAATAAAGCTAATGAAACATTTGAAGAAATTGAAAATATATATAAAGAATATGAACAATTAACTAATTTTTATGATGAAAATAGTGAGCTTTCTAAATTAAACAAAGATGTTAATTATGAAATATCTGATGAATTATTTGAATTGATTAAAATTGGCTATGAATGGGATATTAAAACTAATGGGTTATTAAATATCAATATTGGTAATTTAACTAAAGTATGGCATGATTTTCGTGAAAATCCTGTTAGTTTACCAGATGTTTCGAATATTAAAATAGAACATTTAAAATTAGAAAACAACAAGATATTAAATGATAAGGTAAGCATTGATTTGGGAGCAATAACTAAAGGTTATGTCACGGAAAAAGTAGGTAAATATTTAGAAGATAATGGTATTAATTATTATTTAATTAATGCTGGAGGTAATGTTAAAGTTGGAAAAAGTAATAAAGGCTATTATAATATTGGAATTGCTAGCCCCATTAGTGATGAGACTTTTGAAATTGTGAAAGATGAAAATATTAGTGTAGTAACTAGTGGCGGATATGAAAGATTTTATGAATATGATGGTGTTAGGTATCATCATATTATCAATCCTAATACTAAATATCCTGCTGATTATATGAAAAGTGTAACTGTTATCGGTAAAGATAGTGGATTATGTGATATTTTATCGACAACTTTATTTTTAATGGATATTGATGATGGTAAAGAATTTATTAAAGATTATGATGTTAAAGTAATTTGGTTTACTAATGATGATGAAATAATTAAAAGTGATAACTATGAATAGAAATGATATTAAATTAATTATAATTGTTTTAGTTATTACGATAATTTTATTTTCTTTATCATTATTTCAAAAAAAGGCAAGTATTGCTAATGTATATCATGAAAATGATTTAATATTAGAAATTGATTTAAGTATCAATAAAACCTATGAAGTAGATGGTGATAATGGAAAAGTAGTAATTGAAGTTTTAAATAATCAAATTAGAGTAATTGCCGAAAATAGTCCTTATCATTTATGTTCTAAACAAGGATTTATTAGTAATAGTGGCCAATCAATTGTTTGTTTGCCTAACAAAATTATTATTGAATTACCCAATATAGAATTAGATACAGAGGTGAGCTAAAATGAAAAAATTTACAAGATTATCAATGTTATTAGCGCTTTCCGTAGCTTTAAATGTTATTGAAGCTAGCTTACCTTTATTTAATGGTTATATTCCTGGTTTGAAACTCGGTTTAGCTAATATTGTAACTCTTTTTATAATATATAAATTTAATTTGAAAGATGCATTTTATGTTGGTGTTTTAAGAGTGTTTTTAGTTGGTATATTAAGAACTGGAATATTTAGTACAACATTTTTCTTTAGCTTAAGTGGTGTTTTATTAAGCATAATATGTATGTATTTAGCTAAGAATTTATTAAAATTATCAATTGTTGGTGTGAGTATAGTAGGTTCTATTGCTCATAGTACTGGTCAAGTTATAACGTCAATTTTATTATTACAAATGACATCTATGATTTATTATTTGCCATGGTTATTATTATTTTCTATCCCAACTGGTATTTTAGTTGGTATTATATGTAAACAGTTAGTCAAATTTTATGAGCAAAACTTGATTGTCGAAAATTTTTGATGTATAATCTTAATTAAGATAGGAGGCGGATTAATGAAAAAGTTTTTGATTTTTGCTCTAATGGCTCTTTTAGTGACTGGTTGTGGTAATGATAAACTAAAAGAAGGAACTTTTGATGGTAGTGCAATTGATACTTTTGGTGGTGAAGAAAATACAGCCACAGCGAAAGTTACTATTGATAGCGAAGGTAAAATTACTGATGTTTACTTAGATACAACTTATACTAAAGATGGAGTAGAAACAACTAAAAAACAACTCGAATATGATTATGGAATGAAAGATACTTCTGCTGACAAAGGAACTATTGAAGGTGGAGCAGAATGGTTTGAACAAGTAGAAGCTTTAGAACAAGCTGTTATTGATAATCAAGGTATTGAGTTTTTAAATTTAGATGAAGACGGGTATACAGATGCGGTAAGTAGATGCACAATAAAAATAGATGCACTATATAAAGCATTAGAAGATGCTCTAAATAAAGCAAAATAAGGTTTTTATACCTTATTTTCATTTATATTTCACAATTTTGTTGTATAATACTTTTGAGGTGGTAATATGACTGTATTAATTGTTGATGATGAAGATAGAATTAGATTATTAATTAAAGAATATTGTTTAAATGAAAATTATATTGTTTTAGAGGCAAATGATGGCATAAAAGCTTTAAAGTTGATTAAGGAAAATAAAATAGATGTTATTATATTAGATATTATGATGCCTAATATGGATGGTTTGACTGCCTATCAAGAAATAAAAAAATTTAATATTCCAACTATTATATTGTCAGCCCGAAATGAAGAATATGATAAACTAGTTGGATTTGGCTTAGGTGTCGATGATTATGTAACAAAACCCTTTAGTCCTAAAGAGTTAATTGCTAGAATTAAGGCAGTAACAAAGAGATTTAATAAAATAGATGATATTTATGTTTATCAAAATTTAAAAGTTGATTTTAAAGGTCATGTTGTTTATATCGATAACAAAGAAATTAAATTAACTCCGAAAGAATATGATTTATTGATTTATTTTATCAATAATAAAAATATTGCCTTATCAAGAGAAGAATTATTATCAAAAATATGGGGATATGATTTTTTTGGTGATGACCGAACTATTGATACACATATAAAGATGTTAAGAAATAATTTAGGTAAATATCGTGATTTAATTCAGACAGTTAGAGGAATGGGTTACAAATTTGAAATTAAGGAAAAATAATCTAACTCGCCATATTTGGTTTTATTTAATAATATTTACTTTGGCAATTATTTTATTTTTATGGTTTTTTCAAGTAATATTTATTGATAGTTATTATGAATACAGTAAAACTAATCAAATAAAAAATATTACTAATGATATTTTAAAAAATTATAATACTGATATTAATTATTTAGATAAACTGTCTGTCGAAGAAAATATTTGTATTGAAGTTGTTAAGAATAGAATGACTATTTATAGTTCTAATGATTCTATTCGTGGATGTATCATTAGTAATAACCAATATAAAAATGATTTTTATGAAAATAATTTATATGAGCAGACATATAAATTAATTAATCCGTTATTAAATACTAAATCTTTAATTTATGCTAAAAGATATAGCGATGATATTATTGTTTTTGTAAATGCTTCGCTTGAACCACTTAATAATACAGTAAGTATCTTATCAAACCAATTGATTATAGTCTCTATTATTGTTATAATTTTATCTTTTATAATAGGTTATTTTATTTCTAAAAGAATTAGTAAACCAATCGAAAAAATTAATGAGAAGGCTAAAAAACTAGCTAATGGTAACTATGAATTTGCTTTTGATAGTAATTCGAATATATATGAAATAGATGAATTAGCTAGTACTTTGAATTACGCAAAGAAAGAATTAGCGGCAACAGATGAATTAAGACGTGATTTATTAGCAAATGTTTCTCATGATTTAAAAACACCACTTACAATGATAAAGGGATATGCTGAAATGATTAGGGATTTAAATAATAATAATATAGAAAAAAGAAATGAAAATTTAAATGTTATTATTGAAGAAGCTGATCGTTTAAATATATTAGTCAATGATATATTAACTTTATCTAAAATTCAAGCAAATAAAGATGAATTAATAAAAGAAGACTTTGATTTAGTGGAGTTGATTAATAATATTGTTAAACGGTATAGCATTTATAAAGATACTAAAGGGTATATATTTGAGATTAATACAACTGATAAAATTATAGTTAAAGCGGACAAAAAGAAAATTGAACAAGTCATATATAATTTAATTAATAATGCAATTAATTATACAGGTGAAGATAATAGAATTATAATTAATATTTTTATTAATAAGAAAATTCGGGTTGAAATAAAGGATACAGGTGAGGGCATCAAAAAAGAAGATTTACCGCATATTTGGGAGAAATATTATCATTCTAAGAAAAAACATAAGCGAAATGTAATTGGAACTGGTATAGGCTTGTCAATTGTTAAAACTATTTTAGATAGTCATAATTTTAATTATGGAGTTGTTAGTAAATTAGGTGAAGGAACAACATTTTATTTTGAAATATAAAATTTAATTAATTTTACTTTGAAATTATTTTAATAAATGATATAATAAGTCATGCAAGGAGGTATAAATACATGACTGAAAAATATTCCCAAGAAGAATTAAATCAGATTCTTTTATCAAAAAAATTGAATGAATTCTATTTGGCTATAATTGAAAATAGACAAGAGCTTTTAACAGATGAAGAATATGATGAAATAGTAAAAAGGGATAAAGTTATTTATGGAAATAATAAAGAAGAGGTGGAAGCATTATTTAAAGAAATTCAAGAAGCTGAAGATTTAAAGAAATTTGCTTCTGGTTTAATGAAAGTTATGTATAGTTTAGCTAAAGTAAGATATTTAGCAATTTTGACAGTTATTGATGATGATGTTTATGATATAGCAAATCGTAAATTTGAAAATTTAAAAAGAAATAAAATTGTCCATTTTGATAATTTAACAAGTCTTTATAATGAAACAAATGCTAGAATAAGATATTTTACACCAGAAGAAGCCCCACAATTAACTCAAAGAACTGTAATGATTGATGTAGATGATATTTCACTTGTTCAAACTTATGAGGATACTCATGTTTATCAAGAGGAAAGTGAAGATTTAACTGGTAATTTTTTTGATGAAATTAAAGGTAAATCATATACATTAAAAATTAAATAATTGAAATTACAATTTTAAGTAAAGAAAAATCCTTCCAATGGTAATGATTTAACCAAGGAGGGATTTTTTGTGTAACAAATTTTTTAAATAATAATTCTTAAATATTATTATAATAGTGGGATTGTAATATCTAATAATTTATTGTATTAAATTGAAAAATTTTAAATTTTCTATTTTTATTTATATTATTTCCATAATTTCATCTTCAAAATAATATTCTGGTATGATGTATACTTCAATATTATTATTTTTGAATATAGATTCTTGTATTGATGTTAAGAGTATATCTGATGATATATATATTTTTTCACAAATATCTAATTTATTTTGGTTTTTACTAAATTTATCTAATTCATCTTCATCTAAATAAACTTTAATTTTATTATCATCTATTTCAATTCCATTTTCTAATTGAATAAGATTTTTAATATTAATTAGTAAATTATTGTGAAGATTTTCATTTTCATTATTAGTTCTCGGTATATAGGAACATTTATAATATTTTAAATTGGTTTTTATTGCTTCGGAATATTTACTTCCATCTTTTCTTTTGCCAGTTATAACCGTTTTTACTCTTTGATAAGTTATATTTTCACAGATATTATTTTCATTATTAGTACAAAGAATAAAATTTCTATTGCCATTATCTTCTTTGTTTAATTCTAAGACAGCTTGAGCAGTAGTTCCTGAACCGGCAAAAAAATCTAAGATAATAGAGTTTTTATGTGAAGCTACCCTTATAAGTTCTTTAATCATTTTTGTTGGTTTTGGTGTATCGAAAATTTCTCTATTGCCAAATAATTCAATTAGTTCATCTTTCGCAGTTGAAGAAGTTCCAACACCTCTTAAAATACTTTCCATATAATATTCTTTTTCTTCTTTTTCGAATGTTTTTATTCTAGGCACACCATCACCATTTTTAGGAAAAGATATTCTATTATCAGCTTTTAATTTTTCAAAATCCTCTTTTAAAATAAACCAATGTCTAGTATAAGTTTTACCACTAGGTGTAATTATAGAATAATAGTATGGTGATGATTTATCTTCATTTTTGTGACCTTCTTCGTATGATATTATTCCAGATGACCAAGCACCACGAGAATCATTATCTGGGTTTGTTTGCTTGTTTTTCCATTCTGGAAGTTTCATCATTTTTTTAAATTCGGTATTATTTTTATTTTTATAACATACTAATACAGTTTCATGAATATTTTTATATCTTTTAATTATTTTTGCGTTAGTATTTCGATCTACTTTGGAATCTGTTTTTTGCCAAATAAGATAATCAAGGTTTGCTTCACCAAATATTTCTTGGCATAATAAACTTAACTGTGAGATTTCATGTTCATCTATACTTATAAATATTACTCCATTTTTTGACAATAATGATAAAGCTAGTTCAAGTCTTCTATGCATAAAAGATAGCCATTTCGAATGTTTATAGCTATCATTTTCATCAATCCATGCATCATTATATTTCCATTCGTTTTTTTTACCGGTATTATATGGCGGATCAATATAGATTACATCAATTAATCCTTTATGAGTTTTTTCTAGTAGATATAAACTATGAAGATTATCTCCTTCTAATAAAAAATTAAATTTAGTTTTTGGATTAGACACTATTTTTTTATCATTTACTTCTTCAAAAGTAGGTATTTTAGTTTCTAAATCTTTATCAATTTTTTCTTCGTGTTCTTCCCATATAAGTCCATATTTCTTTTTGGTAAGTTCATTTTCTATCATTGATAAATTAGTTAGTGTTTCTTCATCAGTAATATTTTTTTTAATTTCGTTAATTGTATTTAACATTTTATTTCTTCTAATTTTTGATAGGTTAGTAGTTTCCATTATTACAGCTCCTTTAAAACTTTTGGTTGTTTTCAAAAAATCTATCGTTGTTAGTGTCTAAAAATAATATATACGTATTTACTAATAATATAATAAAATTTATTTTTATACTTTTGTATTATAATATCAAAGGTAAAATATTTGATATTATAATGTATTAAGTTATTATTTTTTATTATCAAAAACATCTTTTAGCAATAACCAATTAGCATTTTCCATATCTTCTGTATATTCCGTATTACATAAATATAATGAATCATTCTTATCATAATCTCTAACAAATCCCCAATTGATATTATATTTTTTAGCATATTCTTTTAACGCTTCAAACTTATTTTCTACTTTAATATCAATATTTTTAGATTCACCTTCAGCATTTTCGCCACCTTTTGTTTCAATAATCCAAATTTTATTATCTTTATCACAAATTATGAAATCAGGATAGAAGTGCCACTTATGATTTACTGCATCAATATAAACTATTGAAAAATAGTCACCAGATTTTTCGCCATTTTTATAAAACCATTTAATGTTTTCATTATTTTCACAAAAATATTCAAACATTCTTTCAGACTTTGATTTTATTGTGCTATTAGGATAATTTAAATACGTTGCTTTTTCATAAATAGTAGTATCTCGCATTTTAGGATCATACTTGATATAATCCATTTTTGGGAAATGCCAATCAATTTCTTTTAATTCATCAAATTTCATTTTTATTTGTCTTGCTTTTTGTGATACTGCTTCCCCAAAATCGTATTTTAATAAATCTTCATTATTTATCACAAAAGCATAAAACTCAGTTAAAGTTAAATCGACAAATTTTTTAGTAAATAATTTTTGTTTCCAAAACATTCTTTCTAGCATTAATCTAGTTCGATCATAACGCATACCAATTTTAGCTGCTATTTCATTTATAGAATGTCTTAATTCAAAACCATTTTTATTTGTAGTGACAATAGATTGTACTTTAATTCTATTAGCGTTTTCTAGTTCATTACTATTAATCCTAACGATTTTGTCTTGAACTATATAATTATCAATAGTATCTTTAAAAACATATCCATTAGCTTCTAAAATTGTTTTATTATCTTTCTTTTTAGAAGTTAGTTTATATTTATCTATATAAAACTTATGTAATATATTGAATGTTTCTCTTTCATCAAAACCATCAAAATTATTATCAAAAGTTAATTTCTTTAAAGTAAAGTTTTTATATTCATTTTTTAAAAATATAACTTTTGTATCATAAGCATTACTACCTAATTCTTGTTTAACAGATTGTTCATACTTTTCATCAAAAGTATATAAATAACAATTATCAAGTAAAACATTATCATAGTGATGTCCTTGTGGCATTCTTCTAATTCTACCAATAGTTTGAGTTTCAAAATCTTCATTCATATTATCACGAAGTTTTACAAGTATTTTAGCACGAGGACAATCCCAACCAGTAGATATTGCTTGTTTCATAATAAGTATTGCTTGATTTGATTCATTATCTTCAATATTATCTATATTTTCTTTTCTATCAGCAAGCCATATAGCAAGATTTTGTTTTATATAGTCATATCCTTTTTCTTCTAAAATCTTTTCTATCATTTTTATTAAATCATTAGATTTACTTGGTACTTGAATAATAATTAAAGGATTTACTTGAACACCTAATTTTAAATATTCATTTTTAATTGCTTTTCTTTTTTGTATTGCAAGGTCAAGTAAATATTCATGTTCATTAGAAAGAGTAGTATCATTAGATACATTTTCATTAATATAAAGAGCTCTTGTGATTAAACCAGAATTTATAACTTCCAATTCATCAATAGGAATAAACTCGGCTTCTTTATTTGTCTTAGTAGTAGCACTAACTCTAATAATATAATTAGGATTCATATATTCAATAATACTTTCTGCTTTAATGGTTTTATTTAAATGTTCTTCATCAACAATTACAATAAATTTGTATCCTACATTATGTGCTTCATGTATTCTTTCATATAAATTTTTTCTTTCAGCATCTTTTAAGGCATTATTTCCTTTTTTAGTTATCGTTTCCCAGTTAATAAAAGAGACAGATTTTTCTTCAAATCCTTGAAGTAATACATCTTGAATGTTTTGTGTTTTATGGTGAGGGAAAAACTTTAACATTTTTTTTCTACTTTGTTCTTCTAAATCGCCTTTACCTGGAGTAAGCCATACAAATAAAACATTTTTATTTTCTTTAAAATATTCTTCAATATATGAAAGTAAGATAATTGTTTTACCAGAACCAGTAGGGGATTGTACTAATATTTCTTTTTTAGTACCAATACTTGTAGCATCTAATAATTTATTAACTATATCAAGTTGAAATTTTTTTAATTTAATTCCTTGCATTTACATTACCTCCATAATTTCATCTTCAAAATAATATTCT
>CALVVV010000004.1 GCA_944363995.1 uncultured Bacilli bacterium
TTTTTATTATCTATATATATTGTAGCATAAATAATTAGATAAATAAATAAATTTTTTTAGTTTTTTCAATTATCAAACTTACAAACAATACAATTTTTATTATATTAATTATTATTAAAAGATAATTTTGGAAAAAGAATATATTATGCTAATGATAACATAATAGTTGAACCTAGATAAAAAACTGATTTTGAAAATATTAATTTTAACACCATGAATAAAATAATTAAAAATGAAGTTGATAAAAGTCATTCATTTTATACGATTATATTTAATCATCTGAAATGAAAAAAACATCAAAAAAAGACAAATAAATAAAATATCTATTGGTCAACAGTCTTCAAGATAATAACTAATATCTTAAATTAATGATTTTTAAATTTTTCTATATATTTTAAGTATTCATCTTTGCGTATTTTATAAGCTTTGTATACATCCTTTTTATATGCAATTTCATTTTTTTGATTTAATAATTTCAAAAAATATTCTGTAAAAGGAGGATTAAAGATTAAAAATGGTCCAATTAAATATGTTCCAAAAAAATTATGATATTTTATACCTTCATTTTCTTCATTATTATTTAGACCATAACCATTAATAACTTTAATAAAAGGATAAGGATTATTATAAGTATAACTAAATTGACTTTTAAAACCAACTATATCCATATTTTTAAATTTACCAATAAAACATGAATTATGATGATAAGTAAAGTCACGTTTTGTAAAATAATTAAAAATACCTAAAGCTTCTATTTTATCAATCTTTAAACCAAATATTTCTAAAGCATTACCAGTAATTAAAAATATTGTATCATTTTCAATTAGTTTCTTAATTTGTTCTTTATAAGGTTTCAACTTTTTTATTATAATTTCTTGAAATCTTTCCATCATCGGTCCCATATAAATTAAATCAATTTTTTCAGTAATAAACTTAGGTTTTTCGTTTAAACTAGTATAATATATTTTTAAATTAGGAATAGTTTGTTCCAAATATTTAATGTTATATATATCACCATACAAGTTAGCAACTTCATTGTATAATACTTCTATTTTCATCTTAACGCATCCTCTATTTTCGAAATAATGTCATTAGCAGTTTTATTTAAATATATATCATGAATTATAATAACTTTGTCAGTATTTTTTAAATCTAAATATTTATAAGTATTAATTTCTTCTTGACTGGTAAAAATTTTTTTCGCATCTATACCAGCTAATAACATCCTCACTTTATAATCACACGATCTAAAACCACCAATTATGATTTTTTTTATATTTACATCATTTAAATTTTCAAAATCACTATCATATAACCAACTCATTACCTCAGAATGATTAGAAGCTTTATTGTCGTAAATGTCATCTAACATTATAATTAGTTCTTTCTTACCTGATAATTTTTTAACATAATCTAAAGCTCTTGAAACAGCAATAGGATTTTGACCTTTTGCCATTTGACTTATGATTTCTAAGTTTTTTATTTTTATCTTTTGAAAACGCGTTTTTACTATTTCTAATTTTTTTAAACTTCCATTGATATTTTTTATTCCCATTTCTTTTAAAATAGAAATAGTTAATAGTTCATTATAAATATTAAATAGTCCATCATTAACTAAAAAGTATTTTTCATTATTTATTGTTAATTGTTTTTTATCATAATCAATATTAGTTAATTGATATTGAGGATGGGGATTAGTAAAGCCACATTGTGGACACTTCGCTTTTCCAAGATGGTGATAATGAAAATAAGCAAATTTTAAGGGTATATAGCATTTAGGACAAACCCTAATATCTTGTACTTGTGAAAGGTTAACTTTTTTATCATCTTTTAACTTTGATATTCCAAAATAAATTTTTTTATTTTTTTTCCCTAATTGCGAACTAATCAAATCATCAGCATTCAAAAATAATATTGATTCTTTAGGTAAACCTTCCTGTATTTTATTAAATACATAATCAGTGTGAGCATTTCTTTTCATTGTATCTGAAAATAAATTAGTAACAGCAATATAATTAGGTTTTAAAAAAGGAAGAACTTTCTTACTACCTAATTCGTCAAATTCGATAACAGCAATATCAACCTTTGACTTATTAAAAATATTAACACCATTCATCAAAGCTTTAGCAATACCTGGTAAGAAATTAGCGCCTTCTTTATTACTAGTAACTTTATAATTATTTGCTTGCAATATATCAACTAAAAAATTACAAGTTGTTGTTTTACCATTTGTTCCTGTAACACCAATAATAATCTTTGGTTTTCTTACATGGTTATAAAAGTTTTTATCAAGTTTTAGCGCTAAACTACCAGCTCTATCATTATTTTTCTTTTTAGTAAACAACAAATATAATTTACTTACCCACAAACTTAAATAAAACACTATTTCACCTTACTTCTTTAAAACTTTTTGGAATTCTGGTAATATTCCTATACCATCAATTGAATGAGGTGGTAATTGAAACAAATCATGACTTGGAAACTCATTACCTTCTACTAAACAAGGACCTTTTTCACTAATAGCGACATCCCAACCAATATAAGCAACTTGTGGTATTTGTTTACTTGCCTCTAAAACTAATTGTTCAATCTTATCGAAATCAGGTATTTCAAAACCAACTATATTTGTTTTAGTAACAGGATGCTTATAATAAACTTTTCCATCTTTATCTACTGCTGGAAATTCTACTTTATGAGTTTTCAAATTAATAGGAACAACCATTCCACCACCATTAAAATTATCAATTATTTTTTTATTACCAATTCTTAAACAAGCGACAATAATAGTACATTGATTATTATCATTAAATGTAATTACCCTGACTGTGTTAACACTATTAGGGTTTAATTTATTCATTTCTTTTGATTGTTTAATTACTTCTTCGACTAATAATAATTTATCTTTAATTAATTTTTTATAAGTATTTTTACAAGGTTTTATTTTAGTTACACCATCACCATGGGTACCATCAATTGGTTTAACAATTATTTCTTTTTTATCTTTTATAAAATTATTGAATTCTTCTTCATTATTCCCATCTAAATATAACCAATCTCTTTTTAAAAATTTATCAAATTTTTTATCAAATTCATTTTTATTAACAAAATAATGAATATAATTAGGATCATTATATTTTTTTACATAATGATTATTTATACCTCTAGTTAACAAAGTTTTTCTTTGTTCTTTCTTTAAATTATACATAGCAAACGATTCATAATCTGTATAACCTGCTTGATATTTTAATCCACAATAAATAATATCGAAAAATAAAATAACTCTATTTTTATTAGTTTTTTGATGAATTCTATTAATAACATTAAAAAATTGTTTATAATTCATCTTCATAATTCTTTTACTTAAATAAGTTATTTTTTCAAACATAAATCACACTTCCTTTTATATAAGTATATAGGTTATCAATTATTTTTGCAATGCTTTCCAAGCCTTTTTTGTAAAGTAGGGGTTGGTTCTTTAGGTATTATTTCATTTTCTTTTTTCCATTCCAAATCAAAAGGTAAAAATTTAATTAAATCACAAAAATACTCTAAATTAGCAAGGGTAGCTTCATCATATTTACTAAATATTTCTTCTTTTTCTTTTTCACTAAATTCTACTTGAACAAAATCAAAAACAAAATCATAATTAACTTTTTTTTCATTTTCCTTGATATACTTTTGTAAGGCAAAAGAAAATTCTGTTAAAAACAATCCTGCATCATTTTGATATTTTTCAAAATCGATAAGCGAAGAAAATTTTTCTTTCCAACAATCATTATTTATAATTTCTTTTATTCCTATTTTATAATAAGCAGGAAATAAAGAATATGATTCTTCTTTATAATAAGCTAACATTAACTTTACCAAATCGTCTATACTAATAGTTTTCATTAATTTATTTTTATAAGCGATAATTATTTTATCTATTTCTTGCTTTTCTTCCTCTTTTAATTCTGCTATTACTAATTCTACGAAATCTTTTTCAAATAATAATTCACTTTGTTCACCAGCAGTTTTTATATAACTATCTGAAAACATACTAACACCTAATAACAACATAATATCTTTATTAGGAAAATTAAATTTAGGATTTTTATTTAATTGTTCTTTCACTGTCTCATTTAATATTATTTCGTTAAATATAGTTATTCCATTTTTCATTAACAAGGCAAATATGCCTTCAACAAATTCAATTTGCTCATAATTATTTTTCATTTTATTCCTTCTTTCAAAATTATTCAACATCAAAATTATATCTTAAATTATTAATGCCGAGTTCAAAATATTTTTCAATATCTTGATAATTTCTTTTTTTATAATCATAAATATACATTAAATTATCTTTAATAATAACTGGATACTTGTTTTTAAAACGATCTAATAAAATAGATTTAGAAACATTGTATTTTTTATTAATATTATATTTAGAAATCATTGCCTCTAAGTTACCATAAACAACTAATTCTAAATTAGGATGTTTGTGATATCTATTATGATAAGCGTCAATTATATTTTTTATTTGAGTATCAGTTAATTCATAAGATAAAGTTACTTGTTTGACATTATGACTATGTAAAAATGCTACCGAATAAGAATTAGTAACATTAAAAGAAAAATCAGCTAATATATCATCATAAATTAAACTGCCTAATTCTCCAACTAATAATTTTTGATAATATGGTAGATGATGTTGTAAAACTCGGCTTAACTTTAAAACTTTTCTTTCATCATTAATTTGATTATATATATCTTTTTCCAAATATATATATTGGTATTTATTATACTTTAATTTTTCATATTGCTCAATACTAGCAAGAGAAATATTATAATTTTTTTCTTTATTAAAATTAGGTAATTCAATAAAATACTCTTTTTTTAAATAAGGATATTGATATAATCTTTTTTCATTTAATGCTGCTATTGCAGTATTTTTTAAAACATTTAATTGTTTTATTGATATAAAAATATCGGTATCACCTTTAATATGTAATTTATTAAATTTATAAATAGTATTACCTAATTTATTTAATTGCTTTTCGATTCTTTCATAATCTATTGGACTAGTAATTGACTTTTCGATTATGTCACCAAAAACTACAACTTTATGTTGCCCATCTGATATAGATAATTTTAGCGGTTTACCAATATAAACATCTAAAAAACCTTCAATATCAATCGTTTTTTTATTTTTTAAAATTGTTGCTATTTTTTTATTTAATAAATAATCTGTAGTCTTAACAACTTTAGTTTTACTAACTTTATTTTGATAATATATCGAAATTATTTCACCTTTTGTACCATGATTTATTCTTTTTTTATTTTTAAACATCTTTGTTACAGTAAAACCAATATCATCATCAATAAATCTAATACCATCATTGATATTTAAGTCATCTGTTAATAAAATATCAATATAATTATTTTGTGATTTTATTACCTTTCCTATCTCAATTCCTAAATGATTAGGACGAAAGGGATTAACAATATCACTATCATTAAAAATAAATCCTTTAGTATATTCACGGTTAAATATTGTTTTTAGTTCCTTTAAATTAACAGTAAATTTTTTATTTTGTAAATATGAATCTATTGCTTCTCTATAAAGTTTTGTGACTAAATAAACATATTCTGGCGATTTCATTCTTCCTTCAATTTTGAAACTGTCGACACCTATATCAATTAATTTACCAATATTTTCAATTGTACACAAATCTTTACAACTTAATAAATATTCATCTTTATTAACTTTTTTACCATCAACTAATAAATTATATTTTTGGCGACAGCTACCAGCGCAACTTCCCCTATTACCACTACGATTACCAATTAAACTACTAAATAAGCATTGTCCTGAATAACTTATACATAAAGCACCATGCACAAAAACTTCTATTTCTATATTAGTATTTTTTTTAATTTCTTCTATTAACGAAATAGGTGTTTCACGAGCTAAAACTACTCTTTTTAATCCTAAATTTTCTATTAATTTAACACCTTCTAAATTATGAATATGCATTTGGGTAGAAGCATGAAGTTCTAATAAAGGATAAGTTTTCCTAATCAAATCCATCATACCTATATCTTGAATAATTAAAGCATCGACATTATTTTTATATAAAAAATCAATATAATTCATAAATTTTTCAACTTCATTTTCATATATTAGTGTATTTACTGTAACATACACTTTTACACCATATAAATGAGCGTATTTTATTGCTTCTATTAATTCATTATTATCAAAATTATTAGAAAAGGCACGAGCTCCAAATAATTTACCGCCTAAATAAATAGCATCACACCCCCCTAATATAGCAGCCTTCAAACTTTCAAAATTACCGGCAGGAGACAATAATTCCATATTTATACACCTTCAATTTTTTTTACAAATTTCTTTTCTTGTTCTTTTATTACTTCATCTAACATTTCTTTTATCCATTTTGGTCTTTCTAAAATTGTAATATTACCAAATTCATCTACTTTAATTTCTGGAACTTTTATTTCTAATTCTTTTTCTAACCAATAAGCAACAATGTGACGATGACAAAATTTATTATTATCTTCATAACAAAGAAATATAGTTCCATCATTAAATAAATTATATATTTCTTGTGAATCGAGTTGTTTTAAAACTAAATTATAATAATTTTTAATATAAAAATAATTATTTTCTTCTTCACTTATTTTTCCAATATTATTATGCCATACTTTCCAAAATGATAGTTTTGGCGCTAAAGGAGGAAAACATAATCCTTGATATTCAACATTTTTTCCTCTATCTCCAGAAATTGAAACTTTTTTTCCTTTTAAACAGTTATTATAACTACCTGTATAAATCATTTTATTCACCTCATAAAATTAATCTTTTAACTTTCTCTCGATCTATTTCATCTTTATTTCGCAATTTTAATACAACATTACTACTATCACTAAACATATTCTTTTTAGTTTTCCTATCTATATCTAAAACACCCTTATCTAACAATGGTACTATCATTGTTTCATATATTTCTTTTACACTCTTTTTATCATTAAATTTATTATATAAATTAGTAAAATCCAAAACTGTTTTCAAACCATTTAATGTTAAAAAATATAATAAAGTTTGATAATCTAAACCCGTAAATTTAGAATTAGATAAATTGGCCTCTTGTTGCATAATATATTCCTTTTCTAATTCAACTTTTACTGTGGATAACATATAATTGATAAAATAAGATAAATCACAATATTTTCTAACATCCTCTATGACCTTGGTATATTCACATTCTTTAAAACTTATACCACGATTAAAAATAATATAAGGAAAACTTTTTTGATTAAGTAAATACCACATACTTACAGTTCTACTAGTTCGACCATTAACATCAAAATAAGGATGAATATAAACAAAATAATAATGTAGTATTTGACTTTTTATATATTCATCTGTTATATCTCCATCAATAGGTCTATTTAAAAAATCAAAGTATCTATCCATAAATTCATCAATTTTTTCATAACTTATACCTTGATATGGTTCAATATCTAATCTTCCTTTTTTTAATATATAAACTGGAGCTGCTCTATAATATTGTCCCATTCTACTTAAATCTCTTGGATCTAACAAATCTTTACTTAAAATAGAATATAATTTTTTTAATGTTTCTTTATTTATTTCTTTAGTCCTTAAGATATAATTATAACCATGATATAAATTTAAAATTCTTTGTCTTTTTTCTAAATCTTTAATATATTTGGTTTTTTCAATTACTTGCTTTATTACTTCGATGTCATCGCCATAGCCTTCAATTTGATTGTTTGCTTTTATTTCATGCGAAAACATAACTTTTTTAGCAAATGCTTTAGTACATAAATGTTTTTCTTTTTCTAAAAAATCAATTAATTCATTCTTTACACCTATATATCTATCTGGCTTAATAAATAAATTTACATCCATATATTTATCTGGTTGAATAGTCTTTTTTACTATTAAATCTAAATAATTTCTTTCATTCATAAAAATCACTAATGTATATTTTAACACATTTTCAATTAAAAAACCATTCACTATTTAGCAAATGGTATTAAAGCCATAAAACGTGCTTTTTTAATT
The DNA here is from genome assembly GCA_944363995.1 of uncultured Bacilli bacterium. Taxonomy (GTDB): domain Bacteria; phylum Bacillota_I; class Bacilli_A; order RF39; family UBA660; genus Faecisoma. The sequence continues at coordinate 8,096 of CALVVV010000004.1, forward strand.
TCATTAGCAATATGTCTTTGATGTTTAGCACATGCACCTGTAATTCTTCTAGGTAAAATCTTACCTTTTTCATTACTTATATATTTTTTTATTGTTTCAACATCTTTGTAATCAACATCTTTGCCAGCACACATTTGGCATATTTTTTTCTTTTTACGATAAAATTCAGCCATTTATATTCCTCCCTAATCTAAAAAGTTATCATCGATTGATACACTATCACCAAAGTCAGCAAACGGATCATTATCGACATTAACATCATTAGATGGTTGTTGGAAATCATATGGAGTAGCAGAAGTACTATTAGCTCTATTTTGAGCTTGAGCACGTGATTCTAAAAATCTTATGTTCTCTGCCTGAACATCCATTGAATATCTTTTATTACCATCTTTATCTGTATAATTACTAGTTTGTAATCTTCCTTCAACAGAAACTAAACTACCTTTATCTAAATATTGGCAAACGTTTTCAGCTTGTTTTCGCCAAGCAACTGTATTAATGAAGTCTGTTCTTCTTTCGCCATTAGCGCTAGGAACACCATCTACTGCTACAGAAAAACGAGTATATGGTATATTTGAATTAGTATATCTTAATTCAGGTTTAGCAGTTAATCTTCCTACTAATAAAACTTTATTCATAAATCCTCCTTAATCTTCGATTTTAGTAATCAAATGACGAATGATATCAGATGAATTTCTAGCTTGTCTGTCAAACTCGCTGATAGCTACATCATCATTAGCTTCAACAGTAATAACATAATAGAAACCTGATTTAAAATCTTTAATTTCATAAGCTAATTCTCTTTGTCCCATATCTTTTTCACTTGTTATAGTAGCCTTATTATCTGTTAAAATTTTAGAAAATTTAGTAATTACACTTTTCTTTTCATCAACTGATAAAGTTGGTCTTGCTATAAACATAATTTCATATTTACGCATCTTAACACCTCCTTATGGACTATTGGCTTTTATAAATAAAAGCAAGGAGTAAATACTCACTCGCATAAGATTATAACAAACTTATTTTAAAAAGTAAATAGGTTTTTAATCAAAAATTAATTTAACATAAGCATTAATGTCCTCATCATTAAACTTACTTTCAAAATTTAAACTTTGAATCATAGCTGAATATTTAATATTATTTTTTAATAAATTTGATAAATATTTAGCATAATATCTTGGGACATATCCTAAGTGATATTTTTTTCCATTTTTTTCTAAAATAACTTTAATCGCATTTTGGTCATAAATATTATCTGGCTCTAATTCTAACAATAATTTATCATTAATTTTAATCAAATTAATACATTTTTTTATTTCTTTACAATATCTTGTGCCTGCAACATCAAATTCTATTTTATCAGTATCAAAAGAAGGAACAAATTCATAATTATCTGTAAGTAGTCTTCCTTTGGTTGCTTTTAAAATTTCCAATTTACTTGAGTCTTTTTTTAAATTGTAGGCATTTAAAATTTCCAAATAATCAGGTCTTTTAGGATTTGGTAATCTAGTTTCAATATTAGCAAATAATTCTACACTTTTATAAACTTCGTTAATGTTGTCAAATCCTGGAAAATATTCAAAACCAGCTTTATGCGCATCATTTAATTCTGGATTGGTATATTCAAAAATATATTCCTCATTATCATATTTAAGAGTTCCAACTTTATATCTTCTTCTTGATTCAGGTTGTTTCCAAATAAGCCACATTTCTTTTTTCATTCTATCACCCCGGTTATTTAATATTCAATAGCAAATTTCTTCTTTTTTTCAAATAAATAGTTATATATTCTTTATGTTTATCAATCAATAACTCATCAGGAATCTTTTTTACAATGTCTTCTATTTTTTCATCGGTTAATTTTTTTAAATTTAAAATTTCTTTTTGCACAACATTTCTATAATTTTTATTTAAGTATTCGATCAATTCAAAATGTTTATATTTTTCTTTGGTATCTTCTTTATATATTAATGTTTTACTATTTTTAATGTAATTATCAAAATTTTTTATTCCATTATAATATTTTTTGGCAAAATCTTCATTTTTAAAGTTTGCTAACAAACTGTCACCATTATCATATAAAGGGGATATTTCATATTTATTTTCAAATTTTTTTATTCCCCAATTTTCTTCATGCCTATCTTGTTCTCCTACTAAGGCATCAAAAATCATTATTTTTATAAACTGTTCAAATAAATTTACATCAAGATTGTCTAAAACTTTTTTTATATTTGAAATAGTATAAAATATTGGTCTTTCATTACTATGTTTATTTAAATAAGATACTGCATCAATGTGTTCAATACTAGTTTTATCAACAAATATATAATTTAGTATTCCTAATATGCCCTCATTATCTTTGGCCAATTCAATTCTGGCACATTTGTATCCAAGTATTTTTGCAATTTCATAACATAATTTTTCAGAACACAATTCACTTGTTATGTAGCCAAATCCCTCATATTTAAATATAGCATTCTTTCCTTTGTTATCAACCACCATTTTTTTAGTTCTTGTCCCTTTAATATTACAAGTTATATCTAAAAATTTAAAGTCTCTATTAGGTTTTTTTATTTGATACTTTCTCATCTCACACCTACGATTCTTTTATTGTTATTATAACATTTTTTACAAAAATATTAAATATTAACTATATATTTTTATAAATAATTTACGATATATATCTAATTTTTCTTTAGTAACTTCGCCTACTTTAAATAATATATCCTCATTTTCTATCCTATATATATTATCTAATTTTAATATACTATCTTTTTTTAATTTATTTTTACAATCTTTAGCTAAAAATAAATTTGTTTTATATTTTAATTTATCTAATTGCGAAGATATCAATAAGCAAAAATAATCCATACTAACTATATAATTATCTTCTATTATTAAAAATAAATGACTAGATCTATTCGTCCCATCACTATAAATATATTTTTTAACAAACACTATATCACCAACATTATATTTAAAATTATATACATCTTTTTCTTCATTTAAATATATAGAATTATCTTCAAATATTTCAACATCTTTTAATTCTTTAATCAAATTATTTTTTTTAGCTAATTCAATTATATTCATAGATTCACCCCAAATTAATTGTATATTAATTATATGTTAATGTCAATATTTTTAAAAATTTAGCCAAACTAATATAGGTGATTAAATTGTATTATATAAATTATTTTTTTATTATGTCATTTATTGGTCATTTAATAGAAACTTTTATAATGAAAAGTAATAGTGGTATTCTATTAGGGTGGTGGACTCCTATTTACGGAATCGGTAGTATTATAATTATTTTAATAAACAAATATATTACCAAGTTAAAAATAAATAAAGTATCAAAAGTAATATTATTGTTTATTAATTGTAGTTTGATATTGACACTTATTGAAGCAATTGGTGGTTATTTGATTGAATTTATATTCAATATAACTTTTTGGGATTATACTGATTATAAATTCAATATTGGCAAATATATTGCAATAGAAATGGCTATAATATGGGGATTAAGTGGTATTATTTTAATATATTATATTAAACCTTTATTAGATAAAATAATAAGTAAAATACCTAAATATTTTACTTATATTCTAATTATATTATTTGTAATAGATACTATAGCAACTTTATTTATTAAATCTAAAATAACAGATATCGCCATCTTGCATTAAATATTCTTTACCTTCTAATCTAACTTTTCCGGCTTCTTTAACAGATTTTTCATCGCCATATTTTTCTAAAGCATAATAGCTAAAAACCTCAGCTCTTATAAATCCTTTTTCAAAATCAGTATGAATAATACCAGCACATTCCGGGGCTTTCATTCCTTTTTTAAAAGTCCATGCTCTTACTTCATCAGAACCCGCTGTAAAGAAAGTTTCTAATCCTAATAAAGAATAAGTTGCTTTAATTAATTTATTTAATCCACTTTCTTCAATACCTAAATCATTTAAAAAAATTGTTTTTTCTTCTTCATCTAAATCACTTAATTCAGCTTCTATTTTCGCACACACTTTAATTACTTTAGCATTTTCTGCTTCTGCATATCCTTCAACTTTTATAACATAAGGATTATTTTTATTTAATAAATCTTCTTCACTTACATTAGCCATATAGATAATAGGTTTTAAAGTCAAAAAATTGAAAGGTCTTAATATTTTTAATTCTTCTTTATCAAAATTCATTCTTCTTAAAGGAAAATTTTTAATTAAATTTTCCTTTATTTTATTCAATAATTCAACTTCCTTAATTGTTTCTTTATCTTTTGACATCACGGCTTTTTTACCAATTCTATTTAATCTATTTTCCACCACTTCTAAATCAGCTAATATTAATTCAACATTAATTATTTCAATATCTCTAATTGGATCAATATTATTTTCAACGTGAATGATATTTTTGTTTTCAAAACATCTTACTACTTCTACTATAGCATCTACTTCTCTTATATGAGATAAAAATTTATTACCTAATCCTTCACCTTGTGAAGCACCACTTACTAAACCCGCGATATCAGTAAATTCAAATGTAGTAGGAATTAAACTTTTAGGTTGATATAAATCATTTAAAAAATCTAATCTTTTATCTGGTACTATTACAACACCAACATTTGGTTCGATAGTAGCGAAAGGATAATTAGCAGCTAAAATATTTTGTTTTGTTATTGCATTAAATAAAGTACTTTTACCAACATTAGGTAAGCCTACTATTCCAGCAGTTAAAGCCATAAAATCACCTCTTTAAACACTAATATAGTATATCAAAACAAGAAAAAAAAATCAAACATTGATTTTAATTATACATATTCTTCAATCAGAAAACTATTGATTAATTGATTTTGATATTCACGATATTTATTTATAAATTCTTGTTTTAAATTTTCTGGCAAAACACCTAATTTTCTTTCAAACAAAGTTCTTGGACCTGTGTAAATTTTTGTAGTTTTAATTACAGATTTACGAATTAAATTTATTGATTTTGCAATATTTTCTTCAATAACCACATCATAAATACCAACAGGAGAAGATGATGAAATAATAACATAATGAATATCTGCATATAACAAATTGTTATTAGCATCATTACCAATAACTAAAACAGGACGAACTTTATATTCATCACTATTTGGCAATTTTGCTTTATAATACCATATTTCACCTATCATTTATCCCATTCCTCACTACTAGGTTGTAATATAATACTACTAAAATATTCTGCTATTATTTCTTTCGGAATTATTTTATTATCACGTTCATCAGGATCTAATCCTTCTCTTGCAAATTGCCATGGATATTGATTATGTGTCAATTCTTCTAAATACTTAGAATCATATTTGCCATATGTATCACGAACATACTCTAATACTTTTAGTGATTTTGAAGATAAATTAGTTATTTGATATTTTATTACGATAGGTCTATATGCATAATCGCAATAATTAAAATATATCTCTCTATTGACTGGACCATGTACCCACGCCTCTAAATCTTCATTAAAAAGACATTCATCATTAAATACATAAGAAAAACCTTGCGCTAAATAAATTAATTTTTGAAGTTTTAACGGATCTGGTGATATCTCATTAATAAACCATTTTGCAATATCATTTATTTTTTCCATAATATCAACTCCCACGTATAGTATAACAAAATAAGCATTAAAAATCAATAATTAATTATAAATTAAAAATTCAAGTATTTTAAACTTGAATTTACATAGTCGCTAAAGTATCAATACCTAGTGGTAAACCAGCGACATACCAAATAATTAAAATCAATAACCAAAACAAAATAATTGTTACAACAATAGGTAAAATTAATTTCATAGTATTAAATAAAGTTATTTTATTTTTTTTGAAATTATATTTTTGAATTAAACCTAAGGTCAAAATAAAATAGATAAATACTGGTGTAATAATTTTACCAATACTGTCGGCAGTTTTAAAAACAAATTGTGCGAAATCAGGAGTTAAATTACCACGCATAAACAATGGTACTAAAATAGGAGAAATTAAAGCCCATTTTTCAACACTTCCTGGAATTAAAATACTCATTATAATTATTAAAATAAAAGTTATAATTATCAATAAAATACCAGTAAAATCAAAAAGACTTATTATATAGACTAGTTGATTAGCTATTACTACACCTAAATTAGTCCAATCAATAATACTTATTAATATTGAAGCCAAAAACATTAAAATAAATAAATAACCAAGATTATCAAATTCTTTTATAAATCCCCAACTAAAATCATGATTGTTTTTAAAATTTTTGCTTAAAATACCATAAACTAAACTCACCAACACAATAATTAAGAAATAAATAAATATAAATGATAAATTGAAAGGTGATACTGGCGAAAATAATTTAGCAACATAAGCTGTTTGTGTCTCATCTAACAAAATTCCATTAGGTTTTATTAGAAAAAACACACCTATCAAGCATAAAACTAAAGTTATCACAGATCCAAGTAAAGCTTTACTAGAAATTTCAAATTCATCAGTATATTTTTCTATACTAGCTACTTTTTTACTTAAATATTTTTCTATTAAAGCGGTTAAAATAAAACTTAAAGCAATTGTACTAACAATCATAATATATAAATTAGAATACAAATTAAATTTATATGATGAATCGACATCAATTACCGCAGCGGCTTGTGTTAATGTTCCTAAAGCATAATCATTATAATTGTAAAAAAGACCAGTGCCATACCCTAAGGTTATACCAATAAAAACAGTTAATATTCCCAAAATTGGACTTTTATTTAAATATTGATATAATATTGCAACTAAAGGCAATAAAATAATATAACTATAATCACCAATTATAGAAGCAATAATACTAATAAATACGATTATAAAAGTTAAAATAGGTGGTTTTATTTTTTTTAATGGTATTGCTATATGTTTTATTATTCCACTGCTTTTGGCGATACTAACAGCAAAATATGATAATATTAATAAGATAAATGGTTCCATAGAACAAAAATTAGTAATGATATTACTAAAGAAATAAGTTATTCCTTCTTTAGAAAAAATATTTTGAACTACTACAATAGAATTTTCTAAAATACCATTTTCTATGGTTGTTTTTGTTCCATCAAAATTTAAAATAGCTAGCCAACTACTTCCAATTAATACAATTAAAATAAGTAATAATAATGTTGTAATTGGTGATAATAATCTTTTCTTTTTTTCTTTTTTATTAGCCATAGCTCCTCCTAAAATTTAATTACTTTTTTTAATTTTTTATTAAATTCAATTCGTGGTAACATAATTGTTCGATTACATTTACAACATTTTATTTTAATATCTGCACCAATTCGTGTTATTTCGAATTCGTTTGTTTGACAAGGATGTTGTTTTTTCATCATGACAATACTACCTAATTTATACTCTTTCATGTATTACTAATTGATTATAAGGAATTTCAATAGCATTTTTATCAAGTTCTAATTTAACTTGTTTTCTTATTTCTCTTTGAATAGCAAATTGATTTCCTGCTTCTACTTCAACAGTTATTCGAAAAACAATTGCACTCTCATCTAATTTTTCAATTCCTAATACCTCAATATCTCCTTTTAAGTGTTCTAGTTTATTTTGTAATTTTTGACATAAATTAGCTAAAACTTTTTCGACTTTTTCTATATCAGATTCATATGAAACATTAACATCAACAATAGCTAATGAATTAGCAGCATTATGATTTATTACTTCAGTAATAGAACCATTATTAATAATTAAAATTTGACCTTCGTAAGCTTTTATTCTTGTTGTTTTCATACCTAAACTAACTACTTCACCTTTAAAACCATTAATAGTAACCCAATCACCAACATTATAGCTATCTTCAAATATAAAAGCAATGCCTGCAATAAAATCCTTTAATAAGTCTTGAAATGCTAATCCTAAAACTACGGTAACCGCACCTAATGAAGCAATAATAGCACTTGTTTCTACACCATATATACCTAAAATTATAGTTATTGTAATTACTAGACATATAGTTCTAACAACAGTAATAAAAAAATTCATCAATGTTATTTGTTTATTTTGTTTTATTTTTTTTGTTTTGAAATTAAATATTTTTTTAATAATACTTTTTAAAATTTTATAAAAAATAAACATAACAATTATTGTTATAATTGGAGCAATAACTTTAGGAGATAAAAATAATTCTAAATACTTTTGCATAATATCACTCTCTTACATTTAATATTTCTAAAATACGATTTAAATCAGCCACATTTGTAAAATTAATTTCTATCTTTTTTTCTTTTACTTTAACTTTTGTATCTAACTTTTCTCTTAGTAAATCTTCTACATATTTATAATCTTTATTTTCAGGTTTAACTTGTTTATTTATTTTATTTTTTCTTTCCTCTTCAACTGTTATTTCTTCTATTTGTCGCACTGGTAATTTGTTTTCAGTTACCATTTTTGCATATTCCAACATTTTATTTTCATTTTCTAATTTACTCAAAACCCTAGCATGCCCCATCGTTAATTCGTTGTTAATTAACATTTTTTGAATATCACTAGGTAATCTTAATAAACCTAAAATATTAGTAATATGACTTCTGCTTTTACTTACTTTAGTGCTTAGTTGTTCTTGGGTCAAATTTAGCTTTTCAATCATGGTTTTATATGCCAAAGCTTCTTCAATAACATTTAAATTTTCTCGTTGCAGATTTTCTAATAAAGCTATTTCAATCATTTGATTTTCAGAAAAATCTCTAACAATAGCTGGTATTGTTTGTTTTTCTGCTAGCTTAGAAGCTCTAAATCTTCGTTCACCAGCTACCAAATCATATCCTTTAATACTTTTTTTTACAATAATAGGTTGAAATACACCATTTATTTTTATTGATTCAGCTAACTCTTTCAATGATTCTTCTTTGAAAATTTTTCTTGGTTGATATGGATTTGGTCTTATTTCATCTAAATTTAATTCTATTATCTCGTCTTTTGTAGTTGTTTCATATATTTGCTTTTCAAAACTATTATAATCTAAATTTTCACTATTAAATAATTGCTCTAGTCCTCTTCCTAAAGCTCTTTTTTTAGTTTCCATTGTGATCAATCACCTCTTTAGCCAAATTAAGATAAGCCATAGTGCCACGATTTTTAGGGTCATATGCTAATATTGGTTTGCCGTGACTTGGTGCTTCAGAAATTTTTATTAATCTTGGAATAATTGTATCATATACTTTTTCTTTAAAATAAGCTTTAATTTCTTCGACCACTTCTAAACCTAGAATTGTTCTGCTATCTAACATTGTTAGTAAAACTCCTTCAATATCTAAAGTTGGATTTAAATCCTTTTGAATAAGTAAAATTGAATGAAGTAATTGTGTTATTCCTTCCAAAGCAAAAAATTCACATTGTACAGGAATAATAACTGAATTAGCTGCAGCTAAAGCATTTGTTGTTAAAATTCCTAACGAAGGTGGACAATCTATTATGATATAATCAAATTTTTCTTTAGCCACATCTAAATATTTTTTTAGTTGACCAGATTTATTAAAGCTATGATCTAACCTACTTCTTTCCATTAATTCAATATCTGCACCAGCTAAATTAATTGAAGCTGGTATTATGTGCAGATTTTTAAATTTGGTTTTTACTACAACTTCATCTAAATTAGAGCGATCTGTAATTAGGTCATATATAGTCTTTTCATGTGAGCTTTTACTAATTCCTACTCCAGTTGTACTATTTCCTTGACTATCCAAATCTACTAATAACACTTTTTTTCCTAAAATTCCCAAAGAAGCAGCTAAATTTATACTTGTAGTTGTTTTACCAACTCCACCTTTTTGATTAACCAACGCAATTATACGCCCCATATACATCACCATTTTTCTACAAATACTATTTTATCACATTTTAAAATAATAAGATAGATAATAATGACAAAAAATAAAATTTTCATATATTAAATAAAATTTAAAACGAGATTTTATTTCTCGTTTTTAATTGCATCTTTTAATTCTTCTTTTGTCATTTTAGTATAACCTTTAATTTTTAATTCTTTGGCTATATTTCTCAATTCCTCTAACGATTCTTCTTTTTCTTCTTCAGGAAGCGTTTTATGTTCTACTAAATAATCAATTTCTTCTTTAGTTAATGTTTCTTTAGTTATTAATGTATTAGCAATTAAATCTAATAAATCACGATTATCTTTAATCAATTGCGTAGCTTTTTTATAACAGTCATCCATAATTTTTCGCATTTCTTGGTCTATTTCATATGCTACTTGACCTGAAAAATTGCGTGATTTATTATAATCTCTACCTAAGAAAACACTACCTTCTTGTTGTTCTAGTTGAAGTGGACCTAAACTACTCATACCATATTCAGTAACCATTGATCTTACAATTTTAGTAGCTTGTTCAAAATCATTATGAGCACCTGTAGTTACTTCATTAAATACTAATTCTTCAGCTACACGACCACCTAATAAGCCAATTATTCTTTCAAGTAATTCTTGTTTAGTAGCTGTAAATCTTTCTTCTTTTGGTAACATCATTGTATACCCACCCGCATAGCCACGAGGAATAATTGTTATTTTTTGAACATCATTAGCACCATCTAGTTTAATACCTAAAACAGCATGACCGGCTTCATGATAAGCAACTAGTTTTTTATCATTTTCTGTATATTTTTTAGATTTTTTAGCAGGTCCCATTAAAACACGATCATGAGCTTCATCTATTTCCAACATAGTTATACTATCTTTATTTCTACGAACCGCAAGCAAAGCTGCTTCATTAAGTAAATTTTCTAAATCAGCGCCACTAAAGCCAACTGTTCTTTGAGAAATGTTTTTTAACGAAACATTTTTTGAAAATGTTTTGCCTTGAGCATGAACTTTTAATATTTCTTCTCTACCTTTAGCATCAGGCAAATTAACTTGAACTTGTCTATCAAACCTACCTGGTCTAAGTAATGCTGGATCTAAAACATCAGGACGATTTGTAGCGGCAATGATAATAATACCTTCATTAGCCCCAAAGCCATCCATTTCAGTTAACAATTGATTTAAAGTTTGTTCTCGTTCATCGTGTCCGCCGCCAAGCCCAGCTCCTCTTTGACGACCAACTGCATCAATTTCATCAATAAATATTAAACAAGGGGCATTATGCTTAGCTTGTTTAAACATATCTCTTACTCGGGAAGCGCCTACACCTACAAATAATTCAACAAATTCTGAACCACTTATGTAGTAAAATGGTACATTAGCTTCACCAGCTACAGCTCGCGCTAGTAAAGTTTTTCCAGTCCCTGGAGGACCTACTAGTAGGACACCTTTAGGTATTCTAGCTCCTAAGCGTTGAAATTTTTTAGGATTTTTTAAAAAATCAATTAATTCAGCTACTTCTTCTTTTTCTTCATCTAATCCAGCAACATTTTTAAATGTAACTTTGTTATTTTGTTCATTTAATTTAGCTCTACTTCTTCCAAAATCCATTGATTTATTAGCAGATCCCATTTGTTTAGTAACGAAATAAAATCCTGCTCCTAATATTATTATCATTGGTAAAATATTTAAAAGAAATAAAACAAAAGTATTTGAATCAGGGTCAGATAAAGTTTTTAAAACAAAATCATTGGTACCTTGACCTTCCAATATTTTGGCTATCACTTCATTTGATAAAGGTACTTTAAGATAAAATGTTTCATAATCACTATAACCTTTTAATTTACCTTCAATTTCATAAACTCCTGCTCCACTTCTTGGAACTATCGTAATTTCTTCAATTTTTTGATCTTCCATGCTAGCTATAAATTCATCATATGTAAACTGATGAACTTCATGCTTTGAAAGATTGAAAAAATATAATAATCCAAGCATAACTAAAAATAATAGTAAATAGGGAATTATTCCTTTTTTTACTTCTTTTTTATTCATAACTTCCTCCTTTTTAATAGTACTTAAGTATTATATCACATTTTTCATCTTTTTCCCTACAAAATTTTGATTTTTTTAATCCTGGTAGCCAAATTATGTTATCATCACTATCACAAACTATCGGCCATAAATCTCTTTCTTTAATAGGAATTTTCTTATCAATAAAAATATCTGCTATTTTTTTTCGTCCTAACATACCTTTAACTGTCATCTTATCACCATCATGTCTATTTCGAACATATAAAGGTAATTTTATATCATTAGAATTTAAACGACAAATATCATTACCATCGTTTTTGCTATTTTTAATCATTTCAATATTTTTACCATTAGGTAAATTCATATATTGTTCAATTTGAATTTCGTAAATATTATCTTTAATATCTAATTTTATTAATTGTAAATTATTATATGACTTAATTGCTTGAATATTATTAGGTAAATGAATTTTCCCACTCGCTTTTTTTGACAAAATTAAATTATGAATTAACTCACAATGTTTATCTTTTAGTAACATCAAATCATCTTGATAATTTTTTTCTAACATTGCATAAATTATTTTAGTTTGGATTAAATGTTCTTCTTTTAAATATTCTTCAATATTTAAAATATTATCTGGAACTATTTTTTTATATTTTTTGGTTACTAATTTATCAATATAATCATTATATTCTAACAATGTTTTACTAAATTTATAAAATTTTTCATGAACCATTTTATCTTCTTTTTTAAACTCTGGCACTATATATTTTCGAAATCGATTCCTTGTATATATATCTTTAGTATTAGATTGATCTTGCATATATTTGAGTTTATGTTTATCTAAATATTTGTATATTTCGTTCTTAGTGACATTAATTAGTGGTCTTATTATATAATAATTATTCATTTTTACAGTCTTAGAAAATCCACTATAACCTTTTAATGTAGAACCTCTTACGATTCTCATTAAAATTGTTTCAATTAAATCATCTGCATGATGAGCTGTAAAAACATATTTAGCATGATATTTTTTAACTAAACTATTAAAATAATTGTATCTTATACTTCTAGCTTCATTATGAAAATTATCATCACCATATTCTTCAATAATCATAGTTTCAAATATCAAACTATTTTTCTTACAATAATTTTTAACAAACTCTTGTTCTTCGAATTGTCCTTTTCTACCAGTATTATGATTAACATGAGCCACAATCAGTTGTAAGTCTAAAGCTTTTTTTAATCTAATTAGAATATGTAATAATGCCATAGAATCTGGTCCCCCAGAGACTCCTACGACAACACTATCACCATATTTAATATTTAATCTTTCTAGCAAATCTTGATATACATTATCCATAATTGTCACCAACATTATTATATAATAAAAAAAATTAGTAAGCAAGTTATTTATAAATACTTATCTAATAACTCTTTTACAAACGATGTATACTCTACTTCATCACTTTTTTCAGCTTCAATTAAACATAAAGGTGGAAACAAAACACACCACCAATTATCACCTTTACCTTCTCCTAAAGTTATAACCAATGATTCGTAGTAACCTTCGTTATAAATTATACCTTTATATTCTTTACTAGGAAAGTAATTTAGTCCAAAATTAACATCGTATGACAAATTATAATTTAAAGATTTTAAAATGGTATTTATTTCATTATCAATATTATCTAAATTATCAGAAATAATTTGTTTAGCTTCAAAAACATTAGTTGTATCTTTTAATAAAGTATACATTTTATTTTGAATATCATCCTTAACAATTTTTTTAATATTTTGATCATATTCGCTATTACTATTAGCTATTACTCTTATTCGTAGAGCATCTTCAGGAATTACTAAACTAGAAACATGTCCTAATGAAACATAAAAAACAATTATTAAAAATATAACTAATATTAATTTTTTCAAATTTATCACCTAATTAATATTGGTTATAAATATTGATATTTATACTATTTTTTTTAATAATTCAACAACTTTATTTACGACATATTTTTTATTTTCATTTCTAGGCAAATCTAATAATTCTAAACTCATAGTATAATAACAATCTTTGCTTTTGTCATAAATACTTACAAAAACTAAATTATCATTATCTGTAGGATTAGTTAAATCTCTTTTTTTTAATTGTCCAGTAATACCTACTCCATAATCAGAATTAGCAAAATCAGAAATTACTTTGCTCATTTCTTTAGCTACAGCAATACTATACACAGTATACTTAGCTATTATATCGCTATTTACGCCAATTTTTTCTTTATATTCATTAGAATAAGTAACCGCCGAAAATTTAAATATTTTACTAGCATCAGGAATATTAGTTATTTCACTAGCTAATTGACCACCAGTACAAGATTCCATTGTAGCAATAGTTTTATTTAATTTAATTAATTTATTTACTATTTCGTTCATTTTATCACTCCTAAAATAGTTTTATTTTCAATTTGTCTATCAGTTATTTCGATTGCGTTTAAATATTTATCAATTAAATTTATCTCTTTATTAGTATAAAGGGTGGCTAATAAATCATTTATTTTAACATAATCATTTATTTTTTTATTTAAAATAATACCAGCTTCATAATCAATCACATCATCTTTTGTCATTCTTCCTGCCCCTAATAAAGAAGCTATTTTTCCTATTTCTTCAGTATTCATTTTAGTTATATAACCCTCTTTTTTAGCATAAACTTTATATTCATATTTAGGGTTAAAACTTATGTTTTCTAACTTACCACCTTGATAATTAATAAATTCATAAAATTTATTTAATGCTTGGTTATTTTCTAGTACATCAATTACTTGATTTTTAGCTACTTTATAATCGATATTTTTATATAAGGCAACCATATAAGTTGCTAGTTCAATAGATATATTTTGCAAATCTAATGGACCTTTATTATTTAAAACATCAATAGCTTCAATAATTTCTAAAATATTACCAATATTGTTTCCTAATGGTTGATTCATATTTGATATTATCGCCAAGGTATTGATTTTAGCATTCTTACCTATTTCAACCATGGTCGAAGCCAACATTTTAGCAGATTCAATATCTTTCATAAAGGCACCACTGCCAACTTTCACATCTAATACTAAATTAGAAGAACCACTAGCTATTTTTTTACTCATAATACTAGAAGCAATTAAAGGAATGCTATCTACTGTAGCCGTAACATCACGTAAAGCATAAATTTTTTTGTCAGCTGGTGCAATATTTTTAGTTTGACTAATTAAAGCAACACCAATGTTATTAATTTGCTTAATAAATTCTTCATCAGTTAATTGAACTTTAAATCCTTTAATCGCTTCTAATTTATCAATAGTTCCGCCAGTAAAACCAAGTCCTTTTCCACTCATTTTTGCTACCTTGCAACCTAAACTAGCAACAATTGGTAAAACTATTAGAGTTGTTTTATCACCAACACCACCAGTAGAATGTTTGTCAACCGTACTAAAATTGAATTTTATTTTATCACCTGAATTTGCCATTGCTAATGTTAAATCACTAACTTCTTGACTATCCATTCCATTTAAAACAATTGCCATAAGTAAGCTAGCAACTTGATAATCGGGAATTTTTTTATTAATATAACCATTAACAAAAAAAGATATTTCTTCTTTTGTTAATGTTAATTTATTTTTTTTCTTTTCAATAATATCATACATTGTCATAAAAATTACTCCATATCAAATGAATAGGGTAATAACTGACCTAAAGTATATTCTTTGTATACTTTGTCGTTCCCAACATATATTTTAAAATTTTCATCACAAAATTCCCTCATTACTTGACGACAAACCCCACACGGATAACAAAATGGTATATCACCATTAATAGCTATTGCTTTAAAATTCTTTTTACCTTCACTAATTGCTTTAAAAAAAGCAGTTCTTTCGGCACAGCAAGTAGGTGTATATGATACACTTTCAATGTTACACCCTGTATATATTTCATTTTCGTTGGTCAATAAAGCCGCACCAACTTTAAAATTAGAGTAGGGACTATAAGAATTTTTTTTTGCTTCTATCGCTTTATCCATCAATTCCATTATTTTACCTCCAAACTTGCTTCTAAAGCTATTTCAATCATTGTTTTTAAATTTTTTTGTCTATCTATAGAAGATATTTTTTTATTTTCATATTTTGAATCAGAAACAGTTAATAAGCAACTTGCTTCTTTGTTTAATTTTTTTGCTATATAAAATAACGCAAATGCTTCCATTTCGCTAGCTATTATATCTTCTGGTAATCTAACATTATATTCTTTTTGATCAAACATATATTCATCAAACACTAATGTACAAGCAGTCTTTCCTTTTTTTATGTTATTTTTCTTTAAAATAATTTCATTAAGGTAAGAACTAGCAGATATTTCGTTAATTTGTTCATTTGAACATGTATAACTAAAATTGGTTTCTGTATAACTTGCAGTAGATAAAATAATATCTAATAATTTAATTTTAGGATTATTGCTACCGCAAGATCCAACTCGGATAATGTATTTGACATCAAAAAATTTATATAATTCATAGCAATATATTCCCATACTAGCCATACCCATACCTGATGAAAAGACTGTAATTTTTTTGCCTTTATAAAATCCTGTATAGGCTAACATATTTCTTACTTCATTAACTAACTTATAATCTTCTAAATAAGTTTCTGCAATAAATTTAGCTCGTAAAGGGTCCCCTGGCATTATAACAATATCAGCAATATCATCTTTATGACATTTTATATGTGGTGTTTCAATCATTTTATCACTCCTATAATTAAGTATATCATAAATATTGTATTAAAGTAAATTTTCTTTACTTAACTAATTTTTGTAAGTTTTTATTTTCAATTTTGGTTATATATTTTTTAATTTTGGTAAAGTGATTGTTTTGTTTGTTATATCTAATTTAATATTTTCATATATTCTATTTTTATAAATACTTTTTATATAATTTATGCGATAACTATTTTTAATATATTTATCTTTATATTTTGAATAATTTTTGGTTCGATAAAAATTTTTAAAGGCATCTTCTAAATCAAATGTTATTATTCTTAATAGCATACTTTCTATTCCCATTAACCAATGATAGTTTGTTTTAGATTTACTAATTCTTTTATACAATCAATTTTTTATTTAGTTGTTGAATTTTATTTGGATATAATCTAAATTTATATGCTTTATGGATTTTCATTTTATCACTACTGTATTGTAATTTCATCACATGTAAATATGTTTATTAATACATTTATTTAAAATTTTGCAAAAATTTTTTAGCATATAAAAAAGGATTATTGTCAATCCTAATTCTATTTGTGATAAGTTTCATTATTATTTATTTTAAAACTTCGATATAATTGTTCTAATAACATAACCCTAAATAGTTGATGAGGAAAGGTCAATTTGGAAAATGATAAACAAAAGTCACTGTGTTTTTTAATATCAGCATGTAAACCATCCGAACCACCAATAATAAATGTAATATTAGAATTTGTTAATAAAATATTGTCAATTTTTTTTGCTAAAGTAGGGGAGTCTAATATATCGCCATTTATATCTAATGCGATAATGTATTCTTTATGAAGGTATTTTAATATTTGATCTTTTTCTTCTAATATATTGCTATCCTTTAGTTCAATTATTTCTAATTTAGTGTATTTGTTTATGCGCTTAATGTATTCAAAACAAGCTTCTTTTAAATATTGTTCCTTTAATTTTCCTACACATATTATTTTTATCATATTTCAATCAACTCGGTATTTTCATTTTGCATAGCTATCATAATTTTTATATTTTTTATATCTTTTAAATTATTTAACGCTAATTCTTTATCATTGTTTTGTTCGGAAAGATGGGCTAAAATAACATATTTGGTTCGATCACCGATTATCTTTTTTAAATATTCGCGACATTGATTATTTGATAAATGGCCTTTATCTCCTAATATTCTTTGTTTAATTTGATAAGGATAATGAGGATTATTCATTAAAAGATTAACATCATGATTGCTTTCAAAAGCATAAAAGTCTTTATTAGTTATTTTTTTTAAATTTTTTGAACTAATATAGCCAGTATCGGTAACATACACAAATTCTTTATCGTTATTTTTAAAAATATAGCCTACAGAATCGATAGCATCATGAGATGTTTTAAAATAATCAATAATTAAATCATCGATTATTATTTTATCTTCTATTATTACATATTTTCGAATATTACTTTTTAATTCTTGATACATTTTTTCAGTTAAATAAACTGTTGGATTATGTTTTTTAATGAAAACTTTTAATCCAGCTATATGGTCAACATGTGGGTGTGTAATAAATACATTATTAATATCATTAGGATTAATTCCCAATGATATTAATTTTTTTTCTATATATAAATTACTCATTCCGACATCAATTAATGTTTTAGTACTATTAGTTTCAATATATGTGCAGTTACCTTTTGAGCCAGAAGCTAAAATAGATATTTTCATTGATATATGCTCCAAGGGTTTATTTTACAATAGCGACAATCTTTCCATACTTCTAAGTGAATATGAGGTCCTGTTGAATAACCAGTTGTCCCAACATATCCAATTTGTTGGCCACGCATAACTGTAGTCCCAATATTTATTCCGTCCATAAATTTATTTAAATGAGCATAAAGTGTATAATAACCATTGTTATGATCAATAACTATATAATTACCATAATCATATCGATATTCTTTTATAATAACTGTGCCATTGTTTGCCGCATAAATAGGGGAGTTATAACCCATTCCAGCAATATCTAAAGCCTGATGAAAATCACGACCACCAGTAATTGGATGAATTCGCCATCCATAGTTAGTTGTTATTACCCAACCACTAACACTCGGCCAAGCCCAATTATTAACATCCCCAATGTTAGGAACATACTTATCACCTTTAACAATTATTTCATCAACTTTGCTTTTTAGAACTTCTTTGCCAACTGGATTAACAAAGGTAATTTCACCATTAACAATTTTTTGTTTTTGGCTAACTCTTTCTAAACCTTTTTCTCCTTCTTGAATTGTTTCTTCGTAACCAATATATTCTTCGTCATCATATTGATATATTACTTCATAATCGGCTTCTTTATCTTCAACAACGAATTTTTCAACAACCACTTTTAGTTGAGGATTAGTTTCCTTGATTAAAACTTCTGTTCCAACCGTAATCAAACTATTTTCATTACGGTATTTAGGATTAGAAATTAAAAATTCTTGATTGCTTATTTTGTTATTGAATGCAATGTCACTAATCATTTCATTTTTTTTAACTTCATAAGTTTTTGTAACAGGATCATTACCATATAAAAGGAATTGCGTTAAGGTATCGGTATCTGTATATATCATTTCATCAATAGGTATTTGCATTTCTTTAACAGTTATTTCATTATCAATATAAACATTTTCAATTAAAGATCCAACTGTTTCAATTTTTATTTGGCTATCATCTAAATATTTTTGATATGTTTCAGCTCCAACATATATTTTTATTAATTCATTAGTTGCTTGTTCGAAAATATCTTTATTAATTGTATAAATATAATTAATTTTATCATCATTTTTTATAGTAAATTGATATCCTTTAATGGTAAAAGATTTTACTGCTACTATTTTTGAATAAACTTCTTCAACAGTGTTTAATTCATCAGAAAAAGTTAATGTTTTCTCAATATTAATTCCTTCTGGTGTATAAACATTTTCAATCATTTCACCATCTTCAACTGTAATATCAACACAATTTTTTTTGTCTTCATTTTGGTAATATTTTGTTTCTTTACTATTATCAATTATTTCTTGTAATTTTTCATCTTGAATTATTTGCTCTAATGAACGATCATCTTCACAATAAGTAGTAGTTACATCTTCAACATTGATAAAATGATTAGCTTTAGCATTTATATATTTTTCTAACTCTGTTTTGGATTTAATAACACCTAAATGAATCCCATCAAGATAAACATTATAAAATTCATTAGGGTATGTTCTTTTATCATAATCAAAACAGATAACAAATAAAATTATACCTAAAATTAAACAGGTTATAATTGTTTTTATTTTCATTTTAATCACCTTCTATACTTTCATCAACGGAATTAAATGTACTAGTGTTAGTTTTAAAAATCAAAGGAATATCAGTAACTGGTCCATTTCGGTGTTTTGCAATAATTAATGTAGTACGACTTGTATTTTCATCAATCAATGCTTCACGATTATAATAATCTTCACGATGAAGCATTGCTACAATATCAGCATCTTGTTCAATCGATCCTGATTCTCTTAAATCACTTAAAATAGGACGGTTATCTTTTCTTCCTTTTCCTTCAACACTTCGTGATAATTGTGATAAAGCTATTACAGGAACTTTTAATTCCATTGCCAAAGTTTTTAAACTACGCGATATTTCTGTAACTTCTTGTACACGATTTCCTTTATAACGATCACTACCTTGAATAAGTTGTAAGTAATCTATAATTATAATATCTAAGCCATCTTGCATAGAAGCTAATCTGCGACATTTAGCCCTTATTTCACTTATTGTCATTCCTGCAGTATCATCAATATACATTTTAGTATCAGCTAATCGACTAATTGCTTCGTTAACACGTTTCCAATCTTCATTTTTTAAATTACCACTTTTTAATTTATCTCCAAAAATTTGACCAACCGATGATAACATACGACTCGCCAATTGTTCCGCACTCATTTCCATATTAAATAATGCTACTGTTTTCCCGCTTATTGCAATATTGGTTGCTAAATTTAAAGCAAAGGCAGTTTTACCCATTCCTGGACGAGCAGCTATAATAATTAATTCATTAGGATGCAAGCCAGAAGTTATCTTATCAAGTTTATAAAAACCGGTGGCAATACCAGTCATTTCGCCTTTATTTTTAGACATTTTTTCTAAATCAGCTTGTGTCTTAAATAAAACATCCTGAATACTTCGAAATTCTGTACCTTTTCTTGTTTTTACTACATTTAAAATTTTCGTTTCAGCATTATCTAAAATTTCATTAATTGAATTAGTTGAATTATAGGCTTCTTTTATAATTGCAGTTCCTTCATCAATTAATCTTCTCAAAATTGCTTTTTCTTCAACTATTCTAATATATTCCTCAATATTAGCCGAAGTTGGAACGCTTTTAGCTACTTCAGTTAAATATTCAATACCACCAATTGAATTAAGGTTATTTCTTTTTTTTAATTCTTCGGTTACAGTCATAATGTCAATTGGTTTATTATTTTCAGCTAAATCTCTAATTACGACAAATATTTTTTTATGACTATCTAAATAAAATAAACTTTCAGTTAAACTTTCAATAGCCTTTTGTAAAGCATATTTAGTTAAAAACATTGAACCTAAAACAGCTTGTTCTGCTTCGATACTATGAGGAATAATTTTCTCTTGCATAAAACACCTACTTTACTAAATTAACTTTTAAATTAGCAATTACTTTTTTATGTAATTCTATTTTTACAATATGGCTACCCAAACTAGATAGTGGATAATCAATTTTTATTTTATTTTTGTCAATATTATAATTTAATTTTTTTAATTCGTTCACAATTTGTTTTGTACTAACACTGCCAAAGATTTTATCTTCTTTGCCAACTTTAACTTTTAAATTTATTATTTCTTTTTCTAATTGTTCTTTTATTTTTTCACACTCTTTTAAGTATAGATTTTCTTCCAATAATTCTTTATTTTTTTGAGCATTAAAGTGTTTTAAATTAGATTCACTAGCAATTATTGCATAACCATTTTTGATTAAAAAATTAGTTCCATATCCATCTTTTACTTCTTTTATTTCACCTTTTTTTCCTTGATTTTTTAAATCTTTTATAAATATTACTTTCACTTTATCCCTCCAACTATTTCTAATAATTGTTTTTTTACATCTTTTAAAGTACTATTTTTTATTTGTGTAGCGGCTTCAGTAATATGGCCACCACCACCTAATTTAGCCATTATTTCTTCTACATTAATTTTTCCTAATGATCTAGCACTTATTCCAATTTTGTCTTTTGCCAAATTACCTATAACAAAAGATACAGCCACATTTTCAAATTGTAATAATTGTTCTGCTATGTAAGCTAAGTCTTTACTTTCATATAATTCTTCATCAGCAACACATAAAATCATATTGTTATTAATCATATAACTTTTTTCAATTAATTTTTGTCTTTTAATATAATCTTCTTTATTTTCTTGTAGTAATTCTTGTTTTAAAACATTATCAGCTCCTAACTCTGATAAAAAGGAAGCTGAAGCATAAGTGTCTTTCGTTGTTTTTAATCGAAAGTTATTAGTATCTATTTCCAATCCTACTAACATAAATGTTGCAATTAATGGGTCTACTTTTTTATTTAAATATTTTAAATACTTTGCCATAAATTCAACAGTGCTTGATAAAGAAGAATCAATATAACTTAATGTAGATTCATTAATATAGTCTTTGCTTTTAATATGATGATCAATTATTACTAATTTACTAGTTCTATTTATTAATTCAGGTGATTCTGTTATAATTTGCTTATGTGTATCTAAAATAATTAATAAATTATTATTTATATTCACTTTTGATTTGTAAATATAATTAAAATATAAATTATTTTCTTTTAACAATTTATAACTCTTTTCCAATGATTTATTTTTTTCCTTATTATTTAGAATAATAAAACTATTTTTTTTAAAACTATTAATTATTTGTTGCAAACAAATAGCAGACCCCATACCATCAAAATCAGGATTTTTATGAGTCATTATATATATATTATCGTTTTCTTTTATTAAATTAGTCAATGTCTTAAAAATCAATTCCATTTTTTTCACCTAATAACATTATACTATAATTTTTTTAAAATTCAAAAATAATTTCACAACTTATAACTGATTAATCTAATTATTTAAAAATCAAACTTTTTTAGTAAAATAAAAAGGAAAAGAGGATTAATTGATTTATATAACTAATAGGAGGTGATATAAATCAAGAAATTTTATACAG
>CALVVV010000005.1 GCA_944363995.1 uncultured Bacilli bacterium
AGCATTTTTCAAATGTAGAAGTTAAATAGAAAAAATTTCTATTTAACTGGCACTTTTTCTTGACATAGTACCAATTGCTTCTGAAGAAAGCAAGGAAAATATCATCAAGAACTATAAAGACATCCTAAACTCATTTGATTCTACGGTTACAGTTAAGATTACAATCAATAACCATAAAATTGATCTTGTCCAGTTCAAGGATGATGTATTATTGAAACTCAAAAATGATGAAAGATATGACCGATTTATAAGAGAATATAATCAGATGCTTCTGGAAAACATGGCAAGATGTGAAAATATCATACAGGAAAAATACATTACAGTTACCTGTTACAAAAAAGATGTGACGGATGCCAGAATATTCTTTTCAAGACTGTTCAATGATCTCTCTGCTCATTTTTCACGATTAGGCTCAGCCCTGATTGAACTGAACCTATACGAAAGATTAAAGATACTTCATGATTTTTACAGAAATGGTGAAGAAGAATATTTCGATTTTAATTTATCATACAATGCAAAAACTGGTCGCTCATTCAAGGATGACATCTGTCCAAGAGCACCTGTATTTAAAAACAAATATTTCCAGTTCGGTGGTAAATATGGTCGAGTATTATACATTTCCAAATATCCACAATTCTTAAAGGACAAAATCGTTGCTGACTTATGTTCTATCAATAAGAATCTCATGTATTCAATGGACATCATCTCCATACCAACAGATGAAGCAGTGACAGAAACAGAAAACAGATTGCTAGGTATTGCAACCAATATTGCTAATTATTCCCGCAAACAGGCTGCAAATAATAACTTTGCAGGAAGTATCCCCTACGATATGGAAAAGCAGCAGGAAGAAATAAAAGAATTTCTAGATGATCTGACCGTGAGGGATGAAAAAATGATGCTGGTTAATATCACAATCGTTCATTTGGCAGATTCATTAGAGGAACTGGATGCTGATACTGAAGTCTTGAAATCTATAGCCCGTTCCAATGTCTGTGAATTAACTCCCCTATTCTTTGCAAGCAGACAATTGGATGGACTTGTCACAACGCTTCCTATTGGTATCAATCGCCTTGATACAATGGTTCGTACTCTTTTGACTGAAAGCGTTGCTGCCTTTATGCCATTTCGAGCACAGGAAATCATGGAAAAAGGTGGTATCTGGTATGGAAATAATGCAATCACTAACAATATGATCATCTGCAATAAGGAAAATCTTAAAAACCCTAATGCTTTTGTTCTTGGTGTACCAGGTGCTGGAAAATCTTTCTTAGTAAAACAGGAAATTGAATTGGCTATGGCTTCAACTGATGATGATATCCTTATCTGCGATCCAGAGGGAGAATATGATATCATCATGCAGGAATTTGGTGGTGAGATCATAGAAATCTATGCCGGTGGTAAGGACTATATCAATGCTATGGATATAACACTCGGTTATGGTGACTCTGGAGATCCATACAAGGATAAAGCTCAATTTATTCTGTCATTGATTGAAAGTGCCAATCGAGGTACTGTTTCATTAGAAGAAAGAAGTATCTTAGACAGATGTATCAATATCGTTTATCAAAATTATGAACAAACCGGTATCATGCCAACCTTAAAGACATTAAGAGAATCGCTTATTGAACAACCAGAACCACAGGCAAAATCCTTAGCATTGAAGATGGAATTATTCACAATCGGTTCCATGAATTTGTTTGCCCATCATACAAATGTCGATACAAAAAGTCGTGTCATTTCCTACAACATTCATAAACTGGATAAGAATATGAAAACAATGGGACTTCTTGTCATCACCGATCAGATTATCAACAGAGTCAATGAAAACTGGAAGAATGGGAAAAGAACTCACATTTTCTTAGATGAGTTCCATGTTGTTTACAGCAATCCTGAAAGTGCAACATTTTTTAACTCTGCATGGCGTCAGTTCCGTAAAAGAGATGCGTTTCCAACAGGAATCACGCAAAATGTGGAGTATCTATTAAAAGATGAAGAAGCACGTTCTATCCTTTCCAACACTGAATTTATCGTCATGCTGAATCAGGCAGCCAAAGATAGAGAACAGCTTGCTAAATTATTAAAAATCAGCGATGAACAGATGAGTTTTATCACCAATTCTCAACCAGGTTCAGGACTTATCAAACATGGTCCAAATCTAGTTCCATTCATCAACAAAATACCAAAACATACGTTTATGTATCAAACTAATACAACCAATCCAAATGATAGAAAAGAAAAACTTATTCAACAGGGACTGCTTAAAAGGTAGTCCTTTCATCTTTTTATAGAAAGGAGTTGATAACATCATGAATGAAATCAAGAAAAAAACAGAAAACAGGGAAATTAAAAGCAAAGACAAAATTGTGGATGTAAGAAAGCATATTAAAAATATTACTATACACTCAAAAGAAAATAGTAATACTGATGAAAAAGAGACACAGAACACATATGCTGTTGATCATGTATCTAAAAAAGGTAAAAAAGCTATAAACAATGTCAAAGAACAATCTATAAAAAATGCAAAAAAACAATATGCTAAAAGAAAAGAAAATAAGATTATTGAAAGACAGAATCAAAATGTTTATACTTCTACCCCATCATCTTCTTCTCAACATAAATCAGATAAAACAGTATCTGAAAACAATACTCTTAATAAAAGAAAAACTATACAAAAAGATTTAAAAATAAAAAAAGATTCAAAATCCCTGCCAATTAAAAATAAAAATATTGCTATCAAAAAAGAAACAGCTAATCAAAAGACTTATCAACATAAGATAAGACGTTTTGTTAAATTAAAAAACTATAAACAATTCAAGGATTCTTCAAAGAATAGCAATCGTATCAAAAAGGGCACTCAATCAGCTATGAAAACCCTAAAGGGTTGTTTTACATTCATCAGAAGAACAGCACTCAGTGTTTCCAATCTAGTAGGTGCTGGAATATCTCTAATATTGTTGCTTGTACTACTTCTTTTTATCGGTATTTTTGCAGCTCTATCAGACAATTCATCTGTAAGCTCTACAAATGCTCCACTAAGTACAGAGGTATTAGCTTACACCGATACGATAGAAAAGTATGCGAAGCAATATGAAATGGAAGATTATGTTCCAATCATACAGGCAGTCATGATGCAGGAATCTGGTGGAAAAGGAACCGATCCTATGCAAAGTTCAGAATGTCCTTATAACACAAAGTATCCAAATAAGCCTAATGCTATACAGGAACCAGAGTACTCCATTGATGTAGGTATACATTATCTGTCAGACTGCTTTAAATCAGCTCAAGTCAAGGACAGCTTAGATAATGAACATATCTTTTTAGCTTTACAGGGCTACAACTATGGTAATGGTTATATAGATTGGGCAGTTAAAAACTTTGGAGGATATTCTAAAGCCAACGCTAAAGTATTCTCAGATCAGAAAAAAGCAGAACTAGGTACTGATGTCTATGGTGATCCAAATTATGTTGAGCATGTCATGCGATACGTATCTCTAGGATTCGGTAATTATAGAGAGCAGCCTAATTTTGATAATATGAATGCATGGGGTACTAATAACCCCTATTCAAGAGCAAATCTTTATGGCCAATGCACTTGGTTTGCATGGGGACGTTTTTATGAAATCTACGGATATTCTCCTGGTTTTATTGGTGATGGCTGGAAATGTGTTGATCAGTTGTTACAGGCACATCCAGATAAGTTTGTAAAATCTAATGAACCTGCAGTCGGTGCAGTATTCTCCTGCGTTGGGAGAAATCATGTAGGAATAGTTATAGGCTGGGATGGAGAGAATATAACGATTCAAGAAGGAAATCTAGATGGCGTGACAAATACATTTGCAGATGCAAAAAAAGATTGGCATACAGCAACTTATTCATTAGATCAGTTTCGTACTAAATGCAAAGGTGTTGTATTTGCTGTATTAACAAAGAATTCCAGCTAATCAAACTGGAACTCTTTTACAAAAAATATTTTCTTTTATTGTAAATCAAATGTTTTTAAGATATTTTATCGCTTAAATCACTTTCCGTTGCACTGCTCTTAGTAAATATTTTTATTGATCCTCCATGCTTTGTTGTAACTAGCTTTACTTGATTATCATAAAAAAAAGCAATATATCCATTAAATTCACCATCATTAAAAATGTAAATATTGTTGTCTATCTTTAAAATTCTTCCGTTTGAAAATGGATATGAATAATGGTATGTCAAATTATGATTAACACTTAATGTAGAGAAGTCCGAAACATACGTACCATAAATATTTATAGTTTGATTATTATTTGATTCTAAAAAATAAAACTCAAAAAACAACCTAGAATAAATAATAAAACAACACTTAAAGCAAATCTTAACTTTGACCACATGGTTTCCACCTCTTTTTATAATTATACCATGTTTTCACATACTATAGGATATCAAAATTTAAAAACTTATATATACAATCATGTTATAATATTCATGGAAGAAGATGGATTTAAATGAAACTATTTAAAATTATTATTTCTCTTGCTTTATGTGTATTCAGTTTTTCAATGACTAATGTCAAGGCACAAGAAATCAATGAAGTTTATGGAGGTGAATATATTTTAAGTGAGGAAGAAGTCCTTGAAAATGAAAAAATAGCATTAGAGAATGCAAAAAAGGAAAGCCCACAAACAAGAATGGATGAAATCATGGAAAATTGAGTAGCTGATGGTTCTGGTATATCAAACGAGTCACCTCAAGGTTTGGTTTTTAATCAAGCTGCTGGTGGTTATAAATATGGCAATGGTGGAGGTGGAATGTATTGGGGAACATCTTCATCAACAACGGATACAGTTTCAGTAGGAGTATCCATCAACTCTAGATATGTAAGTTTCAGCGTTAGCTACGCTCCAGGTTCAAGATTCGAGTCAAAAGGACAATTTAAATCTTGCCCTCAAGAATTATGGTATAAATATGTTAAACTATATACAATAACTAGATATAAAGTATATAAAAAAATAAATATGATTCCGGCCAAGGAACTTATGTAAGAGATAAATAGGTTTCAATACCTTATAGCTATGCATTCTATTGAAGAGTAGTAGGCTAATAATAACATAATACTTTTAAAATTATAAATAAATTATTCTCTTCAAAAATAGCAAAATCCATTAATTATCATTAAATGATTCTGTTCTTTATTAAGATAATTTGAAATCCCTCCTTAGGATTATTTGAAATTTAAAGTTTACATGTTATAATTAGTAATTACGTTGTATTGATGAAACGACCTAGAGATTAGGTCGTTTTTTGACGTTTAATACCTTCTATTTTAGATTACCAATAAAAAAGTCTCTCAGCGTTCTAGCTAATGAGACTTTATGGATTTAAATCCTTAACTTAATGATATTGTCTAAAAAGAGTAATTATTTATTTTATATTCTTACATTTTACCTAATGATCTTCTAATCATATCTTATAAATAATCTCTAAATGTTGGATTGTTTAAAATTAATTTTTTTCTTATTTCATTTCCCAAACTTGAATAAGTTCTTTCAAAATCACCAATAAACTGTTTTTTTCGTTCTTGATTAAACATAATTTTTTCTTGACTTAATAGACTATAATATTGATATTCTCTTTGAATATCATTAATTTCCATAGCAATTTGATAATTGATATCAGTAACATTAACACCCTTTCTATTCTCCTTAAAAATACTATACAAATCATATAAATTAGAAAATCCATCAATCGATGATAGTGATAAAAAACTAAGCAACGATTGCATCTCTTTATTTTCCAAATCTTTATGATTATTTGTATTAGGTGTAAAATCTTTGGTTTGAATCTTTCCTAATTCATGAACTAATATAATCTGAATTATAGTGTCTTTACAATAACCATATTCTTTTTTGTATGTTCTTGGAAGAAAAAACAAGGCTATATAAACTGACGAAAAAACATGTTCAGATATAGTTTCAATTGTTTTATTTCTTTTTTCTAAATCCTGATAGTCTTGAATATCAATTACTTTATTTTCATTAATATGCCATCCTATTCTCTCAACATCTTTAATAGAAAGAATCTGTTCATAATACATAGCTTGAAATAGATATGGTTCCTCAATATTTAAATTTTTATTCTTTTTAAGCTCGTTTACAATTTTATTAAAATCATTTTTTGCTTTCATAAAATAAACATAAATACAATCATATGTTCTTACAGGTGATTCATATCGACGCATAGATTTAAGAAATTTTTCTAAATATTTTATTACAGTTACTAAAATATCTATAGCTAGATTAGATTGATCACAATTATATTTTGAGTAATAAAATAATGAATACTTATTATCAGTATCATTTATATATACTTGTTGGAGTCTTGAATATATTAAATCACATAAAGTAAACAAATCCAACTCCATTAAAGGGTATCTTTCATTTAGATTAAAGTTAAATTCCAATTTAGATGATATAGCATAAAAAGTATGAGAAAAATCAAATCCTTTATATATATAATTCTCGTAATCAAAAGGAATACTAGTAATTACTACCTCATTTTTTATGTCTCCATAATAATACAGCTGATATTTTCTATTGAATTTTCTTAAATCTTCATCACCTAATAATTTATTTAAAAATTTGTTAGTAATTTTAAAGTCATTTCTATATATTTTGGATAGACTTCTGCTTCTAAAATTACATAAATTGAAAAAATCATCTTTTTCTATTAATGTATTAGAATCAATCAACTTTTCTATCATTCTAGAATATTTATTATATGTATTTACGTTTTTTTCATTTTTTAAATGCCCTAATAAATATACGATATTAGAATACAAATATTTTTTTCTTAGGTGTTCATGATGAATATTTATAAACTGATATATTACACTATTATCATCTAATAATAATCTAATCAAAATAAATATATCTCTTGGTATAAAATCCAACAAAATAGAATCATCACTAATGTCACTATCACTGTTTGCATATTTTTCAAATTCTTTGCAAAAGTATTTTGCTAAAAAATAATTATTAATATCAGTATTATTTTTAAGAATCACAAAATATCTAAATGGTAGATACATATCTTCTAATTTTACATTCCTATTGATTTTCTCATAAGTATATCCTTCTTTATTAAGTTTAAAAGCAGCTTCTTCTAAAAGAATATAATCATTTTCGGAAATATTATAAAATAATTTTTGTATTTTCTCTTCTATCGAAACAACATACTTCTTCAAAACATTCCAAGATTTTTCATTATCCTTAATTTGTAAAATATCTTCGTAATAATCATTTAAAAACTCTAATGTTATACAATATTGTCTATATTTTACAATATTTCTTTTAATTATTTTTTTATTTTTATCTCTATCCTCTTTTTTTGCAAATAATTGTAAATAGCTATCAAGTACAGTGTCAAAACGATTTATTTTATACCCTAATGATTGAATATACATAGTATTTAAATACAGAATATACTCAGATTCTTTTCCTTTAAAATATTCAGATAATCTGTTTTCTGCCACCTTTTGAATATTATAATTATTAAAAGAAAAAATACATTTTGATTTTCTTTTATAAAATGGATTTTTTCCCCTCTTGTTTCTTGGTGATAATTCAGAACAATACTCCTTAATTTTATTATAAATCATTTTTTCTATATTATATTCATTATTATCGCAAAATAATTTCTTTTGATCTAATCCATCAATTATAAAACATATAGGCATATCACAATCTTTTGAAATTGTTTCAATTTCTTGCAAATAGTTATTAAAAAATTTCTCTACTTTAGAATAAATAGTTCTAATACCGTCATTTTCATTTATAATATAGTCATCCATATTCTCTTCATCAATATTATTTTCACATAAATATAAATAATCCAAATTTATATAGGTAGGTATATAAGATAACTCTCCATTTGCAAACTTAAATATTAGATACAAAAACTGTATTCCTAAAAAAGTACTTTTTCCTGTATTTGGAATTCCTTTAATGTTTAGAGGTTGTTTGGTTGTTGACTGCTCTATGATTCTATAAACTACATCAAAAATATTATCATCTATGTCAAGATCATTAGAATTATTTCTTAATTTACAAAATGATAAAAACATATTAGAAATAGTATCAAGTCTTTTCTTGGACAGCATTTTTTCCACATCTTTTAATGTAATTAAAGCATCTTTATATGATTTCTTTTCTTTATTCAGAAACAATTTGTATGATGATTTGTTTATGAATTTCATACATAAATTATACACAAATTGGATTGTTTGTTGAATTGGATATATCTTCCATTTGTTATTATCCCATATTAAAAGTTTTGTACCTGTTATTCCTTCATCATACTCGATTAAATTATAAACTAACCTTTTAGAAATCAATGGAGATCCAGACATTAAAATATTCCAATCCAATCCATATGATGACTTAAAAGTATGTTTATCTCCACATAATAAATAATTTGATATGTTGCTCATAATGCTAAAAACAGTTTGATATGCAGCTTCATACTTAGGTGAATAATCATATTCTGCATTTTCACATACATTTTCAAATGGTTGGTGAGCAACTAATATATTATGTTTTTTTCTTTGTAAAACATCATGGTTATTATCTATAAAATTCTTTATATCAAAGCAATTCCAACAAAAAGAGTTTTTACTATGTGAATCTTTAAAATTTGTATTAATAATCACAAAATTGAAACAATCAATTTCTTCTAAATGTGTATTATAGATTTCTACGTTTTTAATCTTTTTATGAAAGTAATTATAGTATTCAAAAGAACTAATTATTTTTTTATTGGAATTTATAGAATCACATTCAATATCACTGTTTTCTAAATAAAGCCTTTCGATAATATCATGATTCCCACAACAAATAATTATTCTTTTTGTATCTGATATTCCAATAGCACCAATAAATTCTTTGAAAATTTCAATTGCTACATCGAATGCTTCCTTGGTATTTTGTTCTAATAACAAATTATAATCTTTTATATATTTTGAATCAATTTCTCCATATTTTAATAAATCTTTTCTAAACATTTTATTATCATTTTTATTTAAATCTAAATCTAAATGCTCCTTTATAAAAGAATGACGTGTTATATCTACAATTCTTTTTGCATCAACTAAATCACCAGAAAAAACTAGAATATCAATATTTATTTGAGATTCATTTAGATAATTCGCTAAACTTTGCAAACGTTCTCTTGATTGCTTTTTGTCTTTTGTGATATGAAAATCAGAAACATGTAATAATTTCCCCATCTATCATCATTCCTTCCCCAAAATATTCTTTTTTATATAATAACACACTACATAAAAAAAATATATAAACTAATTCCCTAATATTCTACATAATACTTTAATATTTTACATATATTGAATAACTTTCAAAATTTCTTTTATTATTTCATCATTAAATGCCAGTTGCATATTTCACAATTAAATATTTACAATTATCTCCTTGCTTATTCTAAGAATTATTAAAAGAAAATGTTCAATTGGATTTACTACCTAACCATGAAGAAAATAATCACTATCTCGCCTATGCTTTCATAAATGATGTCTACACCATCAACTATATACCCATTGATCAATTCATAAACTACATTAACAAGTTAAATGAGGAAGACTGTAAATTCAAAAGATCAAGTTTAATGTTAAGAGATGCTGCTTTTTTTGAATCTATTTGGTTATTTGATGAATTAGCATGCTTAAAAATCAATCCATACTTTGATGCAGATATAAAATATTGATTTTTAGCAATTTTTTTATACAAGGACAATGGTTATGATCAAGAATCTTTGCTTAATCTATTTGATAACAATCCTATAAGGCAAGATATCTTTTTCGCACAATTTTTTTACTTCGTTAAAAAATATATAAAACATAGATTATCTGAAGGAAAACAATTTACAAATATGTCACATTTTAAGGAACAATTATTAAATACAATTATAGATTATACCAATAAATTTCCAAATCATTATAAATCATCTCTCATAACTCAATGTGATAATAAGGAATTTGATGATTTGTTCAACAATTAAACATATTAGATAAATTACAAGAATCAGATAATGAAAATAAATAAGATTTTCTATCTTGAACATTGGAATATAAAATATTTACTTTATAAAAAATGTAGACATAAAACGTCTACATTTTTTAAAACTGATAAATCATAACTGATATTTTAAGATAAATTTATCTATGCTTTTTTTGTAAAATTATATCTTATTTCGTTATCTTCTTTATTAGAACCATACCATACTAAATTTATCAACTCTAAAGATATTTTATTATTTATTAAATCTATTATATCTTTAAATTTATATGTTTTATTATCTTCTATGCCAAGCAAATGGATTAATCTTATATCTAACTTTTCATTATAATCATTCTTTTCATAGATAATGTTATTATAAGAGAATCTATCAATACAGATATTGTTTTTTTAATACTTACAAGGTTTACAAATATCATCATGACTATACGTAAATTGTATTCCATCTACTTTATTTTCAATGACAGAATTTCTTATAAGATAGAAATCATGATTAAAATTTTTATCATTCATAAAATTTTCTAAACCTTTACCGTACAATTTAAAAATATCTAAAAGATGTTGCAGCTTTATAATTATATGCAAATTAATATTTCTTTCTAAAATATTTACTATTATTGTAAAATTTAATAACATCATCTTTTAGATATTCCATATCCATACTTTCCAATAAATCTATAATATTATCAATACTGTTATCCATAGTAGCATAATATGATTCTAACTGATTTAAAGCTTCTTCTCTGGTTAATAACTTATAACGAATCATCTGACTTAATTTAAATTCTGTTTCAGTATACCCTAAAAGTTCATAATAAAAGAAATCTTTAAAGGTTTCTACTAAGCAATCAAAATGCCAACTTCTTTCGGGTCTTTTCAAATTTAGTTTTTCTTTAACAGCCTCTTCGTATTTTTGAGGATTGTTTGGGATATAATTATCAAAATCAAATAGTTGATATTTACTAAATTCCCGTGAAAGAATTTTACCCTTTTTATTTTTTGCCTTATATTCTAAATTATCATCTCTTAAGATGATTTCAATATTATCCGGAAAATTGTAATTTACATTTTCTGCAAGACCACGTATTAAACCATATTTAGAATTTCCATTTCCTTTTTCTTTTAATAATTCCCCTTTAAATGGGGCAAGTTCTAAGTATGAAGCAGCACTAACAAATTTAGATATTTTATATTTTGAATAAGCAATTTCATACAGTTCTCCAGTAATCCCATATCTACAACCAGCACATAATGCAACTCTAACCATGGCTGGATCTGGATTTTCAAGAATGATTCCAAATTATTTTTAAATCGTGGTAAAAACATTTTTTTACGTACTACTTCATTAATTACTATCTTTTCATTGAAAAGTTCAGAATAATTCAAATTACAATATAGATATAAAAAAATGTAAACACATAAATCCGGTCTACATTTTTGATTAAATAATACTAATATTTTTTTCTTATTGAAAGATGGAAAATATCATATATTTTATGAGTGAATAATATAAAATAATTAAAAATTTAAATTATTTTATATTATTTTTGATTTGATTTTTACAAAAAAATGTATGTATTAATTTGTGATAGATAAATCATATAATTATTTCTACTGAACATATATAAAATATATTTTTTAATGTAATGATATAAAAACTCATTGATATAAACTCAGATTTTATATTTTTTATCAAGATAGTCCATAGAACTAGTATGTTTTGTTTCTCTGCTATTTAAGCAATATTTATTTATAAAAACTAAACAAGTAATATTTGATATCAATAATATTTATCATATACTTGTAATGATACTGAATTATATTTCATCAATTCCTCATTATCGATAAAAACAGCTGATGAATTTTTAAAGTCACGATAGTATATCTCACCGGAATCAATTTGTAATGGATCAATATATTTAGGGCTTTCTTCCTTGCAATATTTACCAAATCTAGTTGATACTGGCAAATAAGTGATTTCTTCATTATTCTTGTATTTATATCCATCTACCTTGTCTAAATGTTTTAAAAATAAAATATATTCCTGATCAGGGTTCATTAAAACATATCCGCGTATTGAAGTGATATTTTCCATGTTTTTTAGATAGGATATTGATACCGGTTCTTGAATATAGATAATATCTCCTTTTTTTAGATTATCGTTGCTACTATAAATATCTATAATTTTTACGGGTGTTTCGATACTGTTATAGAACAATATACTGTCATTCAATGATTGTACCTTGACAATTAAGTCACTGTTTTTTTCTAATTCATCTAAACTGTTTATTGAATTATTGAAGTATATGCTTTCTTCATTATTTGAATACATAAAGTTTTCAAGATCATACTGTTCCCTAATTTTACTTAAATTATAGTCACCGGTAAAAGAATACTTAGTCATTACTGCATACCCTATGGTTGTACTGATTAAAATTAAAACAGCTAAAAAATATATCTTTGTACTTCTAGTCATTTTTTTCCACTCTTTCTACTTTTCCTGAATTTAAATATATTTTTTCATCAAACAGTTCATCTATATCCTGATAATTGTGAGTCGCAATGATTATACAGGCATTACGCATTTTTTCCACAGTCATAATCTTTTTGAATTGTAAAATTGCATCCTGATCTAACGCATTTGTTGGCTCGTCAAGCAATATAAGCTGCGGTTTTTCCATGATTGCCTGTGCAATAGCCAATCTCTGTTTCATTCCAAGTGAATATTTAGCCACAGTTCTTTTATCATTAGGGTCTAATCCGACTCGTTTTAATGCTTCTAAAACATCCGGTTTAGAAATTTTATCTCTGATTTCTGCCAGATAGAGAAGGTTTTCCATTCCGGTATAATATTTGAAAAAAGTAGGTGTTTCAATAATTAACCCCATTTCTGGGGGATAGTCGATATCTTGATGAAGTGTCTGATGATCAATAACGATTTCACCTTTATCAATTTGAATCAAACCGGCAATAGCACGCAATAACATTGTTTTACCTGACCCGTTATGACCGCATAATCCGTAAATTTTTCCGCTTTCAAATTCTAAAGTTATATTATTTAAAATCATATTTGATTTTATTTCTCTTGAAATATCGTTTATGTTAATTTTCATAATTACCTCCAATTAGATCTTTTCTGTTAATTGCATACATTAATCCACTGATGCTTATAATTAATTCAATGACCTGACTTATCAAAGAAAATATGTATTTATAATCAGGCAATGCAGAATAGGTTACAGGTATATCATATAAAGTGTATACAGAAGGATAATAGTAGTTATAATTGCCATGATTTAAGGGAATAAATTTACAAAGTTCAATATTAGACGGAAAGTTATCCAATATAACTCCAGATATAATGACCGGAGCAACAATTAATAATAATGAAAAAACCATTCCTATTTCCAATTTTAAATGATACAAAAAGAATTCACTTATAAACAGAATAATTAAAAGCTGAATCGTTGATGTTATCAGCAGTTTTATAAATTCACCACCAATTATTTGCATAGGATTAAACTGAAAAGTTATTAAAATAACGATGATTACATTGATAAACTGATAAAATAAACAGTAAAAGATATTTTTTATAGAAATAAAGAACAGAAGTTTAGTATTTTTTTCAAATCTGTATCTTATATATATTTCATTTTCTTTTATTTCCCTGATAATTTCATACGGTATCAAATATATAAATAATGCTGAAATCATTAAAAATAAAATAATCTGCAGCATCGATGCACTTTCTTCTAAAAAAATACCGCCCATATATATTTGATATGTACCTAGCAGCTCGTTTGCTATAAAACCTCTATGAGTGACATATTTAAGTGTAAAAGATACAGCAATCAGAAATAATATCTTTATCAGTATTTTTTTATTTTTAGCCATAAATTTATAAAACATTTTTAGATTCTCCTAGTATTTCTAACTTACAAATATTTTTATATAAAATGACAGCCAGCAGGATAATGAATAATACCATAGCAGTTATTAAAATAATTTTGTTTTCATATTCAAACAGCATCAATGCTACCAGGTTAGGGATAATATTCTCTCTAAACAGACTGCTTAGCAGGTTAGTAATATTACATAGGCAGTAAGTCATAATAACTGATACATTTTTATTTCTTGTTTTAAAATATACGATCATAAAGATCATACAGATGATCATGATATTTATAACAAAACTGATATAATATCTCATTATCATGAAGAAATCGATCTGATAAATGAAAACAGCAGCAAAATGTACTGGCAGTAATAATATGCATACGATCTTGAATGAATCTAAGAAAATCTTTTCAATAATGAAATAGAATAACTGTTTTTTCGTCTGAAACCTTGGGATGACCATATTATTAAATATCGGTAATATATCAGTAGAAAAATATGACAATACAACCGGAACAATAAATACAACAATGATTATAATTGAAAAAGTATTTACCATGATGTCATCAGTATTGACTGCATTTTTAAACATAAACAAAACTATAAGTTCAACAATTACTAAAAAAACATAATTATTAATCTGATCTCTGTTAATGAATTGTTTCATATTTTTTCATTCCTTTTATCAAAATCAAGATTTCTGACAAATTTAGCATTAATATAGATACACATACACTTAAAAAGGATATATTGGCATCAATTACCATATATGAAATATAGTTTAAAAAACTTAGATCAAAAATTATCCCAATAATACTGATTCCAGCTATGCCAATAAATGACATAATACAAATTTGAATAAATTCCATTTGATTGAACGGTTTAATAAAACTTAAAGAATATGGAATATTGGAAACTGCTGCTAAAAAAATGCTGATTAGCAAAATTTTTGATAATATATAAATCAAAGGGTTTTGAATTCTTAAAAAATCAAATAAAATATTTTGGTCATATCCCTGAATAATGTCATATACCGGCATTCCCCATCGGTTATCAAAACCGACAGCTGGATAAACGATATAGGAAATAATTAAATTTATTATTCCTGAAAATAAAATTACACTGAAAACTAGCACAAAATTGGCAATAAATTTAGAAACGTAATAGTCTTTCTTTTTTGTTCGGGTAATTATCATTGTCTGCATCCCATTTTTCTCTTCTTTCCATTTACTGGATGAATAAACTATCATAACAATCAAAGGTGATAAATATTGAAAAATATTGATAATAGCTCTTGCTTTAATGCTGACGTACATAGAATTATCAACATACGATCTTATATATAAAATGTTATGACCAAAGTCCTGATAACAGTTCAGTATGATACTAATTAAACTTATTAAAAGGATAGCTGCAAATGTAAATTTAAACTCGATTTGATTTATCGAGTTTTTTATTTCGATTTTAATCTGTTTAATCATAATCTTAAAAAGAAACTGCTTTTAGCAGTTTCCTATCTAAAATTAACTGTTCCGGCACAGAATGCTGTATCCACAGACCAGCTAGCATTTTCCATACCTAAAATGATTTCTGTACCTTCTGCAGCATATCCATCTGTTGTAAATTTAATATCAGAAGTATTACCTTTCTTTTGATCATAATCATTTGAAATTTGTCTTTTTGAAGAATTATTTGCCCAAAAAGTTACAGTGCTAGTTCCTTCAACATTTTCAAGTGTATTTGTTATGTAATTAGCTTTTGTAGTTTTTGCATGTGCACTAGTATAATTATTTCCTTGGAATCGAGGCAACTTATATCCCACATATCCAGCTGCACTTACTGCACTAATAGATAAAATACCTGCACATAAACTTGTAGCAATAATTTTTCTTAATTTCTTCATTTTCATTCCTCCTCTTTCTTTTTTTGCAGATACGCTAGCAATCTACGTAAATTATTTTACATAAAAATAGAAAATAGTGAATAAACTTTGATCAAACTACATTATTATTGAACAAAAGTAGATAGTTTCAAAAATAAATATTTATTTCTCATGTATATTTTAGAAAAAATATTATCGATGCATGAACATCCAATAAAGAGATTAAATAAAAGTTAATTTGCTTTTTACTATAATAATGCTTGATTGATTATTATCTATTCTTTTAATATCTTATATAAAGTATATTAATTGATGTGATTTCTGCTAACAAAGTTCTTAAAAAAACAATTTTTTAGCAAATTATTATCATCACTAAATTTTTGTACTACGATATACATAATGTATTTTAATTAATTTTAAATAACAGTTTTTTTAATATTTTTTATTAGTTATAATACTATTTTAATACAAGACAACATATTTTTTATACTTATTCTTTCTCAATATTTTTTTCTAGTGAAATAATTAATCGTATAACAACTGCAATAATAATAAGAGTTAATTGAAACCATATATATAGATTTGTTGAAACATATGTCATAAAAAGTCCTAAAGCTATTGGAAATATTAATCCACCTACTAAATTAAAAGCAATTTGAAATGAAGTGATTTTTTGAGCTTCTCTTATTTCATAACATATATGATTTTCATATAGTGTAAAAGGATAGACAACACACATTCCCATTCCAGTTAATAAAACCGATACTATAATCATAGAAATATTAAAAGACACTAAAAGTAAAAACGTTCCTAATGCAGATATAATCAATCCTAGAAAAATTATTTTTTTTATCTCTATATTTTTAGAAATAATTCCAACTACAAATCTACTAAGCATTACTGATCCAAAGTATAGTGTAACTACAATTGAAGCAATTTCAGAACTATAATTCAAACATTCTTGTAAATATGTAGCTAGCCATAAATTAATGGAGACATCAAATCCACTAAATACAAAAATATACAAAATTCTTAAAAATATCAAATGTTTACTACATTTACTCTTTACATTATATTCAATATTTTTTTCTTCTGTGCTTTTATACTCTTTTATTTTCTTTCTATTTAAGAATAATATCACAACTAATATAAATTGTAACATGGATATGAGAATGGTACTCAATTTCCAAGTATAGTTTACTCTCTGTAAAACACTATAAATAGTTGGACCTATAACTGCTCCTACTCCCCAAAAACCATGTAGCCAAATCATATGTTTGGCATTTAAATTTTCAGAAACAAAATTGTTTAGACTAGCGTCTACAGCCCCTGCTCCAATTCCTAGTGGAATTGCAGCAAAACAAATCATTAAAAAAGAAGTAGAACATCCAATCAATAACAACCCTATTGCAGTAAGAAAACAACTATATACTACTATTTTTTCTACACTAAGTTTATCAACAATATATGTATACATAACACTAGAAAAAGCTGCCAATATTGAAACAATAGTCATAATAATACTACCATAATAAATAGGTACACCAAAACTTTCTCTTACTTCAGGCCATGCAACTCCCAAGATACTATCCGGTATGCCTAAACTTATATAAATCAAGTATATAAGTATTATTGTAGTTACTCTTGATTTTTTTATACAGTTAATCATTATTACCATCTCTTTCAATCATTTTAAATAAATATATTGAAATGTCACTTATTGTCGGTGTATTTGAAATATTAGAAACACAAAAATTATGATCTATACTATATCCTAGACTTTCTATTTCGTTTACAATTTCTTTTAATATTATTGTAGTTGTCATTGAATTTTGACATATTTCAAGAAAGAGATCATTAGAATTTACTTGTTTATTTAACATATCTTTTATTATCTCTTTTATAATTCTTTCTATATCTTCTTTTGAATTAATAGTAAAAGAATCAATTTGGCTTGAGTTTTTTTCATATAAATGATATTCACCATTCTTATAATTTAAAGATAACTGATACCTCGATATTTTTCCTAGTGTTGTCATAGGAAAATCACTTACTTTTACACACTTACTTATTTCAATACCTAACTTCCTAATAACGCTTTTTCGTATCTCAGCAATCATTTCAATTGGTATTAATGTATCTATGAAAAGTGCTATCTGTTCTTCTCCATTCTCATTTTCTATAGTTGATATAGCAATATTATTTCTATATTTCATAAAATTACTTTTTATTATTTCTTCAATATCATTATAAAAATAATTTTTACCATTTATAGAAATCATTTCTTTATATCTACCTATTATATATAATTCTCCATTGTAAACAAAGCCAATATCACCAGTATCTATTAGATTTTTTTTGTCTTTTATAGGAATAATTTCTAATTTCTTATTTTTTATTTCAAAATATCCATTTGAATTTGATTTAGATTTAACTTTTATTATCCCGACATGCTTATCTTTTAATTCATTTCCAGCTAAATCTTCTAATTTTATATTTATATGTGGCAATACAGTTCCCACTGAAACAATGCTATTATCTATATTTTGCTCATCTATTTCTATTTTATTTCCTATTTCTAAATTCGAATCTGATAAATAAATAGTTGAAACATAATTATCTTCATCTTTAGCAGAAACTGTTAATGTTGATTCGGTTAAACCATATGAGGGTGTTAACATTTTCTTTTTCAAACCAAAAGTCTTAAATACTCTGTAAAAATTAGATAATGTTTTTGAATCAACTTTTTCTCCTGCAATAAAAATAACTCTTAAAGAGGATAAATCGAAACTTATTTTTCTAAATTGATCTGCAGATATAATATTAGATACAATTGAAAGTACTGTACAATTTGATACAGCTACTGTTACTTTAAATTTTGTTATCAAATTAAACCATAAAATAGGATTTTTTCTAAACAATAATGTATCAATTTGTATTTGCGTCACATTAAAAATTAAAGGGGTTAAATGAAAACCTGCTAATCCCATATTATGATTTAACGGTAACCAACTAATAAATGAATCACTATTTCTTAATCCATATTTTGATTCAATTCCTAAAGAATGGGAAATTATATTTTCTTCGCTTAATGTAATACCTTTGGGACTACTTGTTGAACCTGAAGAATATTGTATAAAAACTACATCGTCTGTTTTTCTTGTGCATATTACGTATTTTTCATCAAAATCATTAAAAATTGAATAATCTATCTTAATTATTTTTTCATCTGAAATCTCTACCGATTCATCAATTAACATAAAAACATTTTCTATTTCTAATAATTTTTTATCAATATTTGTTTTATCTAACGGTGTACAAATACATTTAATCTTTCCATATATACATGCCCAAACAGCAGTTAAATATAGCTCTTTATCATGTACTTTTATAATTAAATAATCGTTTTGATTAATATTGTTTTTTCTTAACCATGTTAAAAAAGAAATAACATGTTCTCTGAAAAGTGAATATGAGAGAAAATTTTCTTTTCCTAAATTGTTTATGAAAATAATACCTTTACTTTTTTCGTCTTTTAATTCTTCTAGATATTCATATAAAAATTTCATACTATACCTCCTTTATATTTCGTAATACTTTGCTCTATAAATTCATCTAAGTCTTGTATATTCCTTTTTGATCTGACCTTTTCAGCATATTTTGTTACATTAAGCTTATATATTTCATTATTAGTTATTTCTATTAAATAGTTTTTTAATTTTTTCTTAATTGAAGAATTAAATGGTTGTACTTTTAAACATATCTTTTTATCAACGCAATAATCAGCATTTAACTCTTGTTCTGCATGCATTGGGAT
Organism: uncultured Bacilli bacterium; assembly: GCA_944363995.1. Taxonomy (GTDB): domain Bacteria; phylum Bacillota_I; class Bacilli_A; order RF39; family UBA660; genus Faecisoma. Next base: position 19,658 of record CALVVV010000005.1, read on the forward strand.
TGATATAAAAGGAATTTCAGCATTTATTGTTGAAAAAACAGTGCCTAATCCACCATGAATTATTGCAGCATCAAATAATGGCAAAACATCTTTTGTAGGTATCCAATCTGTAATAATAAAATTTTTAGGTTTTTTTATTCCTAATTCTTCTATCTTTTTCTGCATGGGTGTAATAAAAATATAGTCTTGCATTAAAGATAATTCTAAAATAATATTTTTTATAATCTTTAGTATTCCTGATGATCCCATTGCAAAATAGATTATCTTTTTATCTTTATGATTTTTTCTTATTTCATCCATATCAAAAGGTACTTCACCTTTTAAATCAGCATAAATTGCACCAGTATAGAAATGTGGAGTTAAGACATTCAAGTCTTCTACAAACCCCTCTGGTTCTGTCATTATTGTATAATCTCCTGACCACCATTCTTCATACCCTTTAAAGGATTTTAGATTATATGATTTCATAACGCAATTGTATGGAGAAATAATATTTTTAATATATAGCTTTGCCATTATTTTTGTAAGAATCACTTGAATGTCGTTTAAATGATACTTATCAGAATTGAAAATATTAACTTTTCCAATTCTTGTTGCTGTTTCACACAACCAAGTAGAATGCCCTATACTAAATAAAGGGATTTTTGCTATTCGTGCAGAAATAAATGAACTAAAATTAAGTGCACTAATTATCGCATCAGGATGAATAGTATCAAACAACTCTAATTCAGAAATTACTTGTTCTCTTATTTCTTTTATTGTAAAATAACTACCAAATTTTTCGCATCTATCTATCTCATATAAATGTCTTATTTTTTTCTTATCAATCATAGGTTTAAGATGTATAATCTTAAACCCCTCATTTTCAACTACGTATTCATAATCGCCACCAAAACTAAAAAAAATAACATTATAGGTTGATTTAAGATTCTTTGCAATTTCTACAGCTAATGATGTTTCCCCCATATTCCAAAAAGCACAGGAAATTAAAATATTTCTACCCATATTAATAAGTCTCCAGTTTACTACTTCTTCTAATATCTAAAGTAACACAATGAAATGCACCACCAAATGCTCCTAATGCTATCAAACTGCATGGTATAGGTTTAAAACCCCATTTTTTTAATGCTTCTATCATAGGGGTTTGAGTTTTTTCTACTAAGACACGCTCCTTATCAATAAGTAATATATTCATATTTAACCATGTGCTACACATTGTAGCATTTTCATTAAAGAGTCCACCATCAACTAATAAAGGTTCAGGTGCAACAAGAATTTCATAATCATCAAAAATTGGAGGAAGTTCATTAATATCAATATATTTTGGATTAATTAAAATCTTCTTTGGTCCCATAGGAATTAAAGTTGTATCAATATGCATTGGTTGATGACTTTTGGTTGGAATTCTATGAATTTTATATTTATCTCCTAAGTGTCGCTCTAACCATTTTACTCCTTCTTCATTTGTCACATTTCCCATAGTAACAAAAATGTCTTTGCCAGCTCTAACAAAATCAGCTGCATCAAAAACTATTTCACTTTCATTGATAACATATTCCATTTCATTTAAACTGGCTGGAACTTTATACTTTTTATTATATAAACTATCTTTTAATAATGGTCTAGGTGCAGAAGTCCATTTTGCACCTTGATCAAAATATTCTTTGAATATTTCATAATATGCCTCCCTTTCAAAATATCTATTTCTCCAAGACATTGGTGCTTCAATAATTTCATCACCAATCACTAAAAAACAGTCTCTCGGACAAGCTAATGTATGACCTCTTGATTTCCAGTTAGGTGTTTTAACCCTTTTGTGATGTTTTATTCTATTTGGTCTTCTTACTTTTACTCCCTCTGCCTCTAGTATTTTAACTAATTCTTCTAATTCTTCTCTTGCTTGCTTAAGAAAAAATCTATCTGGTTTTCTCGGCAATCCACCTAAAAATCTCATCAAGTTATACATTCTTTGTGGTGTACCACCAAGCAAAGAAATATGATGTTCTGGGAAAATACTATCTTCCACATGTCCTACTATAACTTCCTCTAATTTATCCCACTCATTATGTGAATTAACTATGCTCATAAACAATCCTCCCCTATATTATTTCTAATTCCTTTCCTATTTTTTCTAACAAATAAACCAATCTATCTAATTGATTTTTAGTGTGATTAGCCATTACACTTATTCGTATTCTTGAAAGCTCTTTCGGAACAGCTGGATATAAAACTAAATTTACATATACACCATTTTTGTGTAAATATCTGCATACTGCTTTTGTCTTTTGATCATCTCCGATAATAATTGGAAAAATTGCAGTTTCTGACTTTCCTAAATTAAATCCCAAATTCAATAACTTTTCCTTTAAGTAAAAAATGTTATCCCATAATTCAGCTCTAAGCTTTTTATCATTTTGTATTATATCTAATGCAGCGATAATAGATGCACTTGCTTGTGGTGTAATAGCTGTAGAAAACATATATGGTCTAGAATAATATCTAATCATTTCTACTAATTCTTTTGACGAAGCAATAAAGCCACCCACTGAACCAATACCTTTACTAAAAGTTCCCGCTACAATATCAACTTTTCCCTCTAGATTAAAATATTCTGGCGTGCCTTTACCATTTTTTCCTATAACACCCGTGGCATGTGCTTCATCCACCATCACAAATGCGTTATATTTTTTCGCTAAATTTACTATCTGATCCAATGGCGCTATATCACCATCCATCGAATAAACACCATCTACAATAACCAAAACTGTATTATATTTATTTTGAGATCGTTTTAGGATTCTTTCTAAATGTTTCATGTCATTATGTAAAAAGTACTCTATATTAGTATTCTTGCATCCATCAACTATACTTGCATGCACATACATATCTAAAATTGCTAAATCATTCCTTTTTAATAGTGATAGAAGTGTTCCACAATTTGATCCAAATCCTGAAGAATATGCAATACTAGCTTCACATCCTTTAAATTCTGCAATTTTATTTTCTAACTCGATATGTAAATCTGTTGTACCTCCTAAAATGGGAACGCTTCCTGACCCAGAACCATATTTTTTTAAAGCATTAATACCTGCTTCAATAGTTTTTGGATGTTTTGTTAAATTTAAATAATCATTTGAAGCAAAATAAATCATTTTTTTTATTGTATTTGAATAAATATCAAATATTTCAACTTCTGGTGATGACCCATTTAAAGAAATTCTTCTTGTAAATAAATTTTCATTTTCATACTCGTATTTTAAATACTTATATGCTATTCTAGCTCTATCAAAGATATTTCCTTCACTAATTTCTTCTATTTTAGAAAAATTTAGATTTTCTATCTCATACATATCCATATAAATTTCATCCTCCAATTCTTTTTTATTAATTTCTTTAATTTCTATTTTTGCATTTTTAACATCTGAACTAATACAACATATAAGATTTTCAAAAATATATGGATAATAAAAATATAACTTTTTATTATTTATTTTATAATATGTTTTATATTTCAAATCTGATAAAGACTGATCTGGAAAAGAAATCAAGCCTGTTCCTAACAATTTGTACAAGCTTTCTATTTGACACCATCTTTCAAAATAATATTTTATACATTCCTCTTCATTTATAAATTTTTTTTTGTCTTTTCTAACAATCTTAGGTAGTATGTTTATTAAATAATCTAATTGAAATTTTAATGTAGATGATTCTTCAATATCTATTCCAACTTTTGAATTGCTAAATGCAACAAATAAATAGTTTTCTGATTTTGATACACTGTGTTCTATTTGTGGATATAATAAATAAACTTTCCCATAACGATTTTTTGTAAATAATATATTCTCTATTTTAAATATTTTTTTTATAAGAAATCCTAATAGAACATTTGAAGTTATAAAATATTCCTTGTAATCCTTAATATAAAAAACTTTTATATCATTAGGAAAACAAATAAAATCCAGTATTACATATTCTTTTATTTCTGTTCATTTGACAAAACCTCCTTTAAATATATATTATCTAAAAATAAACTGAAATAAATATTAATTGTACAAACTACAAAAAAACTGATTAAACTGCTTTAAATCAACTTTTTTAATCAAAAAAAGTGTTTTATATTCAATTTTTCTTTACAAATATGTATATAGCTTTGTAAACTAAAATTGAAAGGAGGATAATAATCTAATAATCAATTGCAAATTAAATTATTTTTTTATCTTGATACTATCCGAATTGGATATCAATTTTCCTTTTTGGATATATAAATAGATTAATGTTCTTGTCTCTGCTAATAATATATTAAATATAGATTAGAAAGAGATGATTAACATGAAAGATATTGGTTCAATTTTATTAAAATATATTTTAGCAAATAATTATACACAAACTTCATTTGCAAAAAAGATGAATATCAGCTTAAGTACATTAAATAAATATATATTGAATAAACGACAAATACCACTTGATAATCTAATTCGTTTTGCAATTGAACTTAATTTTTCGCTAGATTATGCTTTGGGAATTATGACTGATGAATCAAATAAAATTACTAAACAAGAATATGATTTAATAATGCAACTTAGAAAAATTGACCCAAAAGACTACAAAATTGTTTATGAGTCTATTTCTAATTTATTAGAATTACTTAACAAAAATGAGACCAACCAATGAACAACAAGTTATAAAAAAAACTCTTTTATTTCTTTTAAAAACCAATTATTTGTCAGATTATGAAAAAAACTTAGATAGTTTAATTGCTGAGCAAGGGATAGATAGTGTTTTTGATACACTATATAAATTATTCTGTTCTTATGGAGATGTAATACCAAAAAGCAAAAAAATCATCGATATTATTCAAAAACATAGTCAGGATTAATAATATATTTACATTAAATAAAAGATTTAGTGTTTCTGTTTTTCAATTAAAAAGTATAAATATTAATTATACTCTTACTTTATTTAGGAAAAAATATTTTATCAAAAGAGGATTTGAAAATATTGATCAATTATTAAGGTAATTTAAAATCTGGCGTTGTGGATTTCTAAAAAATTTTAAAGTTCGCACTTTGAAAAAAAACCTAAGTAATTACGTTGTATTAATGAAACGACCTAGAGACTAGGCCGTTTTTTTGACGTTTAATACTTTCTATTTTATTTTCTTTTTTGGAGTTCCTGTTTTTCTTATTTTATGTACATCCAATATCTTTTCACTTTATGTTTTATACTTGTTTAAAACACTCGATTCCTAAGCCTATTAAAATTTGTATATCCATTCGCTGATCTTAATATGATTTTTACTATCCTATCTCTTCCTTCTGTTGGTCCATTTGATAATTTTCTTCCATCCGATGTATGAAATGAATTGATGATTTTTTCTTTCCAATTTTCTAGTGTCATAGCTATATGTCTCATGTATTCTATATCACTGAATTTATATTCGGTAATAACCGTTTCTAATAATTTCTTTCTAAAATCCATATCATTATTCGCATCACAGAATATGCAATACAGTTCCTTAAGGTCATATGCCTGTTTTAGTTTAGAATCAATTTTTCGAGAATCATATCTAATATCTGTTCTTCAGTATATTTCATCCTAAAATGCCTGTCTTTGTCTGCTCTGGTGTCATTGATATCAAGTGAATTTTTGAATAACAGATTGTTTTTATATTTTAAAAGATACTATTCATCTGATTTCTTGTTTTCGCTGTATTTATTAATGACATCACATTTTATTCGGTTCAGTGCATTGTTTATGATTTTCATGATATGAAATCTATCAGCACATATCAGTGCATGTGGAAGATAAGTTTTGACGATGTCTCTGTAGTTATCATAGAGATCCATGGATACATACTTCACTCTTTCTCTTTCGTGCTGAGGAATATTTCTAAAATGCGATTTTAGGTTTGCTTTTTTTCTTGAGGGAAGGACATTAATGACCATGCATTTTTAAAATTGATGAGAAGGCAGAAATGAAGGCGAAATATTTATTTTCGACTTTCCTTGAGAAATAGAACTCATCCATGCAAATGACCTCAGATAAAGGCTTCCTTTCAATTTGAACATGTTCGTCAAATATGGTTTGAACCATAATAGAAGAAAGATTTGTTTTTCTTGCGACCATGGAAAAGGTCTGCTTATAATCTTTTAAAAGGATAAGAACATTTTTAACGGCTTCATTAGTAAATGAGAACTTTGGAATGGGTTAGGCTCACTTTTTGTAACCCTGCAAAGCGGACAGATATATCTTCTTCTTTTGTAGTTAACAGTTGTATGATAGGAAATAAAAATGGAATGATCCAAGCGTGTGAAACCATAGATCTGAATCTTGGTAATATATCTGCCACATCTAAGGCAAAAGACACCTCTGAACACAAAATAATAGGAATGATTATTCTTGAAAGCATAGTCAACGGATTCAAGATTATCAACTTTAATATTGAGAGTTCTTATGATATCTATTATAGATAGGCGAGTGCCTCCCTTCATGTATGAATTAAACGTCAAACATATTCTAACATGATAGTTTTTATTATACACAAAAAAGGCACCACGCTAAAATTTAAAGGCTGTTTTTCAAAGCAACGTATAAACTTTAAAGGGTCCCCCCTACAACACCAGATTTTTAAATTACCATTATTAATGATAACATTTCCTATTTTCATTTTATTTTTATACCTTAAAACAAGAAAAAACATTATTTATTCATGATTTTTAAATATATTGATATAAATAAATTTTGTATACTATATAAAAAATACAATATTACATTAAATAGTTATTGAATTTATACTTAAAGATATGCTATTTTAATCTCGTGTGGGGTGAAAAATATGTTAAGAATTGCAATATGTGATGATTCACTTTCTGAATTAACTTCAATTAATGATATATTAGTAAATTTCTTACATTCACATAACATAGAATATGAAATTGAGTTATTTGATAATGGAAATTCACTTTTAAACTCAATAATTAGTTTTGATTTAATTTTATTAGATATCGAAATGAATGGAAAAAATGGAATAGAAGTAGCACAAGAAATAAGAACTTTTAATAGTGATTCTAAAATAATATTTATTACTAACTCTACTTCTATAAATTACTTACGAGATGGCTACAAGGTAAAAGCTGACAGATACTTCGTAAAACCTATCAATCAACAAGAATTCAATTTTGAAGTCAGTGCAGTTATCAAAGAACAATTAATAGATAACAAATTTATTTTGGACAAAAGAATAGGCACACACAAATTGTATCTAAAAAGCATAATCTATATAGAGTTTTATAATCGTAAAACAATAATACATACAAAAAATGGCGAAATTCATACTTACATAACGATAAAAGAGTGGATTTCATTACTTAATAATTATCATTTTTCTCAAATCCACAAAGGTTACATTATAAATCTATCTTTTATTGATCGCATAGATACAGAATCTCTTGTTATATTAAACGATATAATATTACCCATAGGAAGAAAATACAAAGACAAATTTAAATCTGATTATTATATGTTTATAGGGAAGAAAATCTAATATGTTTTTTAGATATCTGCTCAATAACATTATTCTCATTAATATTTTTCTTTGGTATAATAACCATATATTTATATCAAAAAGAAAATGGAATTTTATAAATTGCATATGGATTGTTGTTTTATTGATATTAAAAAGTTTTTTTAATATTTTTCAATCTTTTGGAACAAATTTATTTATATCTGTTTTAATATATCTTATTATTTCAGTTGTGTATTTTGATAGTGACTTAACAAAAAGAATTGTTTTTATTGGATTTTATATTTGTTCTACTTTTATTTCTGAAATAAACGTTTATTTGTTATTGAATTATTTAACAACAAAAATATCTTTAATAAACTTAGATATATGGATTTATGATTTAATTGGCAGTATACTGAGTGCATTAACTCTATTTTGTATAATTTACTTGATTACAACACTTAAAAACATTAAAAAATTAACCGATAGCAAAGGAATATGGTATCTCATTATACTACCAATAATTTCTATAATGATCATTACTTCAATAATATATTTTAAAATTTTAACTATTAATCCTATTCTTGTCTTTTTACTTACATCAAGCATTATTATTTATAACCTTATAGTTTGCATAGGATTTGCTGATATATTAAAATCGAAAAATATACTCATTGAAAATGAACAATTAAAAAATCAAGAACTACACTATAAATTATTAGAAGAAAAATTTAACAATTCAAGACTATTTATTCATGATTTTAAAAAACATATTAATTTAATTAATGAGTTTATAAAAAATGGTGATTATAAAGGAATTAATGAGTACATATCCGAACTATATGAAGAAATAAAAACTGATGAAAATCTAGTTATCACTGGAAATCAATTGATAGATTTAATAATAAACACAAATAAAGATACTCTTAAACAATATGATATTAGTATAAAACATGATGTACGAATTAAAAATATTGACACTATAAAAACTATAGATTTCAATATAGTTTTTTCAAACCTCTTGGATAATGCTATTGAAAGCTGTATAAAAGATGGTGGACATTTCATAAAAATAAAATTAGATATTATAAATGACTTAATTATTTTAAAAGTTATTAATCCTTGTAATCAATATGATCAAAATATAATAACAACAAAAAGTAATAAAGATTATCACGGTTTGGGAATCTTAAACATAAAAAGAATCTCATATAAATATAAAGGATATACTAAATTTTCTTATGATAATGAATATAACATTTTTACTGCGACTGTAATATTTAATGCACAAAATGAAAAAAATGACAAAGATGCCACACATAACAATTTTTAATAACTAAATGATTTAACAATCAAAAAAAGTAAGGTTTATTTAATCTTAATATTTTACTTTCAAATTTAGCATTATGCTTGCTTGGTGGCATTACAAATAATAAAAAAGTCTATCTAATAAAATTAGAGAAATTAAAAAATTTCAGAAATGTGTATAATTGAATATCTCACTTTGAAAATTGAGTAGTGTTACTCGTATAATGTCGTCATCACAATAGTGTGATGACGATTTTCTTATATTTTTGTTTTTCATTTATATAATAGAATTGTAAAGATTTCTCACCTTACAATGTTATCCTAACCGAGAACTTGACTAAGAACTCATCATAAAATTATCAAAATGCAACTATTGTTGATAAGTATATAAATGTCATTGTAATTAGTGCAACTGGAAGTGGAAAAACATATGTTGTTTGAACAATTTTTTCGTAGTTTATTCAATCTATATTTTCTTTTACCATTTTTCATGTATAGTATACCTATACGAGGAGGTATATATATGTCAAAATTATTTATTCAAACTAAAAATCAAATGTATAAGTTATTAGCCTTTATTTTATTTGGACTAGGTGTTTTTTCAATCAATTCATCTTGTGATTTAATTTTTTATCAGCAAGAAGAACCAACAAGTTTAAAGAGATTTAGTAAAAGATGAATTTAATTGATAAACTCATAACTAGAGGAATTATCAGAAAAGAAGATACAGACTTATATGAATATTCTATAAATATTCTAAAAAGCTATATCTTTTTTACTATAATTATAATTTTAGCTAACCTCTTTACAAAAAACTTTAAATCTACTATCTTATTTTTAATCATATTTTTTTCTTTAAGAAAATATTGTGGTGGATTTCATTTTGATCATAAGTTAACATGTTTTCTTTTTTCAGTTGTTTTAACTATATTGATTCCAATAATTTCTAATTACCTTTTTATGTCTAGTCTAAATATTATATTTTTACAATTAGTTATATCTATACTGCTAATATGTTTTCCTATTATAGAAATCCCTCAAAAAAAACTTATTGATACTGAAAAAAAGCATTACAAACTTGTAAGCATAAAAATATTATTCACTTTATTCATAGTAAATATCTGTTGCCTTTACTTTAAATTTTATAAAATTTCTATTATATTTTTAATATCAATAATATTATCTTTTTTTTCAGTTTTATTTGGATATTTTAAATATATGAGAATTACTAAGTAAGAGCCTCAAAATCTAGATTGATTTCATATAAAAGATATCTTAAATTTATTAACCGCTAATGAACTGAAAAAAGTTATATCATATAATTTAATTTTAAAAGTTAATTTTAAAAGTGGATCAAAAAATTCACTTTTTTGTTTATATGTTTTATTATGGTTCAATCAAAATTTATTCTTTTCTTTTAATCCGTGTAATATTTTTTATAGATTAAAAAATAATTATAAATACTTTATATAGATGCAGTATGTACAATTCAACTGTATTATAAGCAATTAATATTTACTAGTATCTAATAAATAATACTATGTTTTAAAAATATTACAGAAAGTTAGCTTATGGACTTTGTATATAAACGCTTTATTTAAATTTATATAATTAATATAAATTAATAGCATATCAATTATTCAAAAACCAAATAATAATTATCAAACAAAGGTTATATCTACTATTATTCGATATCTATCAATATAAAAAACAATAATTATGGTATGATTTAAATTCCTTACTACTCTAAACTTGAAAGGAAAGATTCATAATTAAATCTAATTTTTATAATCTTCTTCATTATTATATATACAGAGAAGAAATTAATAGATTGTTTTTATATCATTCTATTAATTTCTTCTTTTTTTATGCTCGTCCACCTCCATTCCTTTCTTTGAATTCAATTCCAAAGAAAGGAGCAACAATGAGTGGTTATATTTGATTATAAAAAAAGAGACTTCAAAGAAATTAAAATAGATAACAATAAGAAATATTTTATTAAAATTGGTAAGAAATTTATAGAAGTTCCCATAGAAGTATATAGAATATACAAAGCTGATTATATGAAAACATATAGATTATTAAAAAGAATACAAGGACTTTCTCAAATAACTTATGAAGAAGATTTCATGCTAAATAACATTATAGGTATTGATAAATATTATATTGAACAAATCAATAAAGAAGAATTAATACATAATCTATCTAAAGCAATAAAATTATTGAATGATGAGCAATATTTTATTATATATTCAATATTTTTTAAGGAAGAAACTGAAGCGTCAGTTGCTAAAAAATTAAATATATCTCAACAAGCATTGAACTGGAAGAAGAAAAAAATTCTTCTTTTTTTAAAAAATCATTTGTTAAACTCGTCAAACAGTAACGAATCCTAGTGAGAAGGCAATTCTCAGAAAGGAGGCCATCTAACATGGCAA
>CALVVV010000006.1 GCA_944363995.1 uncultured Bacilli bacterium
TATTTTTTCCAATTTGTTAATTTAATTTTGAAAATTATCTAAGTTTTAACATTAAATAAATTGTAATTTAACATTTAGAAGATGCTTTCAAAAATTTTTATCGAACCAAAAATTATCCAAAATATAAAGATAAATACAGTAAAAATAGTTATCGTACAAACTATATAAAAAACATCTATAAAAATAAAGTATATGAAAATATTAAATTAGATATAATAAACAAAACAATCACGTTACCAAAACTAAAGAATATGAAAATAAGAGGATATCGTAAAACAAAAGAAATAAAAGGAAGAATAATAAATGCTACAATAAGTAAAGAAACAAATAAATACTATGTATCAGTATTATATGAACAAGAAATAAAAGAAAAAAATATAATTCCAAAAACAATAGTTGGAATAGATTTAGGAGTAAAAGATTTAGTAATAACAAGTTTCGGAGAAAAATACGAAAATAAAAAATATATCACCAAATATGAAAACAAGATAAAAAACTTACAAAAATGGTTAAGTAAAAAAGAAAAAGGTAGCAAAAATTATTATAAAGTAAAAACTAAAATAAAGGAAACATATAAAAAATTAAAAAATGCTCGAAAATATATGATACACAAAATAACCAAAGAAATAGTAAATGAAAACGACTTAATAATAACCGAAAACCTTCAAACAAAGAAATTAATCGAAAAAAAAGAGATGTCTAAATATATAAGTGATGCAAGTTTAAGTGAAATAATAAGGCAATTAGAATATAAAAGCAAATGGCAAAACAAACATTTTTATCAAATAGACACATATTATCCAAGTAGTCAAATATGTAGTCATTGTAATAATAAAAATAAAGAATTAAAAGACTTAAATAAAAGAAAATGGACTTGCCGTAACTGCCAAAATGAAAATGATAGAGACATCAATGCCGCAATAAATATAATGTGGGAAGGGTTGATAAATAATATTAAGTTGTTCGCATAGAACAAAAATCAAAAAATTTCACTGCAAAAAAGAAAAAATAAAACAAAGTACGGTAGCGACTATCGGAAATTAGTCTCTGGAGGAAAAAGCAAAAGCCACCGAAGAAGGAGAAATATTTAATCGTGAGATTAGATGCAGTCAAATTTATTTGACTTTTGTTCTTATAAATTCATCTTTATATATTATTTTTTTTGCTATCTTTTATTTAATTCTGAAATCAACAACTGATTTGCTAAAGCAGGATTAACTTGACCTTTACTATCTTTCATAATTTGTCCCATTAGATATTTAACTGCTCGATCTTTACCTTCTTTAAAATCTTTAATAGAATCTGGATTATTATTAATAACTTTTGTAACTATATCTAAAACTAAATTATCATCACTTATCTGTTCCATATTATTTTCTTTAACAATATCTAATACATCTTTACCTGTTTCCATTAATATATTAATAACTTCTTTTCCTTGTTTACTAGAAATAGTCTTTTTATCCAACAATTCAACTAATTTAATAAAATTATTTTTAGTTAATTTGCTTTCTTCTAACTTTATATAATTTTTATTAAGATATGATAAAATATCACCAGTTAATAAATTTGCAGCTATATTAGGATTAACTTTTTCAATAACACTTTCTAAAAAATTACAGACATCTTTATTACTAATAATAGTTTTAATATTATTTGTATTTAGTCCTAAATTTGTATATTTACTTTTTAGTTCATCTGTTAAAATAGGCATAGAATTTTTAATCTCATTCAACCATTGGTCATCAATATATACATAAGGGATATCTGGTTCAGGAAAATATCGATAATCATTTCCTGTTTCTTTATAGCGCATTAAAACAGTTGTTTTAGTTTTATCATCAAACCTTCGTGTTTGTTCAACAATAACTTCATCATTAGCAAGAAGTTGTTGTTGCCTTTGAATTTCATAATCAATAGCTACCCCAACATTAGAAATAGAACCTATATTTTTAACTTCTACTTTTGTTCCTAACGCATCAGTATTACTAACTGATACATTAACATCACAGCGCATACTTCCCTCTTCTATTTTAACATCACTTATACCTAAATATAACAAAGTTTCTCTTAATTTTTCCAAGTATTCAATAGCTTCTTTACCACTACTAATACAAGGTTTTGTAACAATTTCTAAAAGTGGAACACCAGCACGATTAAAATTAAGCAAAGTATCAGTAGTATGTAAGCTTTTGCAAGTATCTTCTTCGATATGCATCCTCTCTAAATAAATTTTTTTATTAGAAATTTCTACATATCCATCATAACCAATAGGTGTATCTTGTTGAGTTATTTGATAACCTTTAGGTAAATCAGGATAAAAATAATTTTTTCGATCAAAATGCATTAATCGATTAATTTTAAAATTTAAAGCTAAACAAGCTTTTAAAGCATCATCAATAACACCTTTATTTAATATAGGTAAAACTCCAGGATAACCCAAATCGATAACATTAATATTACTATTTACTGCATCATTAAAATTATTTTTACTTAAAGAAAATACTTTAGCATTACTTTTTAATTCAACATGTACCTCTATACCAATTGTTGGCTTCATTATTTTACCTCCTTTGCATTTAAATTTAAATTAAGTGTTTTTTCGATAAAACTAGCCAATTGATAAATTATTTCTTCTTGAAAATAATTACCTATAATATGCATACCAATAGGAAGATTATTTTTAAAACCAATAGGTAAACTTAAAGCTGGTAATCCCGCCATATTAACAGGGATAGTTAATAAATCATCATAAAAACTTTTTAAAGCATCATCTTGTTTAACTCCTAATTTATAAGCAACATCTGTATTAGTTGGACCAATAATTAAATCATATTGATTAAAACATTTCTTTAAATTATCCGTCATTATTTTTCTTAATTTTAATGCTTTATAATAATAAACATTAGCATTTTCACCACTTAAAATATAAGAGCCTATCATAATTCTTCTTTTAACTTCATTACCAAAACCAATACTACGAGTATTTTTATACAATTCGTCAATATTATTGAAATTATCGATTTTTAGTCCATACCTAACCCCATCATAACGAGCTAAATTACTACTAGCTTCGCTTAAAGCAATTATTTGATATAAAGGTATAGCATATTGTAAATAATCTATATCAACAAAGTCAACTTGACAGCCTTCTTTTTTTAATATTTCTATAACTTCTAAAACAGCTTGTTTAACTTTCTTATCAATTACTTCACTCATATAATAATTAGGTACAGCGATTTTTAAACTAGATACATCCTTACCAATTAAAGAAGTATAATCTTTCACCTCTTCATAAGAAGACGTTAAATCATGATTATCATGACCACTAATTACATTTAATAATAAAGCATTTTCATAAACATTTCTAGTTATTGGACCTGCTTGATCTAAACTCGAAGCAAATGCAATAATTCCATACCTTGATACTCTACCATAGGTTGGTTTAAGTCCCACAACACCACAAAAACTAGAAGGTTGTCTAATTGAACCACCTGTATCTGTTCCTAAAGCAAACGGTGTAATTCTAGCAGCAACACAAGAAGCGGATCCTGAAGATGAGCCACCAGGAACGGAAGTTTTATCCCATGGATTTAAAGTATTACCAAAGTAACTAGTTTCACCAGTTGAACCCATAGCAAATTCATCCATATTAGTTTTTCCGATTATAATCATATTTTTTTCTTTAATCTTACTGATAACAGTTGCATCATAAACTGGAATAAAATCATCTAAAATATGACTAGCAGCAGTTGTCCTTAAATCTTTCGTTATAATATTATCTTTAATTGCAATAGGTAAACCGAATAAAATATTATCTACTTCTTGGTTTTCTAATTTTAGAGCTTGTTTAATAGCTTCTTCTTTATTTAATGTTATAAAACAATTTAAATTATTAACTTCAATTTTAGCAAAAGCTTCATTAACTAAATCAATAGGTTTAATTTCTTTATTTTTTAGTTTTTGATTAATTGTTTTTATATCTAAATCTAAATATTTCATTCTATCACCTTCGGAACTATAATATAATCACCTTTTACTCTTTTAGCATTTTTTAACATATTATCTTTACTTAAATGCATTTCTGGAATATCTTCACTCAAACAATTTTTATTATTAGTTGGACTAATCATTATTTCTTCTTCATTTATATCAACTTTTAAAATTTTATCTATTTCGGTTAAAATATCAGTTAACTGAATTTGATATTTTGCCATTTCTTTTTCTTCAATATTAAGTTTTGCTAAATCAGCAATATGTAAAACTTTATCTTTACTTATCATTTTATTCCTCCAATATATATGTTTCAATTTTAGTTTCATCACGATTTTTATTTAAAAAAGCTTTTATTTTATTTTCATTTTCAAAATATACTTTAATATTAGAATTATTAAAATTATTAATATTATTAGTAATAATATTTATCATATTTAAAATTTCTGACCTTTTAAAATAATTTTTATTAATTACAATTTTTACTTCATTCAATGTTTTATCTTGATATAATCCATAAGCATTAAGATAAACATTATACTCACTTAAGCTATTTTTTATAGCTATTATATTATTATAAGTTTTATTATCATTATTTATAGTATAATTACTTTCTAATATTTGATAATTATAATTAACAAATTCTAATTTGATTTTATCGCTAGTTGTTGCACCAAAATATTTAAAACTTCCTTTAAAGTCATCTTCTAAATAAATACCCAAAACAATATTAACATTTTTTAACTCTTCTTTGTTACGAATATAATTAACTAAATCATTAGTTTTAGATAATGCATAATCTAAAACAATTTTTTCATCAATTATCTTATATTTATTATCATCATAATATTGCTTATTATCAACAACAATAGCTAAAGATATTCCCTTTAAAACGTTATTCGTTGATAAGTAGTTTTGCTCATAAATTGTTGTGATATAAGATGGGACAAATTCCACACCATCAACTTCTATTTTATCTGTTTGATTGTACTTTTTTAATAAATTTTTAATCTCTTCACTAGTTAAAAATTGACCTTCTTGATATAAAGAATTGTTTGTTTTAAAATATTGCGTTGATAAATTAGAAAGCATCATTTCGACTTCTTCTTTGTCATAATCTCTGATACTATAACTACCCACATTTTCTTTATAAGGTGTAGCTACTTGATAATAAGAATCATCATAACTAACTGACATTATATCTTCTTTTTTTTCACAGCCAACTAAAATAAGCAATAAAATTAAAAACATTTTTTTCATAAAACATCACTATTTAATTATATCATAGGCTAAACTATATCCGCAACATAACCATTTCAAAAAGCAAACATTCTCATAAAATAGTTTGACAGATAATTAACAAAAAATATATAAAAATAAATAAAGAAATATTCACTATTTTAAAATCAGAAAATTTTTTTCTATAACTATTAAAAAACCAAAATATTCTGTTTTAATATACTCAAAAAAAATTTTGAAATTAACTTCAATTATTTACTCTTTTTTGTATACTTATTCAAAATTTTATTTATAATATAACTTTTAATATTTTATTGTAATTTTTTAACCATTAGAT
The DNA here is from genome assembly GCA_944363995.1 of uncultured Bacilli bacterium. Classification (GTDB taxonomy): domain Bacteria; phylum Bacillota_I; class Bacilli_A; order RF39; family UBA660; genus Faecisoma. The sequence goes on from CALVVV010000006.1 coordinate 5,570, forward strand.
AATGAATCAAGAAAACTGCTAGTAGATGATTTTATCTTATTCTTAAAGTCATTAGCAATATTTAATCCGATTATATCTAAACATTCATGATAACTTTTTTCATTTATTGCATCATTATATTTCATTAATTTTTTTATAATGCTATTATCTTTTTTATATGTTTCTAATATATAAATAGCAATAGGAAAACCTAAAACATTCCAAGTATCTTTGACAATTAAATTATGTTCTTTAACATAATCTTCAAAACAATCAATTGTTTTTTCATAGTTATTATCTTTAAAAACTTTATTATACGCTTCTAAACTTATATTTTTCTCCTTTTTATATAATAAAATCATCTTATAACAATAATATACTTTATCCATATATTTTAAAATTGTAGATATTCCAAATTTCATAAAAATATCTAAATCATTACTATATTTAATTTTTTTTAATTCTTCAACATATATAAATTCCATACCATAAGACAAAGACTCTGTTAATAAATCACTTACAAAATTTCTTTTATCTTCGGGTTGATTTAAAAAATGCATAATTTCATGAATTAAAATACAACTATCAATGATATTATTATGTAAATAAATTTCAATTATTTTTTTATTATCTTTGTCATAATATGATATTCCATCTTTCGTTTGTTTATCAACTTTTTTTAATACAATATTACCATTTGCAATCAATTTCTTTATTGATACATTTATATTATGTCTATCTAAAAATTGTTGGGCTAAAGAAATATTTTCTTCTATACTAACGTATAAAAAATCGTGTTTTGAAAAATCAATTTTTTTGAATATTTCAACATATTTATTATAAATATAATTTGATAGATTCCATAAATTTTCTATTTCATCCAATATAAAAGAATTAAATGAAAAAAAAGACATATTATCAAACCAATTTTTATATAATTTTATTCTTTCTTGCGATACCATTTTAATCACCAAATCTCAAACATGATTATTGTATCACATTTCAAAATATATACACAATCTAATTATTTTATTTTTTAAAAATTTTTAAAAGATTTTTCTAAATCAAATATTATTATTCTTAATGTCATAACATCTAATTCTATTAGCTAAGGATATGTTTGGTTTAGATGTAATAATTCTTTTATACAATCAAATTATCGTATTTTATTTGGATATAATCTAAATTATATTTTTCTAGTATAAAAAAAGATATAATATTTATATCTTAAGCACGAGAATCATATTTACCTGTACTTGTTGAAATAATAATTTCATCGTTAGTATCAACAAATAAAGGTACTCTAACTACTAAGCCTGTTTCCAAAGTTGCATCCTTAGTAGCATTGTTAGTAGTATTACCTTTAACAGCTGGCTCAGTACTAGTAACTTTTAGAACCACTTTATCAGGTAATAAAAGTCCTAATAATTCACCTTCATAAAAACTTAATTCCACATTTAAACCTTCTTTTAAATAATTGGAATCTTCTCCTAATTGACTTTTAGTTAGTTCAATTTGTTCATATGTTTCCATGTTCATAAAATTATAACTATCACCTGTTGCATATAAAAATTGCATTGGTTTTTTATCTAAATGAGCCTTTTCTAATTTAGTTCCACTATTAAAAGATTTTTCTGTTGTAGCACCACTCTTTAAATTTCTTATTTTCATTTTGACAAAAGCAGCACCTTTGCCTGGCTTAACATGTGAAAATTCTAAAACTTGGTATATTTCGCCATCTAAAGTAAATGTAATTCCGGTTTTAATATCATTTACATTAATCATTTTTCCACCCTTTTATATACTATTTTTTTTATTTTTTTTACTTTTTTTAAATTAGGTTGTACTTTAACAACTTTTCCTTTTTCAAAATTTACTCTTTGTGATAAATGGGCATCGACAATTATTTTAAGTTTTGTCAAATCAACGCAGAAATTTCTAATCATTCTTTTATCTCCTTATTTTTTTTCTTTGTGAGTTGTTGTTTTTTTACAAGTTGGACAGTGTTTATTTAATTCTAAACGATCCGTTGTATTACGTTTATTTTTTTCAGTTCGATAATTTTCACTTTTGCATTCTGTACATTGAAGAGTAATTCTTTCTCTTGCTTCTCCTTTTTTTGCCATTTTAATCCCTCCTTTTTCAAGTGCTGATATAATTATACCAAATTATTTATATATTTCAAAGTATTTTTGTGAAATTCTATTAGAAATTATTCGGTTAATAGGTGCTCTTACTGTTGATGTTTCATAATAATAGATATCTGGTGAAACAATAACAAATGAAACTTGGGGATTATCATAAGGAGCATAAGCCCCAAATGTATTACTCATCGTTTCAGTGTCAACTATCCCATCACCATCTGTATCAATAAAACTTTCGCTAGTTCCTGTTTTGGCAGCTGGATTATATTTGCTATCAACATAATTACTAGCAATTCCACTAACAACTCCTTCCCTAAAACCTAATTTTATTCGTTCTAAATATTTATCTTCTAAATTTATTTTGTTTAATATATTAGTATTTACTTCATACAATAAATCAGTTAATCCATCTTTTGTAGGATTATAAACTGCTTTTAACAAATGTGGTTGAACTCTATAACCGCCATTAGCTATTGTATTGATATATTGGCTTAATTGAATTGGTGTATACGTATCAAACTGACCAATTGAAAAATCCAACAAATGACCAGCTAATGTACTATCACTAGTATAACCTAGGCTTTCAACTGGTAAATCAATGCCTGTTTTCACACCTAATCCAAATTCTTTAAAAGTATTTCGATAAATATCGAAAGCTTCAGGGTTAATATTTAATTGTTCATCATATCGGTAAGTACCACCACCAACTTTAATAGCAGTATGAAATTGAAACACATTTGATGAATATTTTAAAGCTCCAATATCATCAATTATTCCTAAGGTTGTCCATGAACATTTTAAAGGTGTCGAAGCGATTTTAATACAACTGTCATCTCTTCTTTCTCCAATTTTTAAAGCACCTGTTTTATAACCAACAGCATGAGATGCCCCCTTAACAATTGAACCTGCTGTAACAGGAGTAGTAACTATCCCAGGTGTATAATCATAAACTTTATATTCTCCATTTTCTTCAATAACCTGTTTACCAGCCATAGCTAAAATTTCGCCAGTATTAGGATCACTAATGATAGCAAAAGAACGATTATAATATTTCGTATTAGCATATTTTTTCCCATTTATAACTTCTTCTGTCAATATTTTCTCTATTTCTTTTTGCAATTCAATATCAATAGTTAAGACAATATCTTTACCTCTACTACCCTCATCAATTATTTTTCTTGTTCCATCGTCCAAAATTTGATAAACTGTTTTTTCGCCTTTTAATAAAGATTCATATTGATATTCTAAATAACTTGTTCCCACTCGATCATTTAAACTATAACCAAGATTTAAATAATAATCTTTTAATTCATAAGGTATTCCACTTTCATTAGTTGAAACAGTTCCTAAAATTGTTTTAAAAACATCACCATATGGGTATACACGATTCCAATCAAGCCTAACATCAAAACCTTTAATGTTATTAACATTTTCGGCAATTAAAGCATATTCTTTGTCAGTTACATTATCTTTTTTTATTACTTTTTCATCAAAGCTATAACCCAAATTCATTAAATAATAAATATAAGCTGCTAATTTATCTTTCTTATCAAAATCAGCTAATTCTTCAGAAGTAACTCTTTTAATTTTTAAATCTTCAATTTCTTCATTAGTTAACTTACGTTCTTCTAATAAACGCCATTCATCATCAGTAATTTTTTCATTCGCAGCATCTTGATTATTTAGTATCCAAAATTTTTTTAATTCCTTTTCGTTTAATTTATTATGATCTAAAGTTATCATATCTGCCACTTTGTAAGCAATTGCAATTTCATCTTTGGTTGTTATACCATTTGGTTTTTTATAATATATTACTTTAACCGCCTCATTATCGACAATTATTCTACCATTACGATCATATATTCTTCCACGTGGAGTACTAGTAGAAGTAACTATATTTTGACTTAATTTTTCAACTTTATTAACATAAAAATCATGATTTACGATTTGAACAATAAACAAGTTTATGCTTATTATAAACATTATTAATATAATTATTCCAATTAAAATATAATATCTTTTTTCAATTATTTCTTTTATATCCTTATTTTTGTTAGTAGTTATATTATAGATTTTTTTGTATTTCTTGGGCATAAATTTTACTTACTTCATCAAAATTGATAATTGAAAAAAAATTATTTATATAAGTAGAACGATCATTTTGATAATCTAAATAATATGCATGTTCCCATAAATCCAAATTCATAATTGGTCTTAATCCATAAGAATATGGTGTATCTTGATTAGCTACATTAATTATTTCTAAATTATTCTCATTATTTAACACCAAAAAAGTATAACCAGAACCTGTTAACAAATTAGCAGTTTTAATAAATTCTTGTTTAAAATTATCAAACGATTTAAAATCATTCACTATTTTATTATTTAATTCATCACTAATTTGACCATTTCCTAAAATTTTAAAAAATAATTCATGATTTAAAACGCCACCTAAATTAAATAAAATATTATCTCTTTCGGTAATCGGAAATATATTAATATTCTTTACCAATTCTTCTTTAGCATATTGCCCATCGTAATTATTTAATAATTTATTTAAATTTTCTAAATATTCTTTATAATTATTATAATGCATATTCATTGTATAAGAACTAATATAAGGTTCATAAGCATCATAATTAATTAAAGAAAAACTTGAAAACATAAAAATTCCTCCCTATAATATTTTATTTAAATCTCATATTTTTATTCTTTATAGCATAACATTATATCGGTGATTAAATGAAAGAAAAACTAATTAATGAATATGTCAATCGAATGACTATAGCTGATGTCAACAATTTTGCTATCAAAAATGGTATTATTTTAAAAGAAGAAGAAGTAAATTTAATCTACAATCACATCAAAACAAGCTGGCACACGATTGTATTTGGTAATCCCCGAGGTATCTTAGATGATTTAAAAAAGAAATTAGACAATACAAGTTATCAAAAAATCGAAACTTTATATGTTTATTTTAAAAATCGTTATTTATAAAACTCTCTTATTTTTTTTATTAAATCATTATCAAAAGTTTTGTTTAAAATCATTTGAATTTCAAATTTATAAGGCGGATATATTCTTTCTTTAGAATTATCATCATTTGTTATATAAGGCGTTTCTAAAATTTTAGGAATGTTTTTTAATTTTTCGTGATAAATTATATTAATCATATTTTCAAAACCTATAACACCAAATCCAATATTTTCATGACGATCTTTATGTGAGGCAATAGGATTTTTACTATCATTAATATGAATACACTTTAAATATTTTAAACCTATTATTTCATTGAATTCTTTTAAAACTTGATCAAAATTATTTAAATCATATCCAGCATCATTAATATGACATGTATCCAAACAAACACCAAGCTCATAATTTACGCCATCAATTATTTGTTTAATCTCATAAAAATTTTTACCTAATTCTGTCCCTTTTCCCGCCATTGTCTCTAATAGAATTGTTACTTTACTAGGACCAATTTTATTTAAATTATCAATAATATTTTTTATTCCTTCTTGTACACTTAATTTTACACTATTTCCTGGATGAAGGACTAATTTATTTATCCCCAATTGTTCCACTCTTTTAAGTTCCTCTTTCAAAAATATCACAGCAAATTCATTAGTACTAGCTAGATTAATTATATATGGTGCGTGAACAACAACATTATCAATATTAATATTATTATCAATCATCATTTTTTTTCCTTTTTCTGTTAGTTTAATATCTATCTTCTGCCTATTAGTATTTTGAGGTGCTCCTGTATAAAACATGAAAGTAGTGCTACCATAACTTAATGCTTCTTCAACACTTCCTAATAATTGCGTATCTTTTTTAAAACTTACATGTGAGCCTATAATCATTATAATCATCTCCATAATAATTATAATCGATTTTATTATTAAAAACAAGATAATATTGGTATTTAAAAACTATACTTATTAAGTATAGTCAAATAAAATATTTTTGTTTTTTTGGTAATACTGAATTCCTGAATAGACAGATAAAACTGTAGCTATAATAAGAAAGACATCAGATACTTTAATATTAATTAATTCAAAAGGTAAATTATTAAATAAAGTTAATGCAATTCCAATTAACATGAAAATGGTTTTTACTTTACCAGACATAATTGCTGCAACAACAGCTTTTTTTGATCCTACTATCATTTTAATAATATCAACAACAGTATCACGAGTTACTACAATAACTGGAATAATTGGATGAATCAAACCTTGACTAGCTAAAATTATTAAAACGGCATTAACTAAAAATTTATCAGCTATAGCATCTAACATTTTACCAAGGTCAGTAACCATTTTATATTTACGAGCAATATAACCATCTAAAAAATCAGTCAAAGAAGCTATAATAAATAAAAATCCAGCAATAAAATATTTTAAGTCAACAACAATAGCTTCATTAATGAATAATTTAATAGCATTCAAGCCGACAGCATCAAACGGAAATAATAAAATTATTACTACTAAACAAGTTAAAAATATTCTAATTAAAGTTATTTTGTTCGGTAAATTCATAATTCCAACCTCCAAGCACATTTTCTTCATTATTATCATTTAAAATCGTATAAAGAAGAACCACAATTGTTATTAATAATACAAATATTGCAATGTAGATAAAATTCTGATAAATTTTTTCCCTTTTTCTTTCTATAGTATATGGCGATTTTATTTTAGTATCATCTTTTTTAGACTTTGCTTCTTTTTTTATATCATCAAGTGATAATTTAGATGTATAATCAAACAAATATTCATTAAAATCATCCACTATTTGCTCTTTGTCAAGCCCCAAATATTTAGCATAATCACGAATAAAATATTTTAAATTGAATACATCTTGAAAAGATTCAACATTTCCCTCTTCAATATCAGCTATTTGTTTAGAAGAAATTTTCAAATCCTCGCTTGCTTCATCAATTGAAATACCAATACTTTCACGAGCAGCTTTTAACTTCTCGCCAATTTCCTTCATATACTCACCTCTATTAAAAAAAAAATAATACTTATAAGCCATGTTCTGTCCTCTTATAAAGAGGGGCAAACATTTATCTACCTATTGGTTCTAAAATAAGTTACTATTTCCCTATTTTAAACTCCCCTACCATAATTTGGGTTTCTTGCTTGTGGGGTTTACCGCGTTTCATCTTTCTATTACTAGAAATATCGTCTCTGTGGCACTTTACATCTACTCATACCCTTATAGGGTATTTTCGACGCCGTTAAGTTATTAACTTACCATAGGTTATTTTTTCCCTATGCACAATCACTACTTCCATTTCAGGATAGTGCAAGCATGGACTTTCCTCTACATAAATGCAGCGTTTGCCAAGTATTATTCTTTACCATATATTATTTTTTCTAAATTAGATAATCGTTTTAAAACATCAACACTATTAGTACCTTCACCATCCGCACTTTCTTTTAAAATATCTAATTTCATTTTCAAATTTCTAATTTCTTGTTTCAATTTTATATTATCATTAGTTAAATTTCTAATTTCACTAGTCAATTCTTTATTAATTGCGATAAATTCTTCATAATCACGCATAATGACATCTAAAAATTTATCAACTTCTTGAGGACGATATCCTCTTGTATCTAACTTGAAATCTTTTTCAAAAATATCCTTAACAGTAAGCATAATTCTATCTTGATACATAATATCACCCAAATAAATTATATAACAAGAACCGCACTTTGTCAACCAGATTTTATTTCCTTATTTTTCTAAAATAAGTAGCTAATTTGATTATTTTTACATCTTCTAACATTGAATTAAATATATTTTCTATATGGTCCATAAAATCACCCTACTTTTATTAAATCATATTTTTATATAGCTTACATCAAATTCGACAAAAGATGTCAAAATTATTTTTTATTAACTTATATACTTCAAAAAATATAAAATATATAGTATAATAATGATGGTGAGATAAATGAATTATCCGAATGGAATAAAAAAAACATTTAAAATATCTAATAGTAATCGCGGAATGAATTTAGAACAAAATTTAAATGATACTAATATATTCTATCGAAACAATAACATTGCTGTCATTTATAAAAAACCAACACCAATTACAATTAATAAAGTTGATTATAATTCAAGAAAAGATGCAGTTATTAAAGAAGCTCATTTTATTATTCCATCAACAACTGATTACAATGGGGTCTATAATGGAACTTATATTGATTTTGAAGCTAAAGAAACTAGAAAAAATTATTTTCCCTTAGCTAATATTCATAATCACCAAATCGAGCATTTAAAAAAAATTAAGCAATGTGGAGGAATTGGTTTTATTATTGTAAGATTCACAGTTACTAATGAAAATTATTTACTTGAAATTGGTAAATTAGAAAATTTTTTAAACAACAATAAAAGAAAATCTATTCCCAAAGAATATTTTAAAAAAGAAGGATATTTAATCAAATTAGGATATAACCCTTACTTAGATTATTTAAAAATCGTTGATCTTATCAAGGAGAGTGAAAAATGAAAAAATTTTATAAAAAATATAAACAAACAATTATTATGGCTTTAGTCAGTCTAATATTATTAATTGTAGGAACTATTACAATTAATTTTATTCCAACTTTATTAATTTTAATTTTTGGTTTTTTAATTTATTTTTTTGTTAAAAAACCTAAACGTAAAAAGAAAAGAAATAGTAAAGAGATATTGAAAACTATCCTCATTTTTGGTTTTTGTTTTGCTATATTTTCATTAATAGCTTTAACTAGTTTTGGTGTTTATATTATCATAAAAGCACCAGCTTTTTCAGAAGAAAATTTATACAACAAAGATGCTACAATTCTTTACTTAGCTAATGGTGAAGAATTTGCTAAAATAGGAACAGAAATGCGTCAAAAAGTATCTTATGATGAGTTATCACAATCGTTAATTGATGCAATTATTGCAACTGAGGATTCAAGATTTTTCCAACACAGCGGAGTAGATTTACCAAGATTTATTAAAGCTTCATTTAGTCAATTACTAGGACAAGGTGGCGGTGGTGCTTCAACCTTAACTATGCAAGTATCTAAAAATGCTTTTACTTCATCTGAGGCTAGTGGTATCGAAGGTATTATTCGTAAATTTACTGATATTTATGTTTCCGTTTTTGAAATTGAAACCCATTATACTAAAGAACAAATTATTGAATTTTATGTTAACTTTGCTAATTTAGGTGGACCTAATCGTGGAGTAGAACAAGCTAGCCAAGATTATTTTAACAAAAGTTCCAGTGATTTAAATGTTGCAGAAGCTGCAATGATTGCAGGGCTTTTTCAAGCTCCTGGAGCTTATTATCCACGTTTATATCCAGAAGCATGTGAACAAAGAAGACAAACTGTTTTAAATTTAATGTTAAGACATGGCTATATTACTGAAGAAGAGTATAATATTGCCAAAGAATTAACTGTGGAAAAGTTATTAGTTAACAATGACCAAACTGAAAGTAATTCATATAGTGATTTCATCAATACAGTTGTTGAAGAAGTTATTGATAGAACAGGAAATGATCCTTATTCAATACCGATGAAAATATATACTACAATGGATAAAGATATGCAAGAAGTTATGACTGGTGTTATGAATGGAACTTTATATGAATGGGAAAATGATAAAGTTCAAGCAGCATCGATTATAATTGATGTTAAAAATGGTGAAATTAAAGCTGTAGGTGGTGGAAGAAATCGTGTTGCTAAAGGAGTCAATTATGCAACTGGCGTTCCTAGACAAATAGGTTCAACAGCTAAACCTTTATATGATTATGGTCCAGGTATGGAATACAATAATTGGTCCACTTATACTCCATTTACTGATGAACCTTATGCTTATTCTGATGGCACAAGTCTTAAAAATTGGGATGGTGATTATTATAATTTTCAAACATTACACGAAGCATTAAAACATTCACGAAATATTCCTGCCGTTAAAGCTTTTCAATCTGTTTCTAACACCAAAATTCAAGAATTTGTAAAAAATTTAGGTTTAACCCCTGATGTTTCTAACGGATTAATAAATGAAACACATGCTTTAGGGGGGTATGAAAATGAAACACCAATGACACTAGCTGCGGCTTATGCAGCTATATCAAATGGTGGATACTATATTGAACCACATAGTTTTACTAAAATCGAATATATAGATACTGATGAAACATATGAAGTCAAGCCAATTACTCGTCGCACTATGAGTGATTCAACTTCTTATATGCTTACAAAAATACTAGAAGATACTTCAAGTTATGCAATTGGAAGAAGTGTCAACGGTGTTAACTATGCTGGTAAATCTGGTACCAACAATTTAGACTCAGAAACAATTGATAAATTTAATTACCCTTCAAACGCAATCAAAGATAAATGGATTGCTAGTTTCAATGATTCTTATGCTATTACAGTTTGGTATGGATATGAAGAATTAACAAAAGATTATTATATGACAGTTAATAATTATAATATTAAAGATGTTTTCCAAACAATTGCTAAATCAGCTTATACAAAAAAATCAACTTGGGAACAACCAGATAGTGTAGTTAAAGTTACTGTCGAAGACGGATTACCAACTGCTATGCTTGCAAGCGAATTTACACCAAAAAATAAACAAGTTACCGCCTACTTTAAAAAAGGTTTTGAGCCAACCGAGACATCTAAACGTTATAGTCAATTAGATAATGTTACTAATCTTAACTATGATACTAATACTAATACCTTATCTTGGAATGCAATAACTACACCAGATTTTATTAATAGCGAATACATTGGTAGTTTATTTAGTCAACTATATTCTGATGAAAAAACACGACAAAATGAAATAAATGATTTCTTAGCATATAATAAAAAAAATATTGGGACAATTGTTTATAATATATATATTAAAGATAACAATGGTAATTTAAATTTAATTACAACAACAAGCAACACAAGTTTTACCTATCCAATTACTGGAACAACTACCTTTGTTGTCAAAACTTCATATACCATTTTTAAAAATAATATGAGTAGTGGTGCTGAATTTACAATTCAATCTGATTCATCTGTTATTAGTTCTGAAATAAATGGTAGTGACACAATTATTTTAAGTGTAAGTGATATTTACCAAGAACCAGAAAAACCAATTATTGTTTTGCAAGATGGTATAACTGATGTTACAGGATTAGCTACAATTACCTATACAATTATGCGTAATTCTGATGGTGAAACTTTTAATAATATGTCTTATATAAACACTAATAAACCCGAAACTTATACAATAACTTATCATATAACATATGGTAATTACAATAATACTTTGATTAAACTTATTCAAATACAATAAAACCTCTAATTAAAGAGGTTTTATTATGTTAATAATAGTGTAATCAATTAACCTTTGTTCTGAATTTTAAACTCTTTAAATATTTTAGTTAAAGCTCTTTTTTCAATTCTTGATACATAACTTCTAGAAATTCCTAAACGTTTAGCAATTTCCTTCTGCGTTACTTCTTCTTCATTATTTAAACCATATCTTTTAATAATTATTTCTTTTTCTCTTTCATTTAAAACATTGAAATATTTTTTTAACAAATTTATATTATCTTTTTTTTGAATATCTAGTTCAAATTCTGGCTTAGGTGTTTTAAGAATATCTAAAAAAGTAATTTCATTCCCCTCTTTATCAAAACCAATTGATTCATTTAAACTTATGTTTTTATTATGTTTTTTATCTGAACGATAATACATTAAAATCTCATTTTCAATACATTTTGCAACATAAGTTGTTAACCGTGTACCATGCTTATAACTAAAACTATCAACGCCTTTAATTAAACCAATTGTCCCAATACTAATCAAATCATCAACATCATTTTTTTTATGATCATATTTTTTAACAATATGGGCAACTAACCTCAAATTATGTTCAATTAATTTACTTCGTGCATCCTTATCTCCAATTTTCATTCTAGCAACGCATTTTTCTTCCTCATCTTTAGATAAAGGATCTGGAAATACATTATTTGAATAAGCAGCTGTAAAAATATAAAAATCTTTAAATAATTTTTTTAAAAATTCTAACATACTTCACCTCAATTAAATTTTATGCTTTTGTTTTAAAATTTAATTACTTTTTAAATTTAAAATGTTATAATGGTATTAATCATTAATTTTTTCACATACTAGAAAGGGTGATTTTATGTACTATGATTATTCAAACAAAGCTTATAATCTGCACATTATTAAAACAAATAAATTTAAAACTATCTCTATTAGAATAAACTTTAAAAAATTATTAGAAAAAAAAGATATAACTTATCGTAATTTATTAGGTAAAATATTATTAAATTCAAATTATACCTATAAAACCAAAAGAGATTTAGATATCGAAACCGAAAACTTATATGGTATTGGAATTGGATGTTCTAATTCATTAATGGGAAATTATATTGTAACTTCATTCAACGCTAATTTTTTAAACGAAAAATATACAGAAGAAAATATGAACAAAAAATCGATTGAATTTTTATTAAGTTTATTATTTAATCCAAATATTGAAAATAATAAATTTAAAGATTTTGATTTAGCTAAAAGATTAGTAACTGATGAAATTGATTCTTTAAAAGATAATACCAAAAGATATTCTTTACAACGCATGTTTGAAATATTAGGTAAAAATACACCTTTGGAATATAATTCAATCGGTTATAAAGAAGATTTAGATTATGATAATTTATATGAATATTATAAAAAAATGCTTAAAAGTGATTTAATTGATATATTTGTAATTGGTGATGTTAACGAAGAAGAAATAGTTGAAATATTTAATAGAAATTTCAATGTCAATACTATTAAAAAGCCTGGTATTTCTCATTTTGTAGAACAAACAATAACAAAATTAAACAAAATAAAAGAAACTTTACCAATCGAACAAACTAATTTAAATATTGGCTATAAAATTAAAAATTTAACAGAATTCGAAAAACAATATGTTTTATACATTTATTCTTTTATTTTAGGTGGTAGCCCTAATTCAAAATTATTTAGAACAGTAAGAGAAAAAAATAGTTTATGTTATAGTATCAATGCTACTTTTAAAGCAATTTATAATGTTTTATATATTACCGTAGGAACTAATAAAGACGACGTTAAAAAATGTTTAAGTTTAATTAAAAAAGAATTTAATAAAATGGGTAAAGGTGATTTTACGGATAATGATATTGAATCAGCTAAAATTACTTATATTAATAGTTTAAAAGATATCGACGATTATCAAGCAAGTATTTTAAGAATGTATGAAAGTCATATTTATTTTAATTATGATTTATTAGATGAGAGAATTGAAAATATTAAAAAAGTTACAAAAGAAGATATTATTAATTTACATAAAAAAATTAATATGGACACAATATTTGTTTTAGAAGGAGAAAATAATGAAGAAAATTAATTTTAAAAATTTAGATTTAGATTTATTTTATGAAAAACTAGACAATGGTTTAGAAATATTTATCTTGCCTAAAACAAATGTTAATAATATCTATGTTACTTTTAATACAAAATATGGCTCTAATATAAGTGAATTTAAACCAATTGATAAAGATAAAATGATAAAAGTACCTTTAGGTATTGCCCATTTTTTAGAGCATAAAATGTTCGAACAAGAAGATAACACTGATATATTTGCTTATTATAGTGAAAGAGGTGCTGATTGTAACGCTAATACCAATTATACTAAAACTACTTATTTATTTTCTTGTCCTAACTTTTTAAAAGAAAATATTAATATGTTACTAGATTATGTTCAAGTTCCTTATTTTACCGACGAAAATGTCGATAAAGAAAAAGGTATAATTACTCAAGAAATTAAAATGTATCAAGATATGCCAAGTACGATGATATACGATAAAATAATTGAAAATACATTTAAAATTCATCCGATGAAACATCCAATTATCGGTGATATTGAAAATATTAATAAAATTACTAAAGAAGACTTATATACTTGCTATAATACATTTTATCATCCTGCTAATATGTTTATCGTAGTTACTGGTAATGTCGATCCTAATGAAACAATAAATATAATTAAAGAAAATCAAAATAAAAAAGAATTTAAAAAACAAGAAAAAATTAAAATAAAATCATATAATGAACCTAAAGAAGTAGCTAAAACAAATGATGAAATCAAATTAAATGTCAGCATTCCTAAATGTGCGATATGTTATAAACTAAAGGTAGAAAAAAATATTCAAAATATCTTTTACCTATTAACATTATTTGATTGTAAATTTTCTTCAACTAGTGAATTTGTTCATAATTTATTAGAAGAAAAAATAATCAATGATAATTTAGCTGTCGATTTTGATGATAGTACCGATTATATTTTAATGTTTGTTTTAGGAGAGTCAACTAATCCACAAACATTATTGGATAAAATCAAAAAGGAAATAGAAGATTTAAATATATCCGAAACTGATTTTGAAAGAAAGAAAAAAGTATTATTAAGTTCAATTATTTATATGACTGAAAATATCTTTAGTTTAAATAGTAATATAACAAATGATATTATAAGATATAATAAATTTAATGATAATAAATATAATGATATTAAAAATTTAAATTACAATGATTTTATGAACTTTATTAAAAAAATTGATTTTAAAAATAATACTACTTTAATAATTAATCCAAAAAACTGATGAATTTACATCAGTTTTTATCATTTGTAACATCGCCATCACCACTAACTGGTATAACTTCCCCACCATAAGTTGCACTTGGTCTTAATAATGCTTTAACAAAATCTTTATCTCGAGCTAATATTTCTCTTATTTCTCTTTTAAATTGACCTGGATAATCTCTTAAATTAGCACTTACACCATATGCTTCTATTCCTAAACTTTTAGCAATATATAATGCTCGATATAAATGATATTTTTGAGTTACAATCACTATTTTATTTACTTCAAATATTTCTTTAGCTCGATATAAACTATCATAAGTTGATATCCCTGCGTGATCCATAAAAATATCACTTGATGGTACACCTTCATTGATTGCATATGATTTCATAACATTTACTTCATCATAATCATCATGCATATGATCACCACTCATAATAATTTTATTAGAAACTTTATTATTATATAATTCGACACCTGTTAAAATTCTATCTTCTAACATTGGCCTAGGTTGATTACCATATACACCAGCTCCTAAAACTAATATACAATCAACATCTTCCAATTGTTTCGCTTCTTCTATAGTTATTATCTTATTTTCATTAGTTAATACAATATAATAATTAATGCCTAAAATGCTAACTATAAAAAATATTATTAAAATTAATAAAAATTTTACTATCTTCATATTTGAACACCTATTACTATTTTACCATATAAATTACTTATTTTTCGATTAAATTTTTATCTTCATACTTATAATTCAAATAATTATCTTTAGATATAACAGTTTCGCCTAATTGTTTTTCTAATTCATCACGAGCAACTTTAGCTACATTACCACCTATTTTTTCACCTAAATCAGCCAATGTTACTTCAATACTATCCATATTATCCCTTAAAGATTCTTTTCTTAAACCCTTATAATCTTTATACTCTTGAGCAGTCATACCTGACCAACTTTTATATATTTCATTTGTTAAAATACCATATTCATAGTTTTCGGTAATTCTATTTTCTTTCCATACATCAGTTAAACTTTTTCTTTGTTGAATTCCTTTTATTCGTTTTGTTATCCATAATTCATCATACCCTTTTGAACGATATAAATCTATTAATCTTTGAATACCAATAGAAGGATCAAATACTTCATCAATTCTTTCACTACCTAATTTAGCTAACCAAAGTTTCACTGGTTCTGCATTTTTACTTGGTATTGATTCAATTATTCTAAACATTCCTTCAATATCAACAACATCTGTTAAGCGATATTTTCCATCTTGAGCTTTCAATTTCAACCCGTGTCAATTTGTCACGATTTCATTTCCTTCCTCTTTTAATCTTTGTTTTAATTTATTCCAGTATTTTCTTCCATCTTTACTTTCTGATAGAATACCTACAACGTCAACAACGCTAATATAATATTTTTCTTCATCTTTGTCCCATATTGTTCTAATATTATCATTATTAAATATTTTATTAATTAAATATGTTTTATCTTGTTTCATATTCCTCCTTCTAAACTCTTACAAACATATTATATCACACAAGCATTTGTACGCAATAGTTAATTTTGATATGTCTAACAAAAAAAGGTATAGGAAATTAATCTTATACCTTTTCTACTTTAATAACAACATCTTCATCATTTAATTTACCATCAAATTTTAAAGATTCGTCTTTAATTAATTCATCACCTAAAACTTCACCCATAACATAATCATAATATTTATCTAACATTTGATTAATCTTATCACTTCCATAATAAATAACTTTAATATGATCAGTTATAACAAAGTCAGCTTCTTTTCTTAAACTTTGAGTTTTACGAACAAATTCACGAGCTAAACCTTCTAATATTAAATCTTCTGTTAATTCAGTATTTAATACTACACAAGTTTTATTATTACTACTTGAAGCATAACCTTCTTTTTGTTTTAAAGATATTAAAACCATTTCATTAGTTAATTTGAAATCTTCATTATCTAATTTAATAGTTAATCCTTCATTTTGTAATTTATTGATATCTTTGCTTGATAATTTAGTTAATATTTCTTGTAATTCTTTTACTTTAGGTCCTAAAGTTTTACCTAAAACTTTAAAATTAGGTTTAACAATATAATCTAAATATTCACTCATATCTTCTTTAAAGATTATTTCTTTGACATTCAATTCTTCTTCGATAACAGATATTAAATTACCAATAATTTCTTTATCATTTAAAGGTAAAATTAAATGTGATATGGGTTGTCTTACTTTAATATTAGCTTCTTCTCTAGCAAATCTTCCTAATGAACAAACATCTCTTACCAAATCCATTTGTTCTTCTATTTTTTCATTAATTAATTTTTCGTTATATTTAGGAAAATCAGCTAAATGAATAGATTCTTCCCCAGTTAATTTTTGATATATTTCTTCAGTTAAGAAAGGTGTTATAGGGGCACATAACTTACATAAAGTAACTAATACTTCATAAGTTGTTAAATAAACAGCTTTTTTAGATAAAGACAATTCACTATCCCAAAATCTTCTTCTGTTACTTCTAATATACCAATTAGATAAATCATCATTTAAAAATGGAACTATTAATCTTGTAACTTTATTTAAGTCGTACTCTTCATATGCTAAAGTTACATCTTTAACTAATTTATTTAATTTAGATAATAACCATCTATCGATTAATTCTCTTTCAGATTCTTCAATATAATATTCTCTTGGATTGATATGATCAGCATTCGCATACATTTCAAAAAATGAATAAGCATTTTTAAAAGTTGATATATATTTAGAATATATTTCTTTTAATCCTGTTTCATCAAATTTTAAAGGTGTCCAAACAGGAGATGCATATAGCATATAATATCTTACTGTATCAGCGCCGTATTGGGTCATTATTTCTGTAGGATCAATTATATTACCAGTTGATTTACTCATTTTTTTACCATAAGCATCTAACATCATATCATTAACTACAACATTTTTAAAACTTGATTCGCCGGATATAATAGTTGAAATAACTAATAATACATAGAACCAACCTCTTGTTTGATCTACTCCTTCTGCAATAAAATCAGCTGGAAATTGTGATTCAAACAATTCTTTATTTTCAAATGGATAATGAAATTGGGCATAAGGCATAGATCCTGAATCAAACCATACATCCATAACATCTTTTACTCTATCCATAATTTTACCACATTTATTACATTTAATGTGTAATTCATCAACATAAGGACGATGTAATTCTATTTTTTTAACATCGATATCTTCAATTATTTTTTCTTGTAATTCTTCTAAAGAACCAACTACTTCTTTATGACCACAATCACAAGTCCAAATAGGCATAGGACAACCCCAATACCTATTTCTTGAAATTCCCCAATCAACCATATTATCTAACCAATTAGCAAATCTTTTTTCTCCTATATAATCAGGATACCAATTAACATTTTTATTAGCTGCAATTATTTTATCTTTATATGCAGTTGTTTTAACATACCATGCCGGTTTAGCATAATAAATTAAAGGACTCTTACATCGCCAACAATGTGGATAATCGTGAACTATTTTAATTTTTTTAAATAATTTATCATTTTCTTTTAAATATTTAATAATTTCAATTTCTAAATCAGTATCAGTTACTAATCTACCTTTCCAAGGTCCTTCTAAATAACATCCATCTTTACCAACAGGATTAACAAAAGAAATACCTTTTTCACGACATACTCTATTATCATCTTCACCATAAGCAGGTGCGATATGAACAATACCAGTACCATCAGAATCAGTTACATAACTATCAGCTACAACTTCAAAAGCCTTACCTTCTACTTTAACAAAAGGTAATAATTGTTCATATTTGATACCTTGTAAATCACTACCTTTATATTTTTCTAATACTTTATAATCTTCACCTAAAACTTTATCAACTAAAGATTCACATAAAATAAATTTATAACCTTGACTTTCTACTTTTAAATAAGTTAAATCTGGATTAACACAAATAGCAACATTAGCCATTAAAGTCCAAGGTGTTGTTGTCCATACTAAGAAATAAACATCTTCATCTTTTTTCTTAAAAGTTACAATAACAGTATTAACTGGATCTTGTTGATATCCTTGCGCCACTTCATTACTAGATAATTCCGTACCACATCTAGGACAATATGGTAATACTTTATTACCATGATATATTAAACCTTTTTTATCCATTTCCTTAATAATCCACCATTCAGATTCAATATATTCATTATCACAAGTAACATAAGGATGATCACAATCGATAAATTGTCCCATCATATCAGTTATTTTCTTTACTTCATTTATATTTGTAGCAGTTTCACAATTACATTCTTTACAAAAATTTTCAATACCAAAATTTTCAATATCCGATTTATTTTTAAAACATAATTTCTTTTCAACATTAACTTCAATTGGTAAACCGTGAGTATCAAGTCCTATTTTTCTCAATACTCTATACCCTTGCATAGTTTTATATTTAGTAAATGCATCTTTTATCGTTTTAGCAAACACATGATGAATTCCCGGTTTTGCATTCGCATAAATAGGTCCATCATAAAAAACATAATTTTTTTTATCTTTTCTATTTTCAATTGACTTTTCAAAAATATTATTTTCTTTCCAAAAAGATAATACTTCACTTTCTGCTTCATTAATTTGTTTTTTATTTAATTCTTTAAAATTCATAACATTCCCTCCTGTATATAAAAAAAGATGACACCATAAAGGGCGAATATATCCGCGGTACCACCTTTTTTAAACTTATTAACTATAACGCGTTACCGTTTTTATCTTATCCATAAAAAGCATCCCAAGTGATCTATATATTAATTATTTATTAGTTTCCACCAACCACTAACTCTCTATTAAATAACTTTAATATACCGTCTTTTTCATCTGCTATATCTCTATTTTTTCAATATCATCAACTAATTCAAGTTGTGTTTCTAAATTTTCTTTTAATTTTCTTTTAAAAATTATCATATTTCTTCTTAAATTATCTGCTTCTTTTTCTATTTCATCAGCTTTAAGTAATGCTTCATTAACAATTCGATTAGCATTTTTTTTCGCATCGCCAACTATTATATCTCTTTCTTGATAAGCTGTCAACTTTATTTGTTCACTAGTTTTTTCAGCCATCAAAATAGCTCTTTTTAAATTTTCTTCCATTCTTAAAAATTGGGCAACTTTATCGTTTAATTTCTTGTTTTCCTCTTCTAAAGTTTGATAATCACTTATTTTTTTATCTTTTTCTTCAATTTCTTTTACCATTGTTTCAACTTTAGCAATTACTTTGTCTAAAAAGCTATTTACTTCGTCTGGATCATAACCTCTTAAGACGCGGCTGAACTTTTCCATAAACTCACCTCAATTTTACCATTCAATATTTATATCTTTATTATCATGAATATCTTTACCTTCGGTTTCATCAGTTATTTTTCCATTTACTTTGACGTTATTTGGTGTACATAAAAATATACCTCCACCAACTTTTTGTAAATCTCCACCGATAGCATAAATTGTACCACTTAAAAAATCAACAATTCTCTTTGCCTGCTCAGACGTTACTCTTTTTAAGTTAACAACTACAGTATTTCGATTTTTCAATTGATCAGCTATCTGTTGTGTCTCTGAAAATGCCCTTGGTTCTAATAAAACTAATTTAGTACTACCGTCCTCTTCTACAGCTTCACTCGCTTTTAAATTATAATATTGGTCATTTAAGCCATCAGTTAATATATCATTATCATCACTAGTAAACCATTTTTTTATATTCATACCCTTTTCCTCCTTGTTGCATAGGTGACTATCTACACTACTACAACAATTTTATCACAAATTAAATAAATTGTGAATAACAATTTTAATTTTTCAGTAAAAAATAGTAAATTTCCTTTGCAATCATTTTTTGATATAATTACTACATATAAAAGGCGCTAGTTATATGAATAGAAAAATTTGTTAAAAGATAATAATTAGAAATATATTTTTAACTTAAATAATAAAAATAAAAGAAGTAAGCTATTTCCTTTTAAACACATTTACTTCCACAACCTCAAATCTTAACAATATAGAAACTAATTTTCAGTTAAGATTTGATGACTAAATTATATCACGTTTGATTTTTGAAAACTAATGTTTTTTTAAATGCATTAAGCATCTTTTTTCGTACTATAATTTTTCTTTTTTTACGATAAAAATGCTATTTTTAACTTGCAAATATTAAAAACTGATTCTTGATTTACATAATATTGTTCCATATTTTATCTTGTTAATTTATTGTAATAAAAATACGAAATATAGATAAACATTTTTGATTTTAACTAAAATTTTAATTAAAACTATCATATTACTGCATATTTTATATAAAATGTTAAATTTTTTTTAAAATTTTATCAAAATATCTTGCAAAAATAAAAAAAATAAGGTATACTTAATATGCGTTTCAAAAATTGGGCCTGTAGCTCAGTTGGTTAGAGCACACGCTTGATAAGCGTGGGGTCACAGGTTCAAGTCCTGTCAGGCCCACCATACGCCTTAATAGCTCAGTCGGTTAGAGCACTTGACTGTTAATCAAGGGGTCGTAGGTTCGAGTCCTACTTGAGGCGCCATTGGCCAGTTGGTGAAGTGGCTTAACACACTGCCCTTTCACGGCAGCATTCACGGGTTCGAATCCCGTACTGGTCACCAAAAAGTATAATTAAAAGGAACTATTATTTTAGTTCCTTTTTTGTGTTTTGAATATTCCTTAATTTTATGGTCTTTATATATTGTATTCTACTATAAAATATCATTTTATCATACAAACACATATAACAATTTATTTTTACTCTTTTTTACTGAAAAAATTTCCTAGTATATAATTATGTAGAATTCTACATAAATATAAAAAAAGAAAATTACATTTATTTTAATTTTCCTTTAGTACCACTAAAATTACTTAAAATATTAGTATCAAAAGAATATGTTTTTTGATGCTTTACTTTATATTGTTTTATTGCTAATGTAATCATTTCATCCAATAACTGTTCATAAGGTTTATTAGTTGCCTCCCAAAGATAAAATGATAAACTACCTGGAATAGTATTTGGTTCATTTATATAGATTTTATTACTTTTGCCATCAATTAAAAAATCAATTCTACAAACACCACTTAGGTTAAGTGCTTTAAAAGCTTCTTTAGCATAATTCTTTACCTTTTCAGTCATTCTTTCATCTAAACGAGCTGGTATTATACGATTAGTACTTACCATACCTTTTGATCCTTTTGTACCTTTAGTTTTACCACCTAAATATTTATCTTGATAGGTCAAGAATTCATCAGTCCCCATAACTTCTTCTAATACACTAGCCTGTTGATTTTGATAATTACCTAAAACACTACAATTAACTTCTATTAAATTTTCCACTGCTTTTTCAGCAACTATTTTAATATCATAATTGATTGCTTCTTCTATGGCTTTTTCCAAATCAATATCATTTTTAACATATGTAATTCCTACACTACTTCCTAATGTGGCAGGTTTAATAATAAGTGGAAATCCTAATTTTTTACATTTTTTTATTATTTCATTTTTATCTTGATAATATTCATTATCAAAAAACCAAAAATAAGGAACAACTGGCAAATCTAAATTTTCAAAAATTTGTTTCATTATAACTTTATCTTGACCCAAACTAGATCCTAAAACATTACTACCAACATAAGGAATGCCAACCATTTCTAAATAACCTTGAATAGTACCATCTTCCATATTATTACCATGAACAACTGGTAAAATTATATCCAAATCAGCAATTATAGTTCTAAACAAACCTAATGATTGTAATCTAAATGCACCATTCTTATTATATAAAACAACTTTTTTAGCATATCTTTTTAAAGTTTCAAAATCACGATACATATCAATATCCATTAACATCTTACCAGTATACCAAGTTCGATCTTTTGCTATATAAATAGGAAATATTTCATATTTTTCTTTATTTAAATGATTCATTGCTTGTACAGCTGATATAATACTAACCTCATGTTCTACTGTTGTTCCACCAAATATAACTCCTACTTTAATTTTCATTACCATCATCTCCTAAAAAACTTTTTAAAACTCTTATTGTTTGGTCAAATCTTTCTATATAAGCATAATGTGTACATCCTTCATATGTTACTAAACCACAATCACCAATTAACTTTTCTAATTCGTAAGCATCGTTAATATTTACTTCTTTATCCAATGTACCCCAAATTAATAAAGTGGGACATT
Source organism: uncultured Bacilli bacterium (assembly GCA_944363995.1). Classification (GTDB taxonomy): domain Bacteria; phylum Bacillota_I; class Bacilli_A; order RF39; family UBA660; genus Faecisoma. Next base: position 28,663 of record CALVVV010000006.1, read on the forward strand.
TTATTTTAAATAACTGATCAGATATATCATAATTAACATGAACAACCATAATTTTTCTCATCATATCACTAGCTTTTTTATAATCTGTAGACCCAATATGTTTCTTAGCAAATCCTTCAAATCTAGCTAAAATCGGAATATTTTTAGCTTTTTTAAGTAATCGAGTTTTTATTGATTGTTTTTTTATATATTTTTTATAAGGACTAGCTAAACATACCAATTTATTAACTCTATATTTTGTCGCATATAATAATCCTATTTTACCTCCAAAAGAATGTCCAATAATAATTGGATTATCAATGTTTAATTTACTTAATAATTCTTTTAATGCATCAGCATAATCATCAACAGTCCAAACTGTCTTTGGTTCCTCACTTTTACCAAATCCAGGCAAATCCAAAATTATAATATGATATTTATCTTTAAAACAGTTACCAATTCCTTGCATCATTAATATATTTTGTCCCCAACCATGTAACAAAACAATAGCTTGGGCATCATTTTTACCGTAATCAAGGTAATTTATGTTAATATCTTTAATTATCATAATATTTCACCTTTCATAATTATAGCATTTTTTTTGATTTTTTTAAATATATATATATTTAATTCAATTATAGTTTTCGAAATATTAGATATTTTATTCTAAAAAATTATCAAATTAAATACAGCAAATATTATTAATAATCCAATAATAATATTATCTATTATTTTTTTTTAAATTTTATATTTGATATCTTAGTATATAATTTATTTACCTAACGCCATGAATAGCCATAATGATCTTCCCATTCACAACTAGTATCTTCTATTACATAACATCCGTTTACATTGCTACAAGTATAATAATTAACCCGAGTTCCACACATAGCCCCATATTTTGTACATTTATCATAAGTAACAGTTTCACCAACATCTATAAAATAAGATGATGTTGAAGAAGATATACAATTAGAATATTGAAGTACATATTGACAAGTATATCCACACTGTGTTTCACCAACGTTACTACTATTGCAAATACCTGTTTGACATTGCTCTTTTTCATTGACAACTATAGTAATACTTGCTGTTGCTGTTTTCCCATTTCCACCAGTTACTGTACAACTTGCTGTTTTTCTTCCATCACTTAAACTACCAGTTGATGATG
>CALVVV010000007.1 GCA_944363995.1 uncultured Bacilli bacterium
TATAAACTTTCTTATTAGATACTTTATATGTTATTTTATTTTTGAAATTGTTGGATATTATAAATTTAAAATTAACACTTTAAATGAATTAATTAAACATGGCTATGTGATTGATTTATTATCGGCAAGACCTTTAGATAAGTATACTTCTTTAAAACAAAAACTTGTTAAGTATTTCGAATTAAAAGGGATAAATTATCGTTATATTAATTTAGGTTTTTATTCTAAAAAAGAATTTTTAAAAGTGCATGGATATGATATATTAATTGATAATGATATGAAATATATTTTAGAGGCTGAATCAGTTGGAGTAATACCTATTTTATATGGCAATAATCCAGACTATAAAGGATATCAAACAGATAATTGGTCGCAGATTCCTAAACTGATTGGTGAAATTTTAGAAAAAAGATTTAATCACTAAAAAAATTATTGTGGTATTGTTTCAAATAATGTTAAATAAAGATGACAATTATTGTAATATGATTTTATTAAGTTATATTTTAACTGTATTATCGAGTTTTAAGAAATTGTTTTTGTAATATATTTAGATAATGTTGAATTATATTTATTTAGAATTATTGTGATGTATTTTTATTGCATGGGGAAATGTAATTATCAAATAATAGATTTATATTAAATATAATAAATCTTTATTAGTTATATGATTGAAAGTGTAAGATTTAACTATAGTATAGCTGTTGATTAAATAGGTGAATTTAATAGAGATGTTTTTAATCATTAGTAGATTATATTATAATTGGCAATTTTGATGAAACCACAGAGCAAAAAAGTTTTGAAAAACAATATTAGAGTTAGAGTAGAATTAAAAAAGCAAATTATATTTAAAACAATTACAATGTATATTATGAAGTAGTCAGTTACACGAATACATATCAAAATCAACTAGTCATAATATACAAAAAAGTTAGAAAAATAAAAATTTTTGAATTGTCACTAACATACATAGAACATAGTTTATTGTTGCATAGTTAATATATTATAAAAAGGCATACGACATTAACTATACATTGCAGTTATAATCAGATGACACACGTTGAATGTGTGTACTTGTTAAAACTGCGTTAAAAAAATAAAGATATTAATATAAAAAATAGTGATATAATATTAAATAGGAGATGATGATATGCAAAAATCAAAAGTTTATTTTACAAGTGAAGTTTCTAAGGAAAGTTTAGTTAAAGTATATGAGGCATTAGGTGTTAATTTACCTGGTAAAGTTGCTGTAAAGTTACATTCTGGTGAACATGGTAATAAAAATTATTTAAAACCTGATTTTGTTAAAAATTTAGTTGAAAGAGTTAATGGAACAGTAGTTGAATGTAATACAGCATATTTAGGTCAAAGAGATACAACTGAAAAACATAAAAAATTAATGGATGAACATGGCTGGACTAAGTATTTTAATGTTGATATTATGGATGCAGAAGGACCTGATTTAGAGCTTAATATCCCAATGGGAATACAAATTAAAAAAAATTATGTTGGCAAAAATTTAGCAAATTATGATTCTATGTTGGTCTTATCACATTTTAAAGGTCATGCAATGGGAGGATTTGGTGGAGCTTTAAAACAACTTTCTATTGGTTGCGCTTCTGCTTATGGTAAAGCTTATATTCATGGAGCTGGAGATGTTAATCATGATGTATTTAAGACTAGTCAACTAAAATTTGTAACAGCAATGGGTGATGCTGCTAGTAGTGTTCACAAATATTTTAAAGGTAACATTGCCTATATTAATGCTATGGTTAATATTTCACTTGATTGTGATTGCGATGCTAATGCGGCTCCACCGTGTATTCCTAACATTGGTATCCTAGCAAGTACTGATCCAGTAGCAATTGATCAAGCTTGTATTGATATTATTTATAATAGTGTATTTCCAGGTAAAAATAAACTGATTGCTAGAATTGAAGAAAAGTTAGGAACAACCATTATTGATGTGGCAATCAAGAATAATACTGGGATTAAGGAATATGAGTTGATTAATTTAGATTAAATTGTTTTATAATAAAAATATATTTTAGGGAGTAAGTATGGAATTAAAAAAAGAAAAAGATAAAATAATAGTTTTAGATAATAACATCAAAATAGGTGAATGCCAATTTATTGTTGATAATGATAAATTAAATATTATTCATACATATGTAGACGAAAAGTATCGAGGAAAAGGCATTGCTCAACAATTAGTAAATTGCGTTATTGAAGAAGCAAGAAAAAATAATAAAAAAATTGTTGCAGATTGTTCTTATGCTAAAGATATATTAATGAAAAAGGTGTAATTTATGTTTTTTGCAAAACCAGATATATATAAAGCATGTGGATTATATAATTTAAAACATTTAATATCAATAATAGTATTAATATTTTTGATTATTATTGGTGTTAAAAATACTAAAATAAAGAAAAAAGAAGACATTACTAAAATTATTAAAATATTTACTATTATAGTTTGGTTACTAGAAATAATAAAAATAATTTTTAATTTATTTATTGGCAATATTAATAATGTTAATACTTATGTGCCATTATATTATTGTAGTATACTATTGTACGCTGGTATTTTAAGTGGCTTTACTAAGGGAAAATTAAAAAAGATAGGTGATATTTTTTTAGCAACCGGTGGTTTATTTGCAGGTATTTGTTTTTTAATTTCTCCTGGAACATCGTTAGGAATATATCCTTTATTTCATTTTATAAGTTTTCAAAGTTTGTTTTACCACGCTGTTATGATATATTTAGGTGTAATTAATATAAAATATAATTATATTGATGTAAAAGTTAAAGATTTCAAATATTACGCTGTTTTTTTTGCTATTATTTGTGTTTTTGCCTATATAGTAAATATTAATTTTAGAGGTAATCTTATGTTTATTAATAACGGATTTGGATTATTTACTATTTTTGAAAAAATATTTGGTCAATATTATTGTTTAATGATGATTATAGGACAAATGACTATTCCATTTTTCTTAGGATTATTAATAAATCATTCAATTTGCTCTTTTTTAAAATATATGATAGAATAACTCCAATTTATAAAAGGGGGAATGTTATGTCTAAATTTAATGAACAAAAACAGGTTGTATTTAGAAGTGATTTAAGTGTAGTCCCTAATATATATGAATTGCCAAGATTAGGTGCTGGTCATGATGGAAAGGTATTTAGATTTAACGATAAAGCATTAAAACTATTAAAATATGATATAAGTTTAAGAAAAGAAAAAGATTTGATGACTTTTTCTAAAGCAACATATTTTTTAGATGAATTAAATTTAAAAAGAATAGTTAAACCTATCGATATATTATTAGATGAAGAAGGTATATATACAGGGTACGTTATGGATTATTTAGATGATGTAACCGATTCTAAGAAAGAAGGAACACCAATATATCGTGAAGTAACAGATTTTAGTTGTGGTGAATTAATTAATTCAATTCATGATTTGTTAAATGATTTTAATGAATTAACTAGAAAAAATGTTTTGGCGACCGATATTAATAGAGGTAGTTATATATTTACAACAGATTTTATGCATTTATGTGATATGGATAAATATCAAATTGGCGTAGTAAGAGTAGAAGATTTAAACAAAAGTAGACTTAATTATGTTGTTGCTAAATTTTTAGCTATTGTAATGTCAAAAAATTTAGATAAAGAACAATTAAAAAAACTAAATGAATGGCTAAAAAAAGTAATTAATTCTAGAAACTTTTTGGAATTATTAGAACGTGAAATCGGAACTGATTATAGAACACCAATAGGTGAATTTGCTAAATATAAAGTAAAAAAAATAGTATAAAAATTATTATAAATTTAATGATTTTTTTTTATTCAACTAATGGTTTGTTGCATTTATAAAAAATAATACTTATAATTTAGATGGTAGGTGAAATAATGGAAAATGAAAATATTGGAAAATTAATTTCTAAAATAAGAAAAGAAAAAGGAATGACACAAAAAGATTTGGCTGATAAATTAAACGTAACTGATAGGGCTGTATCAAAATGGGAAAGAGGATTATGTTGCCCTGATATATCATTGTTAAAAGATTTATCAAGCATATTAGATATTTCAATTTCTAAATTGATATGTGGAGAAGAATTATCTGATGAAAGTATTAATAAAACAATCCAATTTACTGAAAAAAATATAAAACAAAGAATAATTAAATATTTCAATATAGTTTTAATTAGTATTATCATACTTTTAATTATATTTATTGTCTTAAATATTTTAAAAGTAGAATTTAGATATCATAAAAAATATAAATATACTGTTGATTATGAAGCAATGGTAAAAGCTGAAGAAGATTCTAATTTAAAACAATATGAAGAAATAAAAAATAATGTTGATCTAATTTTAAATAATCAAGGAATATATAGTGATGATGATTATGTACGTATAACAAACTATATTGAAAATATTAAAAAAGTATTAACATTGAATGAAAAAGAATATTTAAAAAAACAATATTATACTTATAATGACTTAAAAAAGTTAACTGAAAACTATAAAAATTATGATGATCGATTTATAGATTATAGTATGGATAACGCTATTGATGTTTATTATTTATTAATAAAATATGATATAAATAAAGCAAATAATATTCGTGATTGTAGTTGGAGGATAGATAACCACTGGGGATTTAAGAATAATATAAGTTCTCTTAACACAAATTTTTCCCTTTATTATTATAATGTAAATAAAGAACTAGCAAATAATATTTACTTTTCTTTAGATAATAGATATGATTTATATGATTTAATATTAAATGATATTATAGAAGTAGGTGAAATAAATGAAAATATTTAGATTTGTTTTAAGTATTATATTAACTATTTTATCTTGTTTTTTCATGATAAAATATAGTGATGGATCAGTAATATTTACACTTTTGATTTTTTTATTAATGTCTATACCATTTTATTTATTATACAAGGACAAAAGAAAAAATAAAGTATATACAATTATAGTAAGTACAATTATTTTATTTTTAACAATATATATAATATCTAGTTCAGTTGATATTACTTCATCAACTTGCTATCATTTAGGTATAGATACTACCGAAGAAGCAATTAACTATAGTTATACTAAAGTGAATTTTTCATTTAATATTTTATTTATATTTTTATATTTTATATCTTTGTTTTTAAATCTTTTTATTACGTTTGATAATTTTATTAAAGATAAAAGTAATAATAAGATAGATACATTGTTTAGTATAATATTTTTATTAAATATAATTATTTATTTAAATGATTATTTCAATCCTAAATTGCCAGAAATAACAAATTATTCTATGATATATAATAATGTAGATTATGTATCACAATTTTATGGATTATTTGCAGTTTTGTTTATATGTATAATATTATATAATAAAATAAATAGCCAAAATTAAAGGCTATTTATTTGTTATGCGATAAAAATTAATAGAAGGTTTATTAAAAAATCTAAACTTATATAATGATGTTCCTAAGCCACTAGATATATATAAATCTGTATTATTAATTTTATAATATTCATCATAATATTTTTTCGCATTTTCCGGTGTATATATTGCCCCAATAAACGGTAATCTTACTTGTCCACCATGAGAATGACCAGCTAAAATTAAATCGTAATTGTTTAATTTTAAATTATTTACAATATCTGGTTCATGAATTAGTAAAATAGAATATATTGGTTTAATATCATCTGCTTTTAAATTAGCTATATAATTGTCAAATTGTTCAGTTTTTATACCAATATCAGAATTATCATTTGTATTATTGCTTATTCCAGAAATAACAATTGGTTGATTACTATTTGAATAAATTAACTCATAAGTATTGTCGATGTTTTTAAAACCGCTTTCGTTTATCAAATAATTATAGTCTTCGATTGGTAAATCATGATTCCCACTTATAGCATATTTTCCTAATTTAGCTTTTATTTGTTTTAATTGATTAATTAATTCTTCTTTATCATAAGATATTCGTTCATCAATTAAATCACCAGTTAAAACAACAATATCTGGATTTAATTCATTAACTTTATTAATAATATTTTTTAATTCATTTTCAGATATTATTGTATTATAGTGAATATCAGTTAAATGAACTATTTTTAAACCATGATATTCATCTGTTATTTTATTATTAATAACTTTATATTCCTTTATTTTTAATCCCTTGGTTGAAATAAATCTAGCATATAATAAACAACAAATAATAATTAAAATAATTATACTTATTATGATTAATACTTTTTTCATAATTCACCTATAAAAAAGATAGCAATATAATTTGTATAAACATCATAATGCCATTATGAAATAAATGTAAACTAATTGGGATAAATATATTTTTAGATTTTACCAAAGTATAAGCAAAAACAAATCCAGGAATAGAATATGGAATAATATAAATTAAATCAATTAAATTTTGATAACTTCCAATTACATGTAATCCTCCAAAAATTATTCCTGATGCAATTATAAATAAAGTATCAATTTTAAAAATATAGCGGAAGCCCAATCTAAATATTGTTTCTTCTAAAAATGGTGCGAATAAAACTGCTGACACTACCATATAAAAGGGTGCAACTAATAAATTATTGTTGATAGCTTCTTGATTTGTAGCAACTGAATTAGGAAATAATGAAACGATGATAATGTTACTTATTAACATCAATGAAAATGCTAAAGCCCAATATTGTATATATTCTTTCATATAAGGCTTAAAATTTTGTTTAAAAATTTTAAAATCATTTATATATCGTTTTCTAAAAATAAAAAATAAAATTAATATATAAATTAGTTCAGTTGTCATTAAGTAAAAAACTTTATTAGCCAGATTTAAATTATCAAAATTAATTCCGATTAATTTAAGAGGAATAGTTTGAAAATAACTATAAATAAAATATGAAACAACTACACATATTCCTATAATAATTTCTTTAAAATCCTTTTTCAAATTTATCACCTTTATATATTATATCAAAAAAAAAATAATATTTTGCATAAATTTGTTCTAAAATTAAAAAAATATGATATAATAATTTTGTTGCTTTGTGAGTGGGACTTAATCCCACTCTTTAATATAAATGGAGGAATTATGATAGAAAAGATAAAAAAATTAATCGAAAATCCAATTAATGATGCAGGTTATATTTTAGATGATGTTTTATATTTAAAAGAAAACAATAATAATTTTTTAAGAATTATTATTGATAAAAAAGAGAGAATAATTAATGTTAATGATTGTGTTATTGTAAATGAAGTTTTGGATCCTATTTTAGATAAAATTGATTTTATTGAAGAAAGTTATATTGTTGATATATGTTCTAAAGAGAAAGGAAGTGAATAAAATGGATACAAAAGAATTTAAAAAAGCCGTTAATTTATTGGTAAAAGAAAAAGGTATTCCCGAAGACGTTATATATGATGCTATGGAATTAGCGTTAACAAGTGCTTATAAAAAAAATTATAAATCTTTAACTAATGTTAGAGTTACAATTGATAAAGATTTAGGTGATATTCATGTTTATTCTTACAAAACCGTTGTTTTAGATGAAGAACATGAAGCTTTAAATCCTATTATGATTGAAGTTGAAGATACAGAATCTTTAGAAGAAGGAGCAATGATTGAAGTTGAAAAGCCTTATATTTATGATTCTAGGATTCATATAACTTTAGAAGAAGCAAGAAAAATAGTTCCTGATATTGAAGTTGGCGAAACAATTGAAGAAGAAGTAACCCCTAAAGATTTTGGACGAGTAGCAGCTGCTACTGCTAAACAAGTTGTTATTCAAAAAATTAAAGAAGCCGAAAAAGCTATAATTATGGAAGAATTTGCTGACAAACAAGATGAACTAATTACAGGAACAGTTGCTATGGAAGATGTTAAAAATTATTATATTGATTTAGGAAGAGCTCAAGGTATTTTGCCAAAAACCGAAATTATTCCTGGAGAAATAATAAAAATGGGTTCTAATATTAAAGTTTATGTTAGTAAAGTGGAAAGCACAAGTAAAGGACCATTTATTCTTTTGTCACGCAATCATTACGGATTTGTTAAAAGATTATTTGAACTTGAAATACCAGAAATAAGTGAGGGCATTATTTTAATTTATAGTGTAGCACGTGAGGCTGGTATTAGAACCAAAATAGCTGTTTATTCAGAAAAAACTAACGTTGATCCAATTGGTTCATGTATTGGTGAAAAAGGAATGAGAATAGCTAATATTTTAAAAGAATTGGGCCCTGAAAAAGTCGATATTGTTGCATATACAAATGATAAAGTTGAATTTATTAAAAATGCTTTATCTCCAGCAAAAAATTTAAATGTGTTTATTATTGATGAAAAAAAGCAAGAAGCTTTAGTTGTTGTTGATAATGATAATTTATCTTTGGCAATTGGTAAAAAAGGTTTAAATGTCAAATTAGCGTCAAGATTAACTAAATATAAATTAGATATAAAAACGATTGAACAAGCTAAGGAAATGGGAATAAACCTAGTAAAATGAAACAAGAATTAATTAAATTGATTGAAATATATAAACCAATAGGAATTGATTGGATGTGTTTTCAAATAACTAGAAAAAATCCATATTCTTTTCATCACATAAAAAAGCAAGAAAATGGCGGATTATTAATAATCGAAAATGGTGCTATATTGAGTAAAAAATCCCATCGTTTATTAAATTGGCTTGAAGAAAAATATCCATTAATATATTTGGATTGGGAAGAATTATTTTTTATAATTAATAAAGCAAGAAATTTTAAATTATATGAACAAGAATCTCGTAAATTAAAAAGATTATCTTTAGAATTGAGGTATAAATAATGAAAATAAAAAAAATACCAATGCGTTGTTGTGTTGTTACTAAAGAAAAATTACCTAAACAAGAATTGATACGAATTGTTAAAACCCCAGAACAACGTGTGATTATCGATTTAACTGGCAAAGCAAATGGTCGTGGTGCTTATTTAAAAAAAGATTTAACAGTTTTTGAAAAAGCTCAAAAAAGTAAAATTTTAGATCGAATTTTAGAAATTGAGGTTAAGGATGAGATTTATGATGAATTAAAAAAAATATTATAGGAGGTGTTTATTATGATGAGCGTATTAGAATATGCTAATGATGTAAACAAAAGTGTTGGAGAAATTCTAAAAATGTGTGAAGAATTAAATATCAAAGTTACTAATGAAACGGATTTATTGACGGAAGAAGATATTGTCATTTTAGATAATGCTGATTTTGAAGCTATGGATGATATTGTTGAAGAAATAATAGAAACAAAAAATATTAAAGTTGAAGATTCAATCAACAAACAAAAATTAAAGAAAAAACAAGAAATAAAAATAAATAAAAAAGATTTTCAACAAAAGAAAAAAGAAATGTATAAAAATAGAACTAAATTAATGACTAATACAACTAATGATAAAGTAGTTTTATATAAAGAAAATATGACAATTGGCGATTTAGCCAATAATTTAGGAGTTAGCGGTGCAGAATTAATTAAAAAATTATTTTCTTTAGGTATTATGGCAACTATTAATAATAGTATTAGTTTTGAAAATGCCGAAATATTAGTTTTAGAATATAATAAAGAATTAAAAAAAGAGGAAACAGCAGATGTTACTAATTTTGAAGAATATGAAATAATTGATAATGAAACTGATTTAGTGCAAAGACCACCAATTGTAACTATTATGGGACATGTTGATCATGGTAAAACAACTTTGTTAGATGCCATTCGAAAAACAGATGTTGCTAGTTTAGAAGCTGGTGGTATTACTCAAGCTATTAGTGCTTACCAAGTTAAAGTTAAAGAAAATTATATAACATTTATTGATACCCCAGGACATGCTGCTTTTACCGAAATGCGAGCTAGAGGTGCTAGTATAACTGATATTGTTGTGATTATTATAGCTGCTGATGATGGTATTATGCCACAAACTGAAGAAGTAATTGATCATGCTAAAGCTGCTAATGTTCCAATTATTGTTGCTATAAATAAAATTGATAAACCAGACGCAAATGTTGAAAGAGTTCTAACACAATTAACAGAGCATGACTTAACTCCTGAATCTTGGGGTGGTGATACTTTAGTAAGTTTGATTTCTGCAAAAACTGGCGAAGGAATTAGTGATTTATTGGATAATATTTTATTGATTGCAGAAATGAATAATTATCGTGCTAATCCTAACCGTTATGCCGTTGGAACGGTCATTGAATCAAGATTAGATAAACATTTAGGACCGATTGTTACAGTATTAGTACAAAATGGTACTTTAAGATTAGGTGACCCTGTTGTTGTCGGATACGCTTATGGAAAAATAAGAACCTTAAAAGATGATAAAGGTACTAATTTAACTTCAACTAAATTATCACAACCAGTTGAAATCACTGGTATTAATGAAGTACCTAATGCTGGTGATAAATTTATGGCATTTGAATCAGAAAAAGAAGCTCGTAATATTGCTATGAAACGGAAAGAAGATTTTAAGATAAAAGAACAAACTCCTAATAAAGCTGTTTCACTTGATGATTTATTTAATAAGATAAAAGATGGTAGTAAAGAAATCAATGTTATCATTAAAGCTGATGTTAATGGCAGTTGTGAAGCTGTGAAAAATTCTTTAGAAAAATTAGATATTGAAGGTGTTAAAGTAAATGTTATAAGAAGCAGTGTTGGCGCAATTAAAGAAAGCGATATTGTTTTAGCTAAAGCTAGCAATGCTATTATTATTGGTTTTAATGTTAGACCCAATAACACTTTAAAAGAATATGCCAAAGATCAAGGTGTAGAAATAAGATTATATGATATTATTTATAAAGTTGTTGAAGAAATGGAATTAGCGATGAAAGGATTGTTAGATCCTGTTTATGAAGAACAAATTTTAGGAACTGCAGAAGTAAGAAAAATATTTAAATTTTCTAAAGTTGGAACGATTGCTGGATCATATGTTACAGACGGTATAATAAAAAGAGATAGCAAAGCCCGTTTAATTCGTGATGGCGTTGTAGTATATGATGGTAACATCAATTCAATTCAACGCGAAAAAGATTCTGTAAAAGAAGTAAAAAAAGGCTTAGAATGTGGTATTACAATTGAAAACTATAATGATATTAGAGAAAATGATATCATTGAAGCTTATGAAATGGTGGAGATAAAGTGAGCATTAAAATAGAAAGAATTGCTAGTAACATAGTTAAAGAAATAAGCTATATATTAGCATATGAAGTAAAAGATAATGATATAAAATTTGTGACTGTTACTGATTGTAAATTAAGTAGTGATTTAAGTTATGCTAAAATTTATATTACAGTTTTAAATGATGAGAAAAAAGAACAAACCTTAAATGCTTTAAAAGAAGCAAGTGGATTTATTCGTAAAGAATTAGCTAGTCGTATTGATATTAGGCATACTCCAGAATTAGAATTTGTTTATGATGAATCAATTGACTATGGTAAAAAAATAGAAGATATTATCGAAAAAATTCATGAAGATGAAAATTAATATTTGTAAAATTAATTAATAAATTTTATTAAAAAGTATTTATTTAAAAGAGTAGATATAGTTAATTTAAAATTTATTTAGATGTGGATAAATTTAATATGAAGTATGTGATTTAATAAAAAGTCGCTTACTTTTTTTATTATATAATATAGAATTTATAATTGTGTTTAAATAGACTAGTACTATCAAAAATAAAAAGTACCTTCATATTTCATAAAAATAGATAAACACATTATGCTATGATATAACTGGACACGAAAAGTATTTATTCTATGAGAAAGAAAAAGAAAGTTAATAATATTTATCAATAAATAGAAAAGGAAAAATAAATTATGGAAACAAATTTAATTGAACCAAAGAGCAAAAAGTATTTATTGCGAAAAGAAATATAGTTGATTATATTTGGAAAAGTGCAAATTTAGAGGGAATTGCAGTTACATATTCTGAAACACAAGCAATATATGATGGTGGTATTGTTAATGGATTAACAGTTGATAAGATTATTGCAATTAATAATTTAAAATATGCTTGGAAATTTATACTTGAAAATGAAGGCATAGAATATGATTATAAAACATTATGTTAAATTTATAAATTAACTTGTGATAAATTAGTTTTAAATCAAGAATTAGGTAGAATTAGAACTACATCTGTAAATATAGGTAGTACTAGTTGGAAACCACAAATTCCTATTGAAAGTCAAAAAAAAGAGGAACTAGAACAATTACTAAATCAACCTGAAAAACAGAAGTATCTATTGAAATAATGTTATAGATAATGAGAAGATAAATGTTTATTGATGGTAATAAACGTGTAGCAATGCTGTTTGCCAAGAAAATAATGATAGATAATGGTTGTGGTATTATATTAATAGCTCAAGAATTGCAATCAACATTTTATGAAAACTTATTAAGTTCTATCAATCAGGTAATAATACTGATTTAAAACAATGGATTTATGATAATTGATGGAATTGATTTAAATGATAAACAATTGCATTAGAGATGGCAAAAATTGATATTATAATTTAAGGTATAGTGGTGCTGGATATATTATTTATGAAAATGATATATAAAAAGAAAAATAATTAAATGGAATAAATTATATAAAATTAATCAATTAAAGTATAAAAAACGCTTGTTAAGTTTCAATAGTTTTAAAGGTTATATTAAGTATTTAATAAAATTTATATAATAAAATTAATAATAGTATTTTATTTTTTAACAATGAATAATGGTTAAATTTAATTATTCTTTTTTTTTATCTAAAAATATAGTATAATAATAATAGGAGTTGATTTTAAGTGAAACCATTATTATTATGTATATTGGATGGAGTAGGAATTAATAAAAATGTTAAAGGTAATGCTTATAAATTAGCCAATACCCCTAATTTAGATAAATTATTTAAAACATATCCTAATTCAAAATTAGAGGCAAGTGGTGAATTAGTAGGATTACCTAAAGGACAGATGGGAAATAGTGAAGTAGGGCATTCTAATATTGGAGCAGGCAGAATAGTTTATCAAAGTATTCAATATATTAATCAAGAGATAAAAAATAAAAATTTTAATAAAAATAAAAAAATATTAGATATTTTTGATTATGTAAAACAAAACAATAGTAAATTACATTTAATGGGGTTAGTTAGTGATGGCGGTGTTCATTCATCTTTAAATCATCTACAAGCCTTGATTAATTTATGTTATAAAAATAAAGTTGATTTTTATTTACATATTTTCACTGATGGTAGAGATACATTACCTAATAGTAGTTTATCTTATATTGAATCATTAGATTTAAAAAATGGCGTTATAGCAAGCATTAGTGGGCGATATTATGCTATGGATAGAGATAATAGATATGATAGAATTGAAAAAGCTTATGATGTTATAACTGGTAATTCAGATAGTAAATATATAAATGTTAAAGAAGCTATAAAATCAAATTATGAGAATAATATAACTGATGAATTTATTTTACCAGGATTGATTAATGGTGATGGTATAATAAATGATAATGATGGAGTTATTTTCTTTAATTTTAGGCCAGATCGTTTAAGAGAATTAGGAAGTGCTTTAAGTAATAAAAATTTCAAAGGCTTTAAAAGAAAAAAAGAAGTTAATATAAGACTTCTAACCATGATGCCTGTTAGTGATGAAGTTATAAATGATACGATATACGATTTAAACGAAATAGTTAATCCTTTTGGTGAATATATTTCTAATTTAGGTTATAAACAATTAAGAATTGCCGAAACTGAAAAGTATGCTCATGTTACTTATTTTTTTGACGGTGGTAAAGAATTAGAACTAAAAAACTGTGATCGTATTTTAATTCCTTCACCTAAAGTAGCTACTTATGATTTAAAACCAGAAATGAGTGCATATGAAATAACAGATACATTATTAGAAAAACTAGAAAACTATGAAGTCATTATTTTAAATTTTGCTAATGGTGATATGGTAGGTCATACTGGTAATTTAGATGCAGCTATTAAAGCTGTGGAAACATTAGACGAATGTGTAGGTAGATTATATGAAAAAATTATTAATTTAAATGGTACAATGATTATCACAGCCGATCATGGTAATTGTGAAGAAATGATTGATAATAATAATAATATTTTAACTAGTCATACAACAAATAAGGTACCATTTTTAATAACTAAAGACTGTAAAATAAAAAATGGTAAATTAGGTGATATTGCTCCAACTCTTGTTTATTTATTAAATGAAAAAATACCTAAAGAAATGACTGGAGAAGTTTTAATTGAAAGAGAAACTAACTAAAATATTTATAATAGTTAGTATAATATTTTTAAGTTTTATGGTGTTTTTTTACGTTGGAAGATTTATTTACTTTTATTTTACAATGAGGTGATTAGTATGAAAAAAATAATTATCTTAGCTATTTTAGATATTATTGCTATTTTTTGTTTATTATTAGCTTATGGACCTTATAGTGGATTTAGAGATATGTTTGTAACAACAGCTATGTCAACTAAGAGTCATCAATATTTAGCTTATATTTTGTACAGTGAAGAACAAATACAAGATATATTAAATAAAAATTATTTAAAAGAAAGTGGAGAAGAAACAAATCCTGGAGAAATAGATTTTGACAATGAAGACCCTCTTGTATATGAATCAATTTATGAAGAACAAATTTTAAAAAGGGATAAAGATCAATTATACAAAATCATTGAATTTGCAGAAAAAGACTATTATGTTTATTTAACTGTTATTTATGATGCTTCGAGAGTATCTACGGTAAAAAGTCGATTTTATGGTACCCAAGGCCAACACTTATCAGTAATGGCTCAAGAAAATAATGCAATTGTCGCTATTAATGGCGGTAGATTTGATGATGTAGGTGGTCAAGGTAATGGTGCTAAAGCAAATTCAATATTTATTTCTAATGGCGAAATAATTGAAGATGCTAACGGAATTAAAGATTCAGTTATTGGCATTAGCGATGCTAATGTTTTAACCTTAGGTTATATGACAGCTGATGAAGCTATAAATATGGGAATTAGAGATGCTGTTTGTTTTGGTCCTTTTTTAATTGTTAATGGTAAAGAATCTTTTACGCAAGGCAATGGTGGTTATGGTGTTCATCCACGGACTGCTATAGGGCAAAGAAAAGATGGTATAATTTTATTTTTAACCATTGAAGGAAATGGTAATAAATATGGCTTTAGAGGTGGTGCGACAGTAATTGATATGATTGATATTTTTAAAAGGTATGGTGCTTATAATGCTGCTAATTTAGATGGTGGAGCTTCAAGTGTTTTAGCTATTGATGGTAAGGTATATAACAATCCAGTTGCATATTCGGCTACTGGAGAAAGAAGTTTACCTAATGCTTGGATAGTAAAATAAATTCAAAGAAACATAATCTCTTTGAATTTTTATTATTGGTCTTTTAAGTAAAAAAATGATATAATAATAATGGTGGTTTTAGATGTGGCAAATAGGCAATGTTAAAATAGAAAACCAAATAGTTTTAGCGCCAATGGCTGGTGTTTCTGATAGTGCCTTTAGAAGAATTGCTAAAGAAATGGGTGCTGGCTTAGTAGTGGCAGAGATGGTAAGTGATAAAGCAATTTTTTATGGAAGTAAGAAAACTATTGATATGCTTTATATGAAAGATGAAGAAAGACCAATTAGTCAACAAATATTTGGCAGTGATAAAGATTCTTTTGTTTATGCAGCAAAATATATAGAAAAAAATATGCATCCTGATATTATTGATATTAATATGGGATGTCCTGTTCCTAAAGTAGCAGCTCGTGCCCAAGCTGGTAGTGCTTTACTTAAAAATCCTGATAAAGTATATGAAATTGTCAAAGCTGTTGTCGAAAGTGTAAATATTCCCGTAACAGTTAAAATAAGAAGTGGTTGGGATGAAAAAAGTATTAATGCTGTGGAAATATCCAAGATTATAGAAAAAGCTGGAGCTAGTGCAATAACTGTTCATCCAAGAACAAGATCTCAAGGATATTCCGGCAAAGCTGATTGGAATATTATTAAACAAGTAAAAGAAAATGTTAGTATTCCCGTTATAGGTAATGGCGATATTAAAACTTGTTATGATGCCAAAAAAATGTTAGAAGTAACTAAATGTGATGCTGTGATGATAGGAAGAGGTTTATTAGGTAATCCTTGGTTAATTAAAGACTGTATAAATTATTTTGATAATAAAAAAATAGAAGAAGTAACAATTGATGAAAGATTAGATATGGTCTTGAAACATTTTAACTATTTGTTAGAATTTAAAGAAGAAAGAATTGCTATTTTAGAAATGCGAAATCATATTTGTTATTATCTAAAAAATATTTCGAAAGAATACAAACAAAAATTTATGAAAGTAAATAAAAAAGAAGAATTTGAAGGGTTAGTTAGTGAGGTAAGAAATGAATATAGCAGGTAGAAGAATGCTAGCTTATATAATTGATATGGTATTAATATTTTTTATAGTAAGCTTAGTAAAATTAGCTTTACCAGTTAATCAATATGAAATAGAAATGAATAATTTAAATGAAAATTATTTAGAACAAAAAATAGAGATTGATGAATATTTTGATGAAGCTATAATAATTACTCATAATATTGATAAGAATAATTTGGCACTAAATCTTATCAACACGTTTTTAATAATACTGTGTTTTGTAATTATTCCCTTTATAACTAAAGGACAAACAATTGGTCAAAAAATTTTTAAAATCAAAATTGTTAAAAATGATATTAAGTTAGAAGATTATGTTGGACGAGCAGTTGTTATTAATGGGTTAGGATATATGTTATTGATGTTAATAATTTTATATTTGACTGATGATAACGTTTATTTTGTTTTAATAAATTTGTTGGGATTTTTTCAAATTTTAGTGGTAATTATTAATGCTTTTATGGTATTATATAGTAAGAACAAATTGGGGATTGCGGATAAATTTACTAGTACAAAGATAAAAAATGCATAGGGAGGATTAATATGAAAAAATGGTTAGTCATTATCTTTACAATCGTTTTATGTTTAGTTTCTGCTAGTAAAGTTGAAGCTATATCGTGCTTATATGAAGGTGTTGATGACGATGGTAACAAGTTTAAAGTAAGAGTTCTAGATTCTCTTATCCATGACAATGAAGTTGGAATTTATCCATTAGATGATTTCAACGTTGATGGTGAATTAAAAGGACCTGAGGATTCATGGACAACTAATATAGGATGGTGGGAAGAAGGAAATTTATTTGAAGAGGATAATTTGTTCATTATCGATGATAAATCTAATTCTGATAATAATGGAAGACAAATAAATGTTGATGATAAATGTTATCCGTATTTATTTTATAATGTCACTAGTGGATTGAATAAATGGTATTTTTCTGATGGTGATTTAAATGGCAAAGATGCAGATGTAAAATTAGAAATCATTGATAGTGAAACATCAACAGATGATAATTTTATTTTAGACGAACTAATATGTACTTATCAACGACCTGCAACTGACCATTTAGGGACTCCATCCTCATATTATTTTGTACCTCGCTATATGACTTATATAATAAGCCCTTCAACAGAAGGAAGCAATAATTCATTTAATTATAAAATAATAGATGAAGAAGGAACTGTTTTGGTTAATGCTGAATCTTCTGATTGGAACATTGCCTATTCTTATACTTCAACTGTTATAGATGCTTTGTCACCACGTATTTTTTGGTATGAAGCGACAAAATCATATGAATGCCCAGAAATGGTAGCTGTTGGGTATAATTCAGATAGTAAACTCTACTTAAATGGTTATGCAACTATTGAGTCAGAAATGGCTATTGGTTATTATACTGATGATTTAGATGAAGCACTTAGCGGTGATGTGCTACAAACTATAAGAGAAATAATGTCACAGGTTGAATCAGCTGAACATCAATATGATTATTCTTTAGTCAAAAATGGAAGTAGTATTAAAGGTGAAGCAGCACATGAAGAGCAAGGCCAATTATGCACATATGGTCGTCCAGAGGAAATGGCTCAAAGTAAAAGTAATTACTATTTTACTTTATCAGAAATAATACCTGTTAGTGGTTCACAATATTATACTATAATTGCTAATGAGAATCAGGGACTAATTAAAGATATTGTTGATACAGGTACAGTTCCATGGAGTAATCCTAATTTTACAATTTCTAGTGGAAAATTAATGAAATCTTGTGATGATTTGCCGGAGATATATACCGATTGCCTATTAAAGGATGGAAATAACTGTACTATTTCTGAAACTGAATTTGATGGCTCAGAACTATTAGTTCAAAACTATGCTTTAAATCAAACAGACGCAACTACTATAAAAATTGGAATGGGTAGTAGTACCGGATATAAATATAAAACACTTATATGTGAACTTGGAGATAGACTAAAGCAACTAACTAATCAAAAAAGAATTAGTCTAAATAATAGTTCTTTAAGTAACTTAATTTTCTTTGATTATTTAGGTGAAAATCAAGAAAGTTACAGTATATATCAGATTAGTAGTAGTGATAGTATTTGTAAATCGCAATGGAAAGTCTTAACAGACTATGAATGCACAGATGATTATTGCAAAGAGTACATTGAATATAGTACCGAAAAAAAGATTAGAGAAATTGTATCATACTGTAATGAAATGTATAGTGAATTTAGTGCGAATAAATTAGGTAATTCTTCATATGTTGGTAGGATGAAGGAATGTATTCAATTTCATAATTTTTATGGAAGTTTGGTATCTAACGGAATAATTGATGATTTATCTGTAGATTGTGTTGTGCTGTCTAATGATTTTGTAAAAAAACTAATTTGGATTTTAAATATTATTAAAATAGCAGGACCTTTGTTAGCTGTAGGATTAGGGACTATAGATTTTATTAAAACAATAGCTAGCGGTGATGCTGATAAAGAAATGAAAAATACTTTTAAACGTTTTTCTACAAGATTAATATCGGCTGCTTTATTATTTTTAGTACCATTTATAATAGCCTTTCTAATGGATATATTTTTAGGAAATCAAGATGGATATAATTCTGATGATCCATTTTGTGATGTTGTAGATTTTAATGAATAAGAATTGAGGAGATAAGATGAGAGAGTTTACAGAACAAGAACTAGTTCGAAGAGAAAAATTAAAGGAGTTACAAAATTTAGGGGTTGATCCTTTTGGTTGTAAATTTGATGTAACTTCTAATTCAAAAGATATAAAAGAAAAATATGCTGAAAAAACAAAAGAAGAATTACATGAAATAGATATTCCTGTTAAAGTAGCAGGCAGAATTATGACTAAACGTGGTAAAGGCAAAGCCGGTTTTATGCATATTCAAGATAAATTTGGTCAAATTCAAATTTATGTAAAATTAGATAATGTTGGCGAAGAACAATATGCATTATTTGAAAAAGCTGATTTAGGTGATATAGTTGGTATTGAAGGAACTGTTATGCGAACTAACATGGGAGAATTATCAGTTAAAGCAAACCAATATATTCATTTAGTTAAAGCATTAAAACCATTACCTGATAAATATCATGGTTTAGTTGATGTTGAAGAAAGATTTAGAAGAAGATATGTTGATTTAATTATGAATGATGAGGCTAGAAGAGTAGCATTTATGCGACCAAAAATTATTAGATCAATTCAGCATTATTTAGATAATTTAGGTTATACTGAAGTAGAAACACCTGTACTACAAGCAACTTTAGGTGGTGCAGCAGCTAGACCTTTTATTACCCATCATAATACTTTAGATATGGAATTTTACTTAAGAATTGCAACTGAGCTACCATTAAAACGTTTGTTAGTTGGTGGTATGGATGCAGTATATGAAATAGGTAGATTATTTAGAAATGAAGGAATGGATCGCAATCATAACCCTGAATTTACAACAATAGAAGTTTATAAAGCTTATAGTGATTTAGAAGGTATGATGGATTTAACCGAAGGAATTATTGGTAATGTTGCTATGGATGTATTAGGTACTTATGATATAAATTGGAAGAATCATGATATTTCTTTAAAACCTAAATTCAAAAGGGCTCATATGGTAGATTTGATTAAAGAAAAAACTGGTATAAATTTTTTTGAAAATATGAGTTTAGAAGAAGCTAAAAAATTAGCTATTGAACATGATATTGAAATTGAAGATCACTTTGCTTATGGGCATATTGTGAATGCTTTTTTTGAAAAATATGTTGAAGATACAATTGTTGAACCAACTTTTGTCTATGGTCATCCAATCGAAATCAGTCCATTAGCTAAAAAAGATCCTAAAGATCCAAGATTTACCCAAAGATTTGAATTATTTATTTGCGGTAGTGAATATGCTAATGCCTTTACAGAATTAAATGATCCAATCGATCAATATGAAAGATTCGAAAATCAATTGAAAGAAAAAGAATTAGGCAATTTGGAAGCTAATGAAATGGATATTGATTATATTGAAGCTTTAGAATATGGAATGCCCCCAGCTGGTGGTATGGGTATGGGAATAGATCGGTTAGTTATGATGATTACTAATCAAGAAAATATTCGTGAAGTAATTTTATTTCCACATATGAAGAATAAATAATAATTATATATAATGTTTGAACTAAAAATTGACTGTAAAATTAGGTGATAAATATGAAAAAAATTTTGATAATTATAAACTTTATTTTATTATTTCTTATTCCAATTGAAGTTTTTGCCGAAGAAACAGAAATAGATTGTGCAAATAATCCGTATGCTTGTGTTAAATGTACTTATGACGTTTTAAAAGAAATTACAATTACGGCTTATTCTGATGGAAAAACAGTAAATATAGTTGAACCGTATATAAATGATTCGGGATATAATCCTAATTATGCTCCATCATATGAATCTTTTATCTTTTCTAAAAATTTCGAAATTAATGATAATGGCAATTCTAAATTAAAATGTCCAGCAGTCTTATATTGGATATCTCGTCAAGCTGGATGGGGAGTTGTAGCTACATTATCATATGATGAAACTCGTTTTGGTGATAAATATGTTATTGCTGAATTAGTAAGTGAAGATAATAATAATAAAAATATTTATAGTAGTGATAAAAAACAGTTGAGTTGTGTTTATAATGATCATATAACTGTCACATCTGACGGAAAAGATATTATAATAGAAAATAAAAGTGGTAAACTTTTGACAGTTTCTCCAAATAATGGTAATTCTTCGATTGCTATAGAAAACAATTCCAGTAAAATTTTAGAAAGTTTCTCAGGTGCTATTAGTTATACTGATTTTGTTGATGAAAATGGCAATTTACGAGGAAACTGTCCACAGTATTATATTAATTGCGTTTCCACATATTCCTGCTCAATTTCTAATGAGAAAAAACAAAATTCATCAGTAATGGAAAGCGACGAATCTTTAAATGGAAATGATATTCAAACAGCACGTGATCTTATAGAAGGTAGAAAATTCATCAATTTATTAGGTCAGCTAAAAAACCCATTAGATTATGGGGGAAAAAATTATTCCAATTTAAAACTCAGAATTGGTGATAATGAAAATGCCACTTTATCTGATGTTACTGCTAATAACTTATTATGTTCTGATGAAGAATGTATAAACAATAATAATTATTATATTGAACAAGGATTAACTAATGTAATTGAATATTGTAATGATGTTTATTCAAAATATCCAAATTATATCAATACCGCTAATAAAAGTGATTATGAATCACGTATGCGAGAATGTATTAGTTTTATTGATTTTTATGAATCTGGTATAGAAAATAATATTTTTTCTGACTACAGAATAGATTGTGGAATTTTATCTGAAGATTTAGTAAAAAAATTAAAGTGGATTTTAGATATTATTAAAATAGCAGGACCATTGTTGGCTTTAGGATTGGGAACCATAGATTTTGTAAAAACAGTTGCTAGTGGTGATGCTGATAAAGAAATGAAAAATACTTTTAAACATTTTGGAATTCGGTTAATAGCTGCGGCTTTATTATTTCTAGTGCCATTTATTTTAGCTTTTTTAATGGACACATTTTTAGGTAATCAAGATGGATATGATTCCGATGATCCATTTTGTGACATTGTAGATTGGGGAAATATAGAATGAAATTATATGTAGTTAGACATGGTGAAACTTTAGAAAATGCTAATAATTGTTTAGTTGGTAGAATAAATAGTTCATTAACAGAAAATGGAATTGAACAAGCAAAAAAAATTAGTAATTATTTTAAAAATAAAAAGATTGATATTATTGTTAGTTCACCTTTAGATAGATGTAAACAAACTGCACAAATAATTAGTAATAATATGATTCCAATTATTTATTCTGATAGTTTATTAGGTAGAAATCATGGAGAATTTACTGGTAGACCTAAAGAATCAATTAATTTTGATGAATATTGGAATTATAACAAAAACATTCAATATAAAAGTGCAGAAAGTGTAAAGGATTTATACAATCGTGTTGCGAAATTAATTGAAGATATTAAAGAAAAATATTATGATAAAACGTTAATTATTGTAACACATAGTGGAATTATGAGAGTATTATACTATTATTTTAAAGGAATTCCAGATAACGGAATTTTAAGTGAAATAACAATTAAAAATTGTGAAATATTTGAATATGAATTATAAGGAGGAAATATATGAAATTATTATCAGTTAATGCTGGTAGTTCATCTTTAAAATTTCAAATGTATGAAATGCCAGAAGAAAAAGTATTAATATCAGGAGTGTTTGAAAGAATTGGATTAAACGATAGTTTATACACTATTAAGATAAATGGTGAAAAAATAAAAAAACAAGCTAATTTAAAAAATCATAAAGATGCAGTCAGAATTTTAATCGAGGAGTTATTAACAAATAATATTATAAAATCATTAGATGAAATTAAAGGGATTGGTCATCGTGTTGTTCATGGTGGTGATAAATATTCTTCTTCAATTATTATAAATGAAGATGTCATTAAAACAATTGAAGATTTATCTACTTTAGCACCACTTCATAATCCAGCTAATTTAATGGGAATTTTGGCTTTTAAAGAGCAAGTTCCTAATGCTATAGCTGTAGCTGTTTTTGATACTGCATTTCATCAAACGATGCCAAGAGAATCTTATTTATATGCATTACCTTACGAATGGTATACTCATTATGGCGTAAGAAGATATGGATTTCATGGAATAAGTCATGATTATTTAACTCAAACATTAAAAGAAGTATTAAAAAATGATAAACCTAATTTAATAACATGTCATTTAGGTAATGGAGGCAGTATAAGCGCTATTAAAGAAGGTTTATGTTATGATACTAGTTTAGGTTTTTCACCTAATGCTGGTTTAGTTATGGGTACTAGATGTGGTGACATTGATAGTGCAATAATTCCTTATATTATGAATAAAGCTGATATGTCATTAGAAGATGTTATGAGTGACTTGTCTAAAAAAAGTGGTTATTTAGGTATTAGTGGTATAAGTAGCGATTCAAGAGATATTGAAGACGGTATTAAAAATGGTAATGACCGTTGTATTTTGGCGCAACATTTATTCATAAAAAGAGCTATCGAATACATTGCAAAATATTACGTATTGTTAGGAAATGTTGATGCAATTTGTTTCGCAGGTGGAATTGGTGAAAATTCTATTGAAACTAGAATGGCAATTTTAAAAGGGTTAAAGTGCCTAGGAATAAAATTAGATGAACAAGCAAATAATGTTCGTGGTGAATTTAAACTTATTTCAACAAAAGATTCAAAAGTTCCTTGCTATGTTGTACCAACTGATGAAGAAGTTATGATTGCTCGCGATACATATAAATTAATAGGCCAATAAGCCTTTTTTAATATATAATTTTTTACATAATGATGATATGATTTGATATTCTTATAAAAGTTAATAATTAAATTATTGAATATTTAAACAATTATTTAATTTTTATTAATTAAGATGTGGACAAAATAAAGTAAATAAAGTATAATAAATTTTGTAGAAAGAGTGAATGTATGTACAAAAAAATAGCAAAAGAAATAAAAAAATATAATACAATAATCATCGCTCGACATATAGGACCTGATCCTGATGCATTAGGAAGTTCAATTGGTTTGAAAGAATTAATTGTTAATAATTTTCCTAAAAAAAAAGTGTATGTTGTGGGTAGTCCAGCAGCTCGATTTCGGTATTTAGGTAACATTGATAAACAAATAGATATTGATACAAAAAAAGCCTTATTGATTGTTACAGATACACCAGACATAAAAAGAATTGATGGTGCTATTCCTAATAATTTTGCGAAAGTTATTAAAATAGATCATCATCCTTTTGTAGAAAAATATGCTGATATAGAATTAATTGATGATAAAGCTAGTAGTGCATCACAGTTAATTATCGAATTTGCTAAAAAAAATCATTATAAATTAAATAAAACAATTGCTAGTAAATTGTATCTTGGAGTCGTCGCTGATACTAATCGTTTTTTATATGAATACACTACTTGGAAAACTTTAAATTTAGTTTCTTGGCTGATAAAAAAAACTGATTTAGACTTTACCAATCTTTATGAAAATTTATATAATAGATCTTTAAAAGAAATAATTTTTTCTGGATATATATCCTTAAACATGAAAGTTACTGAATCAGGTTTAGCTTATATAAAATTAACAGATGATATTATAAAAGAATATGAAGTTGATGCCTCAACAGCTGGAAATCTAATCGAAAATTTTAATAATATTGACCAAATAAAAGTTGTAGCTTTTTGTAGTCAAGACAAAGACTATATAAAATGTTCAATTAGATCAAGAGGCCCTATTATTAATGAAATTGCTAGCCGTTATAATGGTGGTGGTCATATTTACGCAAGCGGTGCTCGTCCTAAAAACTTTGAGGAAACTGATAATATGTTAAATGAATTAGATAAAATATGTGAGAAATATAAATAAAGGTGGATATATGCTAGGTAAAGTTATTGATTTGATAAAAAATGAATCTTTTTTAGTTCCTAATATATTGTTAAAAAATTATCGGAATTTAAATATTACTGAAGCAGAATTAATTATTTTAATATATTTAATTAATACTGATATAAGCTTTAATCCTAAAAAAATAGCTAAAGATTTAAATTTTAAATTAAATGAAATTATGGAATTAATTAATTCTTTAATAGAAAAAGAAATATTAAAAATTGATATAGTTAACAAAAAGGTAAGAGAAGAAATTATTAATTTAGATGAATTATATAAAAAATTAGCTTTTATAGTTGTAAATGATGATATAAAAAATGTATCTAAAAATATTTTTGATAATTTTGAACAAGAATTTGGACGAACTTTATCGCCAATGGATTTTGAAATAATTAGTGAATGGCAAAAAGATTATAATGATGAATTAATTTTGTTAGCTCTTAAAGAAGCTGTTTTTAATGGAGTTAATAATTTGCGATATATAGACAAAATATTAGTTGAATGGCATAAAAAAGGTATTAAAACTGAGCAAGATATTATTAATGAGCGAAAAAATTTTCAAAATAAAAGACAAAACAAAAAACTTTTTGATTATGATTGGTTAAATGAACAAGATAGTTGAATATTTAGATAAATTAATACCTAATCCTCATTGTGAATTAAATTATACTAAGGATTATGAACTTTTAATTGCAACAATGCTTAGTGCCCAAACTACAGATAAAAGAGTTAATATGGTTACTAGTGTTTTATTTGAAAAATACGATTCTTTAGAAAAATTAAGAAGTGCTAAGGTTGAAGATATTATTAAGATTATTCATCCATTAGGGACATTTAATAAAAAAGCAAAAAATGTGATTGCTATTTCTAACAAATTAGAGTTAGTTGGGGATATTGTTCCTAAAAATCGAGATTTTTTAGAAAATTTACCAGGTGTAGGAAGAAAAACTGCTAATGTCGTTTTAAGTAATATCTATGGTGAACAATGTATTGCTGTTGATACCCATGTAAGACGGGTTAGTATAAGGCTTGGCTTGGCAGATAATAATGATGACGTTTTAACAATAGAAAAAAAATTAACGGCTTATTTCAAAAAAAATGATTTATCACGAATACATCATCAATTAGTTTTGTTTGGCAGATATTATTGTAAAGCAACTAACCCAGCTTGTATTAATTGTACATTAAAATGTATTTGTACTTTTTATAAAAACGAACTTTAGTTCGTTTTTATGTTGACATTTATTAATAAATAAGTTATAATTAAATCGTAGGAGTTAAAATAAGGAGGAAATATGACAAAAAGTAATGATAAGACATTAGATCAAGTCTTACAAGATATTGAAAAGCAATTCGGTAAAGGATCAGTTATGAAATTAGGGTCTAACGAAGTTAGACAAATTGATGTTATTCCTAGCGGTTCTATTGCCTTAGATATGATTTTAGGAATTGGTGGTTATCCTAAAGGAAGAATAATCGAAATATATGGACCTGAATCAAGTGGTAAAACTACTTTCGCACTACATGCAATTGCGGAAGCTCAAAAGTTAGGCGGAAGAGTAGCTTTTATTGATGCCGAAAATTCTTTAGATCCTCAATATGCCAAAAAATTAGGAGTAAATATTGATGATTTATTATTATCTCAACCAGATAATGGCGAACAAGCATTAGAAATATGTGAAGCTTTAGTAAGAAGCGGTGCAATAAGTGTAATTGTCATTGATTCTGTTGCTGCTTTAGTACCGCAAGCTGAAATTGAAGGCGAAATGGGAGATTCTCATGTTGGTTTACAAGCTCGTTTAATGAGTCAAGCTTTGCGAAAATTAGCTGGTGTTATTAATAAAACTAATACAATTGCTATTTTTATTAATCAACTAAGGGAAAAAGTTGGTGTTATGTTTGGAAATCCTGAAGTAACACCAGGTGGTAGAGCTTTAAAATTTTATTCTTCGATACGTTTAGAAATAAGAAGAGCAGAAGCTATAAAATTAGGTAATGATATTGTTGGAAATAAAACTACAATAAAAGTTGTAAAAAATAAAATGGCTCCACCTTTTAAATCTTGTACTGTTGATATAATGTATGGCGAAGGTGTTTCACATGAAGGAGAATTAGTCGACTTAGCTAGTGAAGCAAATATAATTGAAAAAAGTGGAGCTTGGTATTCATATAATGGTGAAAAAATTGGACAAGGTAAAGAAAATGTTAAAGAACTGTTAAAGAAAAATCCACAATTAACTAATGAAATTGATGATAAAGTAAGAAATTATTATGGTATTAAAAAAAACACTGAATAATGAAATCAGTGTTTTTTTACCAAGTATTTATAATATCACAATTGCTACTTTCTGGCATAGGATTAGGCATTTGCATTCTGACAATCATTGGAATTTTAAACGCTTTTCCAAATGCCATACAAGTTCCTGATTGCAAACTTTTTTGTTTTTCTACTATATCAATACTAATATTAGGAAGCATTTTTTGAATATATTCTACATCTAATGGATGTGTTATTTTAAATATCAAGAAATTGGCCATTTGCGAAATAACAGTATCAGATAATTCTACTGGACGTTGCGATATAAGATTTAAAATTAATCCATATTTTCTTCCCTCTTTAGCAACACGGTCAAATATATTATAACCAAGTAAATAAGTATCATTATCTTTTTGCACATAACGATGTGCCTCTTCAATAAAAATGTGAAAAGGAACTGTCGCACGATTATTTAAATTTTTAGTATAGTTAAATAATAATTTAACATAAGTTTTAGCAACAAATTTAGCAAACCAATCTTCAACATCTTCTAAATTAAAATTAATTATTTGGGCTTTTTTATTATTAGTAGTAACTAAACTAGCTATATATTCATCAACACTCATAAAATTAGGAATATCAAAATATTTAGAATATTCACTAATGATAATAGAATGTAATCGTACTTTTAATGTTATAGCACTATTATATGCTTTTTCATTACGTAATAATCCTTCAGAAATTAAAGTAAAATTTAATGCTTTTTCTAAATCATCTAAGGTAAAATAATTAATACTTTTTTCTTCATATTGGTCTAATGATTCATCTATGAAACTTGAAACATATTCTGATAATAAAACACTTTCAGAAAAATTATCTTGATCATTAATTAAAAAACATTCCCTAAATTTTCTTGTATAACCTACACCTTGCAAAATTGCTTCTGGATTAAATTGTGGTGTCGCACAAGAATTAAAAATGGCAAAAACATCATTTCTTTTACTACTAGCACTTTGATTAGTATAAAGAATATTCATAATAGCTTTGGCAATTAAATGATTTTTATATTTTAAAGACAATTCATCATCTGCAGTAAATATTTTTACTAATTTTAACATTCTTTCAATAATCGGTAATTGAGCATGTTCACTCGCATTCAATAAAATAGCGAAATCATCATTATCCAATAACCAAAGTGGAATCAATAAAGGTTGTCCATTTATATCATGTTTATTAGTAGTATAGTATTTAAATTGATAATTTGTATCAATATTGTTAAAATTTGAAAAAGCATTATGATATTCACCATAAGCATCGAAAATAAAAATGTTAGCTTTATATGGCTTAAAATTAGAATTATTAAAAACATTTTGCAAAAGTCTAGCAACGCCACATGATTTACCAGATCCACTATTACCAAAAATAGCCAAGTGGTTAGAAAATAATTCATTGATATTAACCATAATTGGATAATTATCATACAATGCACTTGTTCCTAACATGAAACTGTTTTTATCATTATAACCAATTATAAGTTTTAACTCTTCACTGTTAATCATTCTAACATTTGATTCCATTGTTGGTTTTCTTATAACGCCTCCAACAAATTGATTATTAACAATTTCACCTAAAAATCTTATTTTAATTATATTTTCGCCGATATCATCAATTTCGCCTAAAACTTTTTTCTTTTCATCTTCAAAAATAACATGCATATTCATTAAATTAGTTGATATTTTAATATTATTTGGTATTTGTACATGAGCCATATTATTGCTAATATAAATAATTTTTCCTAACATAAATTCACCCTCTTTTACTCTAATAATAATTATAGCTTATTTTTTTATAAAAATCTACTTTATTTAAAAAAATTTTTTGTTACAGTTCAGTCAAGGCACTAGAAAATAAGTGAGTTTTTCTCACTTTTTATTATGCGATAATAACTTTATTAT
>CALVVV010000008.1 GCA_944363995.1 uncultured Bacilli bacterium
CTACTGATCTCATAAATATTGGTTCATACTTTGCAGTATAAAATTTTTTAATTTATATCACCTCCTATTAGTTATATACGACAAAAGTATGGTGATTTCCTGTTAAATTATTAAAAAAATTATATTAAAAAAAGATAGTTATTTCAAACTATCTAAATATTTAGCTGTTCTAACCATTTGATGAGAATAACCCATTTCATTATCATACCATGCAACAACTTTTACTAGTTGTTTACCATCTACTTCTAGAATACTAGTTAATAAACCATCAACTAAAGCGCCACAAGATGAACCAATTATATCACTTGATACTACTGGGTCAAAAGTAAATGTTAAAGTTTCGTTGCAGTTATTCATTAAAGTATTATTAACTTCTTCAACCGTTACATTTCTACTTAATTCTAAAGTTAAATCAACTACTGAACCAGTTGGAGTCGGAACTCTTAAAGCACTACCATCTAATTTACCTTTTAATGATGGAATAACTAATCCCAAAGCTGAAGCAGCACCAGTACTAGATGGAATAATATTCATAGCACCTGCTCGCCCACGACGTGCTTTAATACCTTTTTTATGTGCGACATCTAAGATAACTTGATCATTTGTATAAGCATGAACAGTTGTCATATAACCTTTAACGATACCAAATTTATCATTAATTACATTAGCTACGGGAGCTAAACAGTTAGTTGTACAAGAAGCCGCTGAAATAATTTCTTCACTACCATCTAATATTTCATGATTTACATTATAAACGATAGTTTTCATATCACCTTTACCAGGAGCAGATATAATTACGTGTTTAGCGCCAGCTTCAATATGTTTATGAGCATCTTCTGCTTTAACAAATTTGCCAGTACATTCAAACACTTGATCTATTCCTAATTCACCCCATGGTAAATTTATAGGATCAGTTTCTTTAAAAATTTTAATCTTACGATTACCAATTATAATATTACCATCATCAAAACTTATTTCATCAACCTTATAATTTCGATGATTAGTATCATACTTCAATAAATAAGCTATTTGCTCAGCATCCGTCAAATCATTAATTGCTACGATTTCAATATTAGGATCCTCCTCCATAATTCTAAAAACTAATCTTCCAATTCTTCCAAATCCATTAATTGCTACTTTCATAAAATCACCCTTTCTTTAATGGAAACTGCTTCCACCAATAAATTCCCGTAAAACTGATGCTTTAGGAACATCATCCGAAGGTATTGGTAAGAAGTTTCTTAAAAAATTAATTAATCTAATTGCTTCAGGATATACTTCATCATCCTCATTAACAGAAAATAATAATGGTTCCGCATATACCTTTAAAACACCAATTTCATAAATTAAAGCCGAATTAATAATTATATCAGCTTCATTTTGATATGGAAAAACATATTCTTCCTCACCTTCCAATATATTTTTCCAAAGTCGCAGTGTATCAGCTGCACTTCGTCCACGATATTTATTATCACGAATAATCCTTCTTAGTCTTCTAGTATCAGATGTATGAATCCGATTATGGTTATCAATATTTAATTGTGTCAATGGACTAATATATATTTTAAACTTATTAACATCATCAATAGCTAAAGTTAAATCAGGATTTAAAGCATGTAATCCTTCAATAATAACAATATCACTATCACCAAGTTGTAAAGTTTTACCATTATATTCTCTTTTGCCAACTACAAAATTAAATTCTGGTAATTCAACTTTGTCACCATCTAATAATTTAAGTAAATGTTTATTAAATAAATCAATATCTACAGCTTTAATCGATTCAAAATCATATTCACCATTCGGTTTTTTAGGCGTATCAACACGATTAACAAAATAATCATCAGTCGAAATACTATGAGTTTTAAAACCTCTAGCTTTTAAATAAACAGATAATTTTCTAGCAGTAGTTGTCTTACCACTAGAAGAAGGTCCAGCTAACAATACTATCTTAACTTTTCCCATTTTATTATAAATCATATCAGCAACTTTAGCTAATTGACTATTATAATTAGCTTCTGCTAATTGAATAACATCATTATATTCACCAATAGAAATAATCTTATTCAAATCAGCTACATTGGAAATACCAACAGTTTTTCCCATATTTGTATAATCCAAGAAAGCATCAAACAGTAATTTATGATGAGAATAATCTTCAGTATCTTTCGGATGATAAATTGATGGATAACTAAGTACAAAACCATTATCTTTAATATAGATCAATTTAAATTCATCTAAAACACTAGTACTATAAGGCATTTCACTAAAAAAATAATCATAATATTCATCTAATCGATATAAGTTAATATATGTATTACTTATATATTTAAATACCTCTACTTTATCAAGTTGTTTTTTCCTTTTAAAGAAACTCATTGCATCTTTACGAGAAACACTCATTTTTACAAAATTATAATCTTGTTTAACTATTTTTTGCATTTCATCTTCAATTTTTCTAATTATTTCTTTATTTATTTCTTTGCCAACTATTTCACAGTAAACTCCTTTATCAATTGAATGCTGAATAATCACTTCTGCTTCATTTCCTAAAACTTTTTTAACAGCAACAATCAATAAAAAATGTACACCATGCGAATAAACGGTATGTCCCAAAACCGAACTTCGATCATAAAAATCAATTTCACATTTTTTAGTTATTTTATAAGCTAATTCCTCTACTACATTATCAACTTTTGCTACTAGAATCGGAAAGTTAAATTCATTTTGAAAACTATTAGCAATTTCTAATAAAGTAGTATTTTCAGGAAATTCTCTTATAACTTTATTTTTATATTCAACTTTTATCATTCTCTCCATTGTATCATTCCTTTATTCTTTACTAATTATATCAAAAAAAAAAAAATTTGTCATTTATTTTTGTGAATATTTTTTCTGAATTATAACTATTATATTAAATAGGAGATGATTTTATGCTTATACCAACAATTATTGAAAAAAATAATAATAGTGAAAGAGCTTATGATATTTACTCTAGGTTATTAAAAGACCGTATTATTATTTTAACTGGCGAAATTGATGATAACATAGCAAATATTATTGTTGCACAATTATTGTATTTGGATAGCATCAACAATGATGATATTAGTTTATATATAAATAGTCCCGGTGGTAGTGTTACCGCAGGAATGGCGATTTATGATACAATGAACTTTATAAAAAGTGACGTTTCAACCATTTGCTTAGGTATAGCCGCTTCAATGGGAGCATTTTTACTATCAAGTGGAAAAAAAGGTAAACGTTTTTGTTTACCAAATAGCGAAGTTATGATTCACCAGCCTTTAGGTGGAGCTAGTGGACAAGCAACAGAAATTAAAATAGCAGCAGAACATATTTTAAAAATAAAAGATAAATTAAACAAAATTTTAGCATATAATACAAACAAAGATATTAAAACTATTGAAAAAGATACCGAACGGGATAATTATTTATCTGCTAAAGAAGCTTTAAATTACGGAATTATTGACAAAATATTAGAGAAGAATTAAACTTCTCTATTTTGTTTTTTGATAATATTTTTCTCCTAATTCAACTAATCTTTTAGTCATCTCACCGCCAACAGTACCGTTTAAACGAGATGTTTGATCAGCGCCTAAAGTAATACCTAATTCACGAGCTATTTCATACTTTAAATTTTCTAAAGCTTGTTTGGCTCCAGGTACAATTAATTTATTCATTTTATCACCACCTTACATTATTATTATGGATACTTTTTAATAATATATAGATGGTAAAAAAAGTAGATAGCAAACTTGCTATCTATTTTAATTATTTAGCTTGGTAACCACCTAAGTTTTGTTGTCCCATTTGAACTAATCTCTTAGTGATTTCTCCACCTACTGAACCATTAGCACGACTTGTAGCATCTGGTCCTAAGTTAACGCCAAATTCACTAGCTATTTCATATTTCATTTTATCAATAGCTTGTTTAGCGCCTGGTACTACTAATTTACTTGTAGATTTATTATTCATTATTCTCACCTCCGTACATTAATATCTTGTACGGAATTTTTCAAAATATTAGTGGTAAAAAATGGTTATAACAAATCACTATAATTATTATTAAAATTAGTTATAACTTCTATATTATTTATACATTCATCAATTAATTCCTGATAATTAAAATTTTCATATTCTAAACATTTTTCTAATTTTGGATTAATAACAGGATGCTTAGGAACAAAAATAGTACAACAATCTTCAAACGGTAAAATACTTATCTCATATGTTCCAATTTTTTTAGATATATCAATAATTTCCAATTTATCCAAACAAGCAACAGGTCTAATTATTGGAAAATTGGTTACACTATTAATAACATTAATACTGGTTAAAGTTTGACTAGCAACTTGACCAATACTTTCACCATTTATAACAACTTTATATTTTTTACTAATATTAGTGGCAATACGATACATCATTCTTCTTAAAATTGTTATATTATATTCGCTAGGAACTTTTTTATATATTTGTTCTTGCAACTTAGTAAATGGTACAATAAGCAGTCTAATATTACCAGAATAAGTATTTAAAATACTAACTAGTTTAATAACTTTATTTTTAGCTTCTAAACTAGTATGTGGAGGCGAATCAAAATACAAACAATCAATATCAATTCCTCTTTTTAAAGCTAAATACCCAGCTACAGGAGAATCAATTCCTCCTGATAACATCAAAATACCTTTACCTTGAATACCAACTGGATATCCCCCACTACCTTTTAATTCGTTTAAATAAATATAAGTATCTTCTCTTATTTCAATATGAACAGTAATTTCCGGATTGTGAACATCAACTTTACAATCAAAGTTTTGCAAAACTAACGAACCGATTAAGTTATTAAAATCCATTGACTTAATTGAAAAATTTTTATTAGCACGTTTAGTTTCAACTTTAAAAGTTTTAAATTTTTCATTTTTTAAAACTTCCAAAACACCATCTTTGATGTCATCAATATTAGTATTAACTTTGTTAGCAATAACTATTCCATGAATACCAAATATTTTTTGTAATTGTTTACTAACAAAATCTATATCATTTGCTATAATATACATTCTATCTCTTTTTTTTACTATTTTGGCATCAATTAAATTTTTTATATTTTCATTTAATTTATTAATAAATTGATTACGATTACCTTTCTTTGTTGTCAATTCACCATATTTAATTAATATCAATTTTTGCATATCATCACCCAAATAAAATTATATATAATATTATATTTTTAAGCAAGAAAAAGATAAAATTTATTTATTTTTTCTAGGCTTACTACTTAATAAATAAATTTTATCTCCACTAAATATATGATCTTCAACAGTTTCACAACTATCTTTTGTCATTGTTTGTAAACATCTTTTAATTCTTTTATAATAATCAATAATATGTTTTGTATATAAAGAATTTTTGTCACCATAATATCCTACGGTAAAAGCACCATTACAACAACTTCTAGCTAAATAAATCATTTGATTAGCATATATCCCATTAATGACTAAATGACCATTTATATTATTTTTACTTGGTCTAGTACAATATGAATCACCTGATAATTCAATTATTTTTTCTCTTTCATTATTTACTGTAACTTCACCAATAGAACCATAATTTTTATCTTCAGTAACTTCAATTATTTTATCACCATCAGATATATATTGCTTATCAAGCAAATATAAACCAAATAATGTTCTTTTTAATTTATAATTTTTTAACCAATCATCAAAATCTTTTTCATCAAAGTTTAATTCACCTTTTTTCAATTGTTCATATAGCATTTGTTGATAACCATATTCTCCAAATTTCATAACATCATCTTGTTTACCATTATCAAAAGCTTTTTCTAATAAATATTTTTTGATTAAATTTTCTGCCATGTTTTTTCCCCCTTTAAAATCAAAACAATTTGACACCGAATAATATTAACATATTTTTTGATATATGTCAAATTGTGATAAAAAACAAAAAAATGTAATCTTTTAGTTAAAAATACATATATTTTAACTTATCAACAGTTTTTAAAAGCAAGTTCTTACCTTGCTTTTAAAGTTTGTATTAAAAATAATTTTCTTTATTAAAACAACTTATTCGTAAAATTTAAGTAATTTGTTATATATCCCTGGTTCAATTTTATTTAAACAATTAATAGTCATCTCCAAAGATTTTTGATATTCACCTTTATAAAATAAAATTTCTGAATAAGTTAAATTTTTATTAGTATCATCAATTACACGATAACGATTACCATATACTATAGCATTTTCTGCAAACATAGCCGTTTTTAACAATTCTTTGGTGGCACCATATAATTTCAATACTAAATCACGTGCAGTATCAACTCGTGTATTTAAAATACTAATTGTAATTGGTTTTTTTTCTAATTCTTCAACAATATCCTTAATTGCACTAGAAGCTTCACTCAATTGTGTATAATAATACTGAGGAATAACAGGAAAATTATATTCACGCATTTTATTTTTTGAATCTTTTAAAATTCCTTTTATTTCTTCTAATTGTTGACGAGCTCTTAACTCATCTTCTTTCATACTACCTAAAGCATCTAAAGAGTTATCCAAACGTTCTTCAAGATTGTTTAATTTTAAAGATAATCCTTCAATCTCCTTAATCAATTTAGAAAAAGCGAATGTATTATTTCCTGTATGTTCTTTTAATATATTATAATCATCATTCAAAATATT
The DNA here is from genome assembly GCA_944363995.1 of uncultured Bacilli bacterium. Classification (GTDB taxonomy): domain Bacteria; phylum Bacillota_I; class Bacilli_A; order RF39; family UBA660; genus Faecisoma. The sequence goes on from CALVVV010000008.1 coordinate 6,714, forward strand.
TAATTCTTTTTTCACATCATTTAATAAAACAACATCTTCATCAGACAAATTATAAACATTTTTAATATCATCAATCTGATTAAAAATATCATCAACCAAATTATTTATTTTATTTTTTTTATTCACAAAAGCTTCAACTAACTCTTCATAAATTTTACGATCAGCTTTTTCTTTTTCAAAATCATTAAATAATGAATCAAAATAATCTAATAAAACTTTTAGTTCAAATAAATTATCTTCAAGATTCAATACTTTTGTACGATCCATAATATCACTTAATTTTTTATTAGCTTCAGTTACATTATAATCAACATTCAAATAATCCAAAGGAAAACCATCTTTAGTCATTTCATTATACATTGAAGTTAATTCGCTTATTTTTTTCGGTATGACATTAGTTGCCATCAAAACAATAGATGGAACTTCTTCAATTACTATTTGCATATGCTTAATCATTTCATCAATCGACTTGATTATTTTAGTAACTTCAGTATATTCATTATTTTCCATAGTTATTTCAAAAGCTTCAAATCTCTTAGATATATTTTCAAATTGCAGCATTATTGAATTAGCCACTTCACCATAGTCCAATTTATTTTTATCAAACTTATCATATAAATCACGATATTGAGCTTTAAATTTAATAATTATAGCTCGATTGCGTTCTTCACTGGATGTAATTTCTTTAATTTCATCTAATAATAACTCTGTATTAGTTCGTACTTTATAAATTTCCATCTCTAATTTAGCTATTTTATACACAGTTGAACGGTAATCCTGTTGTTTTAAAGAGTAATCAGCTTCCAATATCATATCTGTTATTTTAGGAATTTGATTAGTTCTAATATCTTTAAAACGATTTTCCCAATTATTAACATTAGCATCCAATTTATCATTTTTTAAAAATGCTTTTATTTTAGAAATTTCTAAACTAATAGGTGTACTATCAATAACGTTTTTTTCTACCTCTAATTTATCTAATAATATCTTATATTTTTTACTACGATTATTTTGTAACAAGTTTAAAATTATTACTATCAAAATAACTACGGTAATATATGTTCCAACTATGATTAACATTAAATCCATATAGCTACCACCTTTCTAGGATAAAATTAAAAAAATTAAAAAAGTTAAATATATTCCCCAGACTAGTCCTACAATAAAACTCAACAATAAAGTATCAATAAAAGCTGCTTTTTCTTTTTTCAAAACTAACATTTTTGGTTTTTCTAGTGTTTTTTTGCTTTTATCTTCTTTTTGTATATTAGCTGCTTTTTGTTCATTTAACATAGTAATTTGATAATCAGTCAATTTATAGTTACTAATCATATAATCAATCTGTTCATCTGTTAAATAACTTAAATAGCTATTCAAAAAAGCATCAATATTTAATGTTTTTTTGCCTTTAGCTAATAATTTAGTAACCATTACTTCATCATATGAAGGATATATAATTTTAGAACCTTCATCGGTATTCTCTGCTTTTGTTTGTTCAACTTCTTTAAGCGATAATTGATTATCTTTTTTTGAAATAGTTAATATTTGGTCATCATCATTATTATAAAAAATCTTTTCTTTTTCATTTCCTAAAACTTGATTGGCATCTACTGATTCATTTACCCAATTATTAGGAAAAGAATTATTCAAAACAGTGCTTTCTAAAGCCACCTCTTTTTTTTGAAACTTTGCAATATCTTCAGCTATTTCCAAAGTATTTTTTTTACCATCATCAGTTTGAAATTCTAATGATTCATTTTGTCGACTTTGAAATTGTTGTTTAAAATTGCGATTATCAGCATTATCATCTAGTATTCTAACTTTACCATTTTCATCTTTAAATTTTATATAACCCTTACCTTCTATTTCAAAACTTGTAACATTTTCTAAATCTAAAGGTGTATCATTCATTACTTCATCAAAATAAGTTAATAATTGTAATATATTTTTATCAACTATGTTATTTTTAAAATCAAGTTCTTTAATATTAGCTAACAATTCTCCATGCGTATTTATATAGCGATTAATTGAATTAATATCAGTTATTAATTCTTGTTTATCTTTATATTTTCCATTCTTAATAGCATTTTTTAAAGAGGCCATGATATAGTCAATAAAAATAATTTCAACTTTAGTTGGTTCTTTTACTTCAAATTTTAAATCAAGAGATAAACCATCAACTTTGGTTAAATCCAAGTTTAATATTTCAGAATCATTTTTTAAAATTAAAAATGAACCATTATTCAATTTAATTAATCCAATAGTTTCAAAAATCTTACCTTTATACATTACTCTACTAGGTAGCATACTATCACCATAACCATTGTAACATATTTTTCGACAAAAAGCTACAATAAAATTTATTGCTTTTGAAAAAGAGGAGTGTTATTATATAAAAGAGGTGTAATATGAACAAAATAAAATTTTTGATAAAATCTATTAAACCATCAACTTTAAAAACATTATTAAATGTAAGAAAAAAAGTAAAAAAACGATGTAATAAAAAATTTATCATTTTTGATATTTTAAAATGCGCAATAAAATATGAAGCAGCATTTTACGATTATTTAGAATTTGAATTTTATTTATTAAATGATCAACAACGTCAAACATATTTGACTAGTGGGAAAAACAATAAAATTGTTAAAATTTTTAATGATAAAAATTACTGGCATATCCTTGACAATAAAAATGAATTTAATAATTATTTTAAAAAGTATTTAAAACGTGACTACTTGAATCCTAATTTTACAGAAAAAGAATTAAACGCTTTCTTAATTAATAAAAGTAAGATAATTGCTAAACCAATCAATGGAACTGGCGGTCAAGGGATAAAAATAATTGATAAAAATGATAATATTTATAAAAATTATAGAGACTATTTATTAGAAGAAATAATTGATCAAGATACAAAATTATCAGAATTATATGATAAATCGGTTAATTCTATTAGAATGTTTACTTTTTTTGATGGCAAAAATGCTTATTTACTACAAGCAATATTAAAAATAGGAAATGGTAATTATGTTGATAATTTTTCCTCTTATGGAATGTATGCTTTTTTAAATGAAAAAGGAGTTGTTATAACTCCAGCAATTGATAAAAATGATAATATTTATGGTATTCATCCAATTAGCAAAAAACAAATTTTAAATTTTCAAGTTCCACAATTTGAAGAAGCAAAAAAGCTTATATTAGAAGCAGCAAAAGAAATTCCTCAAATTAAATATATTGGTTGGGATATTGCTATTAGTAAAAAAGGGCCATGTATTATTGAAGGAAATAGCTATCCGGGCATTTTTCAGATTAAACCACGTTTTAATAAAAATAAATTAGGAATTTTACCAAAATATGAAAAAATTATGAACATAAAATTGTAAATTTTTCTTGACTTATAAATAAAAGAATAATATAATATTAGTGCATCTAAGCAGCGTTAGTATGAAATTTTTAATGTGTTATTACCTTTAGGGGTAATCATTGTAAAAGCTGCATAACAATGATTAATTAAATTAAACACCCTAATTAATTGGCGTACTAACCTTTTAGATTAAAGAAAGGAGTGAATTTTAGATGGCAAGATACACAAAAAGTACAAACCGTATTTCAAGACGTTTAGGTTTTTCAACTCTAGAAAATGGTAAAGATTTAGCTAAAAAGCCTTATGCACCAGGACAACATGGAAACAAAAAAACTAAAAAATTATCTAACTATGGTGTACAATTACAAGAAAAACAAAAAGTTAGATTTATGTATGGTTTAAGCGAAAAACAATTTAAAACAACATTTGAAAAAGCTGGTAAAATGAAAGGTGTTCACGGCGATAATTTATTTAGACTATTAGAAAGTCGTTTAGATAATTTAGTATATCGTTTAGGTTTTTCCACAACTAGAAGAGGCGCAAGACAATTAGTTAATCATGGGCATATTACCGTAAATGGTAAAAAAGTTGATATCCCTTCATATACTTGTAAACCAGGTGATGTTATCGCAATTAAAGAAAATGATAAAAATATGGTAATTGTCAAATCTTCATTAGAAAGTTTATCAAGAAGAGTTGAATTTGTTACATATGATGAAAATAAAATGGCTGGAACTTATGTAAGATATCCAGAAAGAAGCGAACTAAACGCTGACATTAATGAATCATTAATTATTGAATACTATAATAGATAGTCAAATTGACTATCTATTTTATATTGTAAAATGATAAATTAAAAATAAAATTCCTACAATAATTATAACTAATAAAACAAATAATAAAATTTTTGTTAAAATATTATTTTTCTTAATTGATTCTTTCATTTGTTTAAAATCATCAAAATCATCACTAGAAAATTCTAAACTAGAAGTAAAAAAGGATTTATCAATATTCGATTCTATCAATTTTGTATTCATTTCATCATTTCCTTCAATTTTTTCTTCAACTTCTTGAACTAAATTAGGATCATGAATCGATTTTAAATCATCTAACAAATCGCCAGTATAACCATTTTTACTGTTATTGGAAATGGCTTCTATCATACTTTTCAATTCTTCATCACTCAAAGTATTAGAACTTGTTTTATCTAAACTAATATTTTTCAATATATTATACTGTGTATTAGCCAAACGAGTAGCTTTACGTTCACTTTTAGCTTTATCTAAAACATCTCTAATATCATAATTTTTTTCTTCTTCTACTTCTTCAATTAAAGGTGCAGAAGGTTCATTTTTAACAGGTTTAACTTTATTAACATTTTTAGTTCCATTGATTAATTCTCTTATCTTATCAATATCAATTTTTTCATTTTTTTCAATTACTGAAATACCTTCAACATTAGAATATTCAGCCTCATCGTATATAGTACGGTATAGTTCTTTATTTTTGTTAGCACGCGACTTCGGCTCACTAGGATTATAGTATCTTTCCATTCTACTTGGCATATATTCACCGTACCTTTCTAAATAATATAATACCATATATAAAAAAATATTTAAAGATATTACTTGCATTTTTGAACATATTTTTTTATAATAATAAGGGAGGAAAAATATGAAAGTAGAAATTATTAAAGAAAATTGTATTGGCTGCGGTCAATGTGAAGCAACTTGCAATGAAGTTTTTAAAATTAATGATGATGGAGTTGCAACTGTCATAAAAGAAAATATTAAAGAAGAATTGAAAGATGATATTATTGAAGCTGCTGATGGTTGTCCTACTAGTGCTATAAATGTAGAAAACGCTTAATTTTAAGCGTTTTTATTATTCAAGGCATATAATTTCTTAACTTCTTTAATATTTAAATGACGATACTCACCAGGTTTTAATCCTTGCAAATCTAAAAATGCTATTTTTTCTCTTTTCAATTTTATAACATCATGATTTATCGCAGAAAACATTTTTTTTACCTGATGATTTTTACCTTCATGAATAGTTATCATAACCAAAGATGTCATGTTTTTTTTATCAATTTTTTTAACTTTTACTTTACAAGGTGATGTTTTAAAATCATCAAGTAAAATTCCACTCTCTAATTTTTTTATTTCCTTACCACTTAATATTCCACTTATTTTAGCCAAATAAACTTTATCAATATTATTTTTAGGATGAAGTAATAAATTAGTTAAATTACCATCATTAGTTATAATTAATAATCCTGATGTATCATAATCTAATCTACCTATTGGATAAACACGTTTATTCGTGTTAATTAAATCTAAAACTGTTTTTCTTTTTTTATCATCATCAGTTGTAGTTACAACACCTCGAGGTTTATAAAGTAAAATATATTCTTTATCATCTTTAGTTAAGATTTTACCATCAATCATAATCATTTCGTTACCTTTTACTTTATAACCTAATTCAGTAATTAATATATTATCAACTCTAACTTTACCTGCAATAATTAATTCTTCAGCTTTTCTTCTTGAACAATAACCACTATTAGCAATTACTTTTTGTAATCTTTCCACACTAATCACCAACTTAATTATAACTGATAAAAATTAGAAAATCAAGTAAACAAATAAAATGCTTATTATTATACTAAAAAGATCAGCTAGCAAACCTGCCCAAAGAGAATAACGTATTTTTTTTATTCCTATACTTCCAAAATATAAAGTTAAAATATAGAAAGTTGTATCAGTACTTCCTTGAATGTATGAACCTAAAATTCCAGCTAAACTATCCGGTCCTAAAGTTTGATAGATATTAGTTAAAATAGCTAAAGAAGAAGTTCCAGATATTGGCCGCATAATAATAAGGGGAATTAATTCATTTGGAATAAAAGAGACAAAACTAAATAAATTTGTTACTATATTACTTTTTACAAATATATTTATTGATAATATCATTGCTAATAAGCAAGGAAATAATTTAAATACTAAATCAAAACTTTCCTTAGCCCCTTCAACAAAAGTGTCATAAATAGGCACTTTTTTAATAAAACCAAATATAATTACAAACAAAACAATTAATGGCATTATATAATTAGACATAGAACCTCGCTAATATTCTATCAATCATTAAACCCAATAAAGTACTTAAAAAAGTTATTATTATACAAGGTAAAACAATACTCGTCGGATCAACACTTCCATACATCATTCTTAAAGAAATAATTGTAGTTGGCATAATTGTTACTCCACTAGTATTTAAAACCAAAAACGTAATCATTGACCTAGTAGCTGTATCTTTTTTTTTATTTAGTTCTTGTAATGATTGCATAGCTTTTAAACCAAATGGTGTTGCTGCATTACCCAAACCAAACATATTAGCTATTATATTAGAACTTATATAACTTAATGATTCGTGATTTTTAGGTATTTCCGGAAAAATATATTTTAATAAGGTAGATATTTTACAAGATAATTTTTTTAATAATCCAGATACTTCAGCTATTTTAGCAATTCCTAACCATAAAGCCATAACAGGAAATATTTTTATAATCATATCAAAAGATGTTTTTGTACTATCTAATATAGCATTATTTACAATTTCAATATTTTTATTTAATAAACAATATAAAATTCCAATTATAATGAAACAACCCCATATTTTATTTACCATAAATTACTAAACCACCTTTTTATTTTATCAAAAAAACTTAATTTCTCTTTTTTCTTAATAAAAATATCTTCTTCATGAATTTTTTTATCATTTATTAGTACTTCAACAACCCCTACTTTATCACCATCAAAATAATTTTGTTTTTTTTCTAATTTAAAATTTAATAATACCTTGTTATCAATATTTTCTAAAGTATAATTAAAATTATTTTTTATATATAATGTATCTAAATAATAATTTTCATCAATTATATTTATTTCACCTGCTTTTAAAATATTGTAGTTTGTGTAATTAGCAAAGGCTTTTTCAAATAAATTTACATGGTCAACAAAATCATTACCATCATTTAAAGTGACAACTACTAAATTAACATTATCTTTAGAAGCGGTAGTTACTAATGTTCTTTTAGCAACATCGGTAAATCCTGTTTTTCCACCTGTTATATAATTGTGGCTATGTAGTAATTTATTTTTATTAATCCATGAATAATAATTCATATTAGTTTTTAAAGTATATTTTTTAGTACTAACTATTTTTCGATATGTTTCATTTTTCATCGCATAACTAGTTAGTAATGCCATATCATAGGCTGTGGATAAATTACCACCATTATCATCTAAACCATGAGGATTATTAAATTTACTATTTTTCATTCCGATTTCCACAGCTTTTTTATTCATCATTGTAACAAAGTTATCAACACTGCCACCCACATAATTAGCGATAGCTAAAGCAGCATCATTCCCACTTCGTAACATCAAACCATATAATAAAGATTCTAAAGTAATCTCTTCTCCTTGCTTAATATAAATACCCGAACCATATGCTTTAGTTATTTCTTCACCAATAGTAACTACATCATTTACATCTTTATTTTCAATAGCCACAATAGCTGTCATTATTTTCATTATGACTACATAACTGCTTATTATAGGTAAAATTATTGTAGTCCCATATATACTTAATATTTAAAATATTTATGTATATATCAAGAACTACTTTTTTTTCATTACATGGAATATTTTCTACTACAATTTTATTAATTAATAATTTAGATAATTTATCAAAATTATCATTTATAAAATCATTAACATTTATTTTTTTAATTCCAGATATTACAGCAAAAATATCATTGTTTTCTAATTTCTTTGCTTCATTAGTTAAATATAATATTTCATTATTATATTTCTTATTTCTATTTTCAAATTCATCTTTAGTAATTATTTTATCAATGTATAATTCTAGTAAACTTTCTTTTTTTAAATCTAAATTATTTATTTCTTTTTTTAATCTTTTTATTTCATTATCTGTACTACAATTAATATTTTTATAGACATTAAACAGATTGTTCATTATATCATCAAAATTGTTAATTAAATCATTGTATATATACTTAAAAATTTTATCTAATTCACTTTCATATAATCTAATACTTTTACATTCTTTTAATCCATGAGTTACATATTCATTACATATCCAATAACTTTTTCCATTATTAGCAATTCTTTTATATTTCTTATTATGATGTTTACAATAAATAATTCCACTGTAAGAATATCTTTTCATAAACACTCGTGTTTCTTCAATATTTTTCAAATAATTAGTTTTTCTTGATTTTAATATTTCATTTGCTTTATCCCAAAGTTCTTCTGATACTATAGCAGGTATTTCACCATTACTTTCCTTTATAATCCACTCTTCCATAGGAAGTCTTATTTGCTTTTTATTTTTATAATCTTTAGTCATTACCGTATTAGTACAATAAAAACCTTTATATTTTGGATTAGTTATTATTCTTCTTAAAGTAGTTATGTGAATAAAATCACCTTTTTTAGTTTTGTAGCCTTCATTGTAAAGTTTTTTTGATATTTTTGCTAATCCATATTCTCCTGATGCATACATTGAATATATTTTTTTAATTAATATAGCTTCTTTTTCATTTATTTCTAATTTACCTTTATTCTTCGTATAACCTGTAATTGCATTATTTCCAAGAACAACTCCTTTTTCTTTTGATCTTTTCATTCCAAATCTTACTCTTTCAGATAATTTTCTTACTTCCTCTTGAGCAATAGATGACATGATAGTAAGCCTAAGTTCAGAATCAGGTAATATAGTATTAATGTTATCTGATAAAAATAATACACCAACATCATTCTCTAATAATTCTTGCGTATATTTTATACTATCTACTGTATTTCTAGAAAATCTTGATATTTCTTTTGTCAATATTAAATCAAAATAACCATCTTTAGCATCCTTTATCATTTTTAAAAAATTTGTTCTATTTTTTACACTAGTCCCACTAATGCCTTCGTCTACATAGCCATTAACATAATTCCAATTTTTATTATCTTTGATAAAATTTTCAAAATATAAAATTTGGTTATCTAAAGAATTAAGTTGTACATCTTTATCAGTTGAAACACGTGCATAAAAAGTAACCCTAAGTGGTATATTGTAAATACTTTCTCCTTTAGATATTTCATTTCTTATTTTACATAAATCCATTAATTATCAACTCCTAATTTTTTTAATGTTTCATTATAAATTTGAAAATTAATATAATTTTTTTCATATAAATATTCATTTAAAATAATACTAAGTTCATTAATTAGCAATTGTATCACCAATTAAATTTATTAAACAAAAAAAGAAATAATTACTAATCAATCATTTCTTTTTAAATCTATTTTAATTTCTTCAATTATATGTCCTATATTACCTTCACCAGCATATCTATTCATATCAAAAAAATTATCACTAACACTAACCCATTCTAATTTATTTACTTCAGCTATTAGTTTTACTTCATTTTTTAATATTCCATAATAAACTTCTAATTCTTTATTCCATTTAGTATAGGTTAGATTCATAAAATGAATTAAATCTATATCAGTTTTCTTAATATTGGTTTCCTCTTCTAATTCTCTGTATGCTTCATTTAAACCATCATTTTCTTTTTCTATTTTTCCACCCACTAAATTATACATTCCTATATATGGTTCTTTTGTTCTTTTACACATTAATGTCTTTTTAATATTTTTATCAAATACAACAATTACATTCATTTTTATCATAATTATTTCTCCAAAAAATCTATTCTTTAATAATCCAAACTATTAGGATCTAATAAGAAATCAAAAATGCTCATAGTTATAATCCCATTTTCATTTCTTGATCTTTTAATATAATCTTTAACTATTATAATTTTTTTAAACGAATCATTAATTTTTAACAACGGTCTTTCTTCTTGTTTTCTTTTTTCTTCATCTGGAATACTAAAAGCTGATTGAATATAAATTTTATTATTACCTTTATTTGCAATAAAATCCACTTCCAATTGCTTGTAAGTAAATTCATTTTCTTTTCTTTCTTTTGATTCTATTACGCCTACATCAACATTATATCCTCGTCTTCTTAATTCTAGATATATGATATTTTCCATAATATGTGTTTCTTCATTTTGTCTAAAATTAATAAATGAATTACGAATACCCAAATCACTAAAATAAAATTTATAGGGCGTGCTCATATATTTTTTACCTTTAACATCATATCTTTCAGTTTTTTCAATTATAAACGCCTCTTCTAAATATTTTAAATAAGAACTAATAGTCTTTGGATCAATATTTAGACCCGCAGTAGATTTGAAGGTATCAGAAAGTTTTTTAGGATTTGATAATGATCCAATACTGGATGAAATAATTTCTACTAAGTAAACTAACTCGGCATCGTTTTTTATATCATTTCTTTCAATCACATCATTAATATAAACATTCTTTTGCTGTTCTTTCAAATAAGCAGTTTTTCTTTCATCTGTTCCCATTGAAACTATTAATGGTAATCCTCCATAAGTTATATATTCAACCCAACCATCTAACTTATCTCCATCATATACGGACATAAATTCGTAATAGGAAAGCGGATATACTTTAATCTCTTCACCACGACCTCTAAATTCTGTAATGATGTCAGATGATAAAAATTTAGAATTACTTCCAGTTACATATATATCAATGTTTGAAATTCTTAAAAGACCATTTAAAACACCTTCAAACTTTTCTACCAATTGAATTTCATCTAGTATTACATAATAAATTTCTTTATCAATAATTTTATCTTTTATATATTTACTTAAATTCTTTGGTATTAATAGTTCTTCGTTATCCGAATCATCTAATGCTACTTTTATTATATGGTCATCAGGTACATCGTTTTCCAAAAGATATTCATAAAATAAAGTATTCAACAAATAAGATTTTCCGCATCTTCTTATTCCTGTTATCACTTTTATAAGTCCATCATTTTTTGCATCAATAAGTTTGTTTAAATAATAATCTCTTTTTATTTGCATATTTGTCATTCCTTTCAAATATATTCTACCCTATTTTATGTATTTTATCAACATTCCATTCCAAAAAAACTCCACAATTGACTTTTTTGGGAATGAATTTGCAAAATTTTGTTTTTCATAACAATAACTTGTCCACGCTGTCTTCAATTGAATCATTAAATGGATTTATTATGTGAACAAAACAATAATATGACATTACAGATTCTTTTACAAACTTATCCTCTTTATTTCTAAGGATTTCAGCATTAATACTTATATAGTCATAATATTTGATATAGAAGCTACACTTCTAACTTCATTCATATTATTAGAATAAATAACATTTAAACTATCCATATCCATTAATACTGTACTAGTTGCACTGCTAGAATATGCTTTTACACTAATTGGTATTAACAATATTAAAAACAACAACTTTTTCATACATTTCACCTATAAAATAGTATGAAAAAAAGTCTAAATATAGACTTATATTTCTTTTTTCCACAATCCATGTTTATTACAATAAGTATAAATAATAGAACCTTCTTCATAAGCGAATATTGCTTTTGGTTCATCGCTTGGTTTTAATAAATATTTGACAATTTTATTACCTTATTTGTGCAAAAAAAATTTCTCTAAGTAGGATATTATATATACTTTGTCATTTTAATATTTCATTTTTAACTCTTTTAATACTCAATTATAAAGTTTAAAAGTAATATAATACTAAGTTCATTAATTAACAATTACGTCATCGATTAAAAATAATTACAATTAATCATTTATTTATAAATATTTATTTGTTCTTTAAAATAATTATTTAATTTTTCACTTACACAATATACATAACATCCTTTAATTCCTCTTGTCAGTAATACTCTATATGTATTTTTTATTATCGTATTAGATATTTCTCTCGCCATTCTCTCATTTTCCTTATACATTTTTTTTATGCCTTTAAATGAAGGGTCCGAAGATGCGTGTTTTTGAAAATTTGTACACACCTTACTATCTTCATAAAATAAGTCTTCTCCGATAATTACTCCAACATAATCAAATTCTAATCCTTGTACTGAATGAACACATCCTGCTTCATTTATTGAATCATCTATTGCAAAAGTTTGTTTTGCTCCTAAATTCCAACTTATTCCATATTCCCCAATTTTAATATCGTGATAATTTGTATTATCAATTTCATCTTTATTCCAATTCCAACAATAACCAGCTACAATTCTTGATTTATTATTTTTAATATTCTTTGTTTTTATTAACGATTCTAATTCTTGTGGACTATCACATATAGTTATATCATAATTTATTTTTCCATCATAATTATTAGTAATACCTAACAAATAATCAATAAATTTTAAATAATTATCCGAACCATTACATCTAAACTGAGATTCTAATTTTAATTCCATTATATTAGCATTTAAATATGTTCCCCATTTCTTTATTTCACTTAATGTTCCTATATCATTTAAATGAACTTGTTGTCTTTCATCTATAAAAAAAATAGAAGATTTTGATGAATGAATTATCTCTTTTATTTGATTTTCACCATAATTATTAAATAATCCAGATTTTTCAGTTAGAGAGTGAGCTTCGTCTACTATTAAAACATCAAAAATATCTTCATCTGTGGCAATATAAGCACTAGATGTTTTAAATAAATTATCTATACTAGTTTTATTTAAAGTTCCTTTTAATTTTGTTCCATAAACTACTCGTGGCGCTGTGTTTCTTGATACATATTGACATAATTTTCCTTGACTAGTTAAATTTGCTAATAAATTTATCGCTATTACAGATTTTCCAGTGCCTGGACCACCTTCGACAATAATTACATTCTTTTCTTCTTTTTTTGTTGCCGCTAATATTTTATCATAGATTATCATCTGATTATCTATTAAATTAAATTCTTTATTTCCTTTTAATAATTTATCTATGTTTTCTTGTAAACTTTTAGATGGTAATAATTTACTACTATCAATTTCTTGGATTATAGACAAATTATCACCATAACAAAATTTTTTATTTATAAATTCAATTAATTTATCTTTATCATCTTTAAAAAATATTGATACTTCTTTAATTAGTTCTGAAAATTTATCATCTAATATTGGATCATTGTTATTAGGTATATAATTATGCAAAATAGAACAGGCATCTACAATAATGTTATTTTCTTGGATATTTTGATTAAAATCTTTCAATAGCATCTTGTATGACCATGCTTGGTACGACGGATGAATAACTTTTTTTAATCCATTTCCAACATACGTTTCTAATAATATTTCACTATCTTTTACTTCATTTACTTTTGACCATTGTTTTAATTCAATAATTAGTATATTTTTCTTATTTTCATAATTATATCCACACAAAATAAAATCTATTCTACTTGATGTCATTGGAAGATTATATTCTAATACGACAGTACAATCTTTGGGAATACTAGATTGCTGTAATACTTCACTCATATATTTCAAAGAATTTTCCCAAGATTGTTTTTCTGATGATGTAGTTCCTTCATATAGTTCTTTTTGTTTCATATTTTCTAAAATATATGAAATTTTATTGTTATTTATATCATTGGTAAAATCATTAACTGTCGAACTATATAAAATCATATTACTTCCTCCTTAGTTTTCTTTGTAAGTTTTCGCAATTATATGTTAAATATTCACCTGTTATAAATGATGTGGAGTCAAATTTTTTTAAAATTTCAGCTGATAATTCCTTAGACCAACTTTGATTAGTATATCACATAATTTTTTGATATGTTCCAATACTTTGTAAATATTTCAAAAACATTTCATATGAATTAAATGACATCATAAATCTATTTCTACTTGCTTTTAAAGGATATAATCCAGCACTCATTACTATATTATCCATTTCTTCAATACTAAATCTTCCAATTGCTTTATCATCACAAAAAACTTCTAATAAATAGTCTTTTCCAGGTACTGAAAATAATATTTTTCCTCTCTCCGTTAGGTCCACTAAAAACTATATTCATAAATTATATCCCCCTTGAATTACTTTGTATTATATCATAAGTTCCATTTTTCCCCAAATAAAAACAACTATTCATTAGTCAGTTGTTTTCTAAATCTATTTTTATTTCTTGAATTATATGTCCAATATTACCTTCGCCAGCGTATTTACTCATATCAAAGAAATTATCATTTATAGAAACCCATTCTAGTCTATTTACTTCTTCAATTAATTCTACTTCATTTTTTAATATTCCATAATAAACTTGGTTAATCACTATGTAGTCATAATATTTGATATAGATGCAACACTTCTTACATCATTCATATTATTAGAGTAAATAATATTTAAGTTATCCATATCCATTAAGACTGTACTAGTTGCACTACTAGAATAGGCTTTTATATTAATTGGAATTAATAATAATAAAATTAATATTTTTTTCATACATTTCACCTATAAAATAGTATGAAAAAAAGTCTAAATATAGACTTATATTTCTTTTTTCCACAATCCATGTTTATTACAATAAGTATAAATAATAGAACCTTCTTCATAAGCGAATATTGCTTTTGGTTCATCGCTTGGTTTTAATAAATATTTAACTATTTTATTACCTTTTACCATTGCAATCCATTCAATATAATGATCTTCTTCCATTGGATGAACTACTTCACCAATTGTAACATATACCTTATTATCCTTTATTTCACAAAAAGGAACATGTTTTTCTAAACTTGCATCAATACTATTTTCTTTTACCAATTCACCATTTTCAAATAATGATTCTAAAATACCTAAATTTTTATAAAATTTTATCATATTTTCCTCTTTTCTTTTTTATATTTTTTTAATTCTTTTTTAGTATTTTTTAACTCTTTTTTAGTTATCTTCAATTCTATTTTTGTCCTAATAAAATCAATATTATTGCCAATAACGGCTTTAACCTTAGGGAATGCCTGAATTAATCTTCTTGTCCAAACCGATTTGCTTAACAAAGCATCTTTAACTTTTTTTGTTATTTCTTCAGTGTTATCTTTTTTTAAAAAAGATATAGCGGTATTCTTAAAACTACTAATTATTTTTAAAGATAAAATCAAATCAAAAATAAAAATACTTAACAAAATCAATGTGATTATCTCCAATATTTGAAAATTAATTAAATTAAATAATAATTCAAACATAGGATTTACAACATAAATAGCTAAACATCCCAATATTCCAAACGGAATTAATGTTTCTAAGCAAATTCGACCATTAATATTAAAACGATATTCAGAATAATCCCACCATCTCGCTTTAAATACTTTTTCCATTATATAGCTAGTAAAATATTCAAGAAGGGCAAATAAGAACATTGACATAACAAAAAGGATTATTATATTATCTTTATGATTTGTTAGGGTAAATGTAGCAATTATCCCACCAACACCATAAATTGGACAATAAGGACCAATTAAAAATCCCCGATTAATTAATTTACCATTCATAAAATATTCATATATTACTTCAATTATCCACCCAACAAAGGAATAACAAATAAATAACAAAAATAATTTGCTAAAATCCATAAAACCAACCTCGTTTATTCATTATAACATAAATAAAAAAAATTAACAACTTTAGCACTCTTTGTTGACAAGTGCTAAAATAAGTGATATACTTTTAGCGTTGGTTAAAATAATCAACAATAAAAAAGGAGGGAGAATATGAATCCATACCAAGAAAATCTTGAAAATGTTTTAGAAAAATATGGACGAGATATTACTGATGCAGTAAAAAATAACAAAGTCGATCCGGTTATTGGTCGTGATGATGAGATAAGAAGTATAACTAGAATTTTATCTAGGAAAACTAAAAATAATCCTGTTTTAATTGGTGAACCAGGAGTTGGGAAAACTGCCATTGTTGAAGGGCTAGCTACGCGTATTGTTAAAGGAGATGTTCCTAATAGTTTAAAAAATAAGACAATTTGGGAATTAGATATGGGAGCTTTAATAGCTGGCGCTAAATACCGTGGCGAATTTGAAGAAAGATTAAAAGCGGTTTTAAAAGAAGTAAAAGAATCTAATGGCGATATTATTATGTTTATCGATGAAATACATATGATAGTTGGTGCTGGGGCTTTGGAAGGTGCTATGGATGCCGGTAATATGTTAAAGCCTATGTTAGCCCGTGGTGAAATTCATTGTATCGGTGCTACTACATTAAATGAATATCGTAAATATATTGAAAAAGATGGAGCTTTAGAAAGAAGATTTCAAAAAATCTTAGTTGCGCCACCTACAGTGTTAGACACTATTACTATTTTAAGAGGATTAAAACCAAAATTAGAAGTCTACCACGGCGTTAATATAAAAGATAAAGCTTTAATTGCTGCTGCTACTTTATCAGATAGATACATAACTGATAGATTTTTACCAGATAAAGCTATTGATTTAATTGATGAAGCATGTGCTACTATCAAAGTACAAATGGAATCAGTTCCAACAGAATTAGATACTTTAACAAGACATATAATGCAATTACAAATTGAAAAAGAAGCTTTAAAAAAAGAAAAAGATGATATATCAAAACATCGTAAAGAGGAAATTGATAATGAAATTAATACCTTAAAAGAAAAAGAAGCTAATTTAAGAAAAAATTGGGAAGAAGAAAAAGAAATTAATAACTTAATTAGTAAGAAAAAGGAAGAGATTGATACTACTAAACATAAATTAGAAAAAGCAGAAAATGAATATGATTTAGAAACGGCTGCTAAATTAAGACACGGTGTTTTACCGCAATTAGAAAAAGAATTAAATGAATTAAATAATAAAAATAAATCTGATATTTTAAGTGATACAGTTGATGACAATGATATCGCTAAAATAATATCAAAATGGACAAATATACCAATTAATAAATTAGTTGATAGTGAAAAAGATAAATTACTTAAATTAAATGAAAATATGAAAAAAAGAGTAAAAGGACAAGATGATGCTATCAAATTGGTTAGTGATGCTATTATAAGAGCTAGAGCCGGTATCAAAGATCCTAATAAACCAATCGGTTCATTTATCTTTTTAGGACCTACTGGTGTTGGTAAAACTGAGGTTGCTAGAACTTTAGCGTATGAATTATTTGATGATGAAAGACATATGATTAGAATCGATATGAGTGAATATATGGAAAGTCATTCAGTCGCAAGATTAATCGGTTCTCCTCCAGGTTATGTAGGTTATGATGATGGTGGACAATTAACCGAAGCCGTAAGAAGAAATCCATATAGTATTGTCTTATTCGATGAAATAGAAAAAGCTCATAAAGATGTATTTAATATTTTATTACAAATATTAGATGATGGTAGAATTACTGATTCCCAAGGTAGAACAGTCGATTTTAAAAATACTATTATTATAATGACTTCGAACTTAGGCAGCGAATATATCTTAGATAATATGGAAAATGCTAACGAATTAGTTATGAATGAATTAAGACAAACCTTTAAACCTGAATTTATCAATCGTATTGATGAAATAATAGTATTTAAGTCATTAGATAAAAATGTAATTTATCAAATCTTAGATAAAATAATTAAAGATATCGAAAAAAGATTAAGTGATAAACAATTAAAAATAAATTTAACTGATAAAGCTAAAAATTATATTGTGGAAAACTCTTATGATTCAAGATATGGAGCTAGACCAATCAAACGATTTGTTACCAAAACTGTGGAAAATTTAATTGCTAACGAAATAATTAATAATGATGTTAAATATAATTCTACAATTACGATTGATGCAAATGATGATTTATATATACAAAAGGGGCTGTCATGAAATGAAATAATTTCATACAGTTCTTTTTTTGTTAATTAAAATATAAAAAAACGCTAGAAAA
>CALVVV010000009.1 GCA_944363995.1 uncultured Bacilli bacterium
CTTTTCTAGCGTTTTTTTATATTTTAATTAACAAAAAAAGAACTGTATGAAATTATTTCATTTCATGACAGCCCCTTAATTAAGACAATTATCATCTAATTTTAATGGAACTTTGTGAAACATATCTTCACCATCAATAGTCGTTGCTTCTATTTCTAAATGAAGACTATCTTCCGAATACAATTTACAAGTTTCCACATTAAAGTTTACTTCTTTTAAAAATTCTTCTAAGGTTATTCCTTTTTCATCTTCATAATTATATCGGCCAATTTCGGTTTTGACTTTATCGTTGGATTCATATAAAATACATTCGATTTTGTTATATTCATTATTATCCATTTCTCCACAATAAGTTATATGAGAAATGTAGATTGATGATTTAGTATCGTTATAAGCAATACTACCATTAACGGTAAAATCAGTACAACTAGTCGATAATGTTTTAAATTCAAAATCATTGTTTTTAAAAATTAGTACAACAATCAAAATAATAATTAATAATATAATAATTAAAATTAGCCATTTAAGCCAATTATTATGATTACTTGATATTTTCGCATCCAATAATTCTTCTAACTTTAAATTATATTCTTGACATATTTCTTTTAAAGTTGCGATATCGGGAATATTTTTACCATTTTCCCATTTTGATACTGCTTGATAAGTGACTCCAAATTTTTCCGCAAAAGCTTGTTGACTTAAATTGTTTTTGGTTCTGATTTCTTTTATTGCTTGACCGATTTTTTCTTGATTCACTTATCTCACCTCATATTAATTATACTATAGATAATTTTAGATGTAAATAAATTAAATTTATATTTCATCATTTTTTTAATTTAAAACTCGCACATTTTATAGTACGAGTTTCTATTAATAATTTCCTTAATCATTAAATATTGAACATTAAATTAATAGTAGATATTAAATCAAATATAACATATTAAACAAATTTAATATTGTGAGTATATTTTAATTTTTTAGTACAATTATTTTTCTTAAACTTATTTATAAGTAATCTTATTATTTCAAGCATTTCTCTTTGAAAATAAATATTTCTTGGATTGTCACTTTGATTTTTTAAAACTAACTTTTCTAGTTGTTCCAACGGTACTAACTCTAGTTTGAATCCATCTTTTTTTTCTTTTTCAGTTAAACATTGTAATTGTAATTTGATTGGTTTATAAGCACCTAAAAAATAATATGTACTTATTAAACGATTTTGAATTTTTCCATTTCTTTTGACATAATTTTTTTGAAAAAAATCCATCTTAGTTAAAAAACTTAAGTCTGATTTTTCATAAATAGTTCCTGTTTCTTCTTTCAATTCTCTAATAATTGCGTTATCAATATTTTCACCATCATCAATACTTCCACCGGGAAATAATAAAACATTACCATATCTAGCAATTAAAACTCTATTTTTTTCATCTATTAATACTGCTCTTACTTTGGAATTAAATTCAACAATTTCATTAACTTGTAAATTATCATCGTTAATTATTAAATTCATTACAATCACCTTATGATATAAAATAAACCGAACTATCAATTATGAAGTTCGGATAATTTATTAATGGTGCCTAAGGCCGGACTTGAACCGGCACGGAATTTGACTTCCGCAGGATTTTAAGTCCTGTGCGTCTACCAATTTCGCCACTCAGGCATTGCCTTGTCAACTTGACAAGACTAATTATACAATATAATTATTGATTTGACAATACTTTTTTACTATTTTTTTCAAATTATTCAAATTTTATCTCACAATTAGCTAATTTTTTTAATCTTTTAATTTGAATATTATTCTTATCTCTTACAAATAACCAAGCATAAACCGCTTCCCATATTGCTACCCAACCAACTATTAAAATCATTTCAGATAAAACAAAATTAATTTTAATAAAATAATATAAATATAAAAATAAAATTCCTAATAAAAATACTACAATATTTTTACTATTTGAATATTTTATCATCAATAACTGTTCATTTAAATCAGTTTTATAATTATTATGAATTTTATTAATTATTTCTTCTTTTTCTTTATCTTTTATTTTATAACTTGCTTTTATAATAATTGATATTTTATTATTAATTGGTTTTCCTTTACATTCTTCATAAATATAATTAGATAATTCTGTTGATAAATTGTTAAAATTGTATTTATTTTCGTAATCTTTTTCATCATTAATATTTATTATAATTTCGTTCATATTTCCCTCTTTATATTTTAAAATCATCTAAAAAATCATCAATTGTAAGTATTTTTTCATCAACATCATCTAAAGAAATATCAATTATTTCTTCTTCATATTGTTTTTCTTCTTTTTTATCCTTAGTTTCTTCTTTTGTTAAGTTAACAATTTCAAAACAATCCTTTATTCCTTTTTTATTAATAACTGTTCCCGTTGAATAACGATCTACAATTGGTAATTCTGTTACTTTTATTTCGCTGATATCAGTATTTATTATACCTAATTTCTTTACATCAATAAATGATTTTAATATTTTATAAGGATTAGTTTTTACATCTCTTACTAATAAAATACCTCTTCTAGCCCTAGTTGATAATTCAAATTCATTTAATTTAACACGTTTACCTGTTCCATTAGACGTAATAATTGTAACATAATCACTATTATCAAATAATATACCACTAACTACATAATCATCTTTTAAGTTAATCGCTTTAACACCACTTGCTTTAATACCAACAATTGATATTTCCTCAGTTTTGTATCTTAATCCATAACCATTTAAAGTTGTAATAAATACTTCACTACCATTTGCATCAGTGACACTTACTAATTTGTCATCACCTTTTAATTTCATACAACACATTGGTTTTGAATATCTTGTTACTTTAAATTCATCCAATTTAGTTCTCTTTACTAAACCATCTCTACTAAATAATGTTATATATTTATTAGCATTAAAATCATAAACTGGAATACTATTTATAATGTTTTCTTCACTATTTAACTTGATAATATTACTAATATGTTTTCCTAATTCTTTCCATTTTAAATCTGGTAATTCATAGATAGGAACATACAAATAATTACCTAAATCAGTAAATATCAATAATGTATCTAAAGTATTCATTTGGTATAAACCAATAATATAATCTTTTTCTTTTAATAAGGTATCACCATCATTAGCATTATAACTTCGCAATGACACTATTTTTACATATCCTTGTTTTGTAACTACCACGATACAATCTTCTTTAGGTATCATCGATGTAGTATCTATTTTAATATCCTCTACTTCATCTAATATTTCAGTTTTTCTTGGTATTGCATATTCTTTTTTTATATTTCTTAATTCATCTTTCATAACAGACTTTAATTTATTTTCATCATTTAAAATACTTTCTAAAAATTCGATCATTAATTTTAAATTGTCTTTTCTTTCTAACAATTCTGTAACATCTGTGTTTGTTAATTTATATAATTGTAACATAACAATGGCTTCTGCTTGTTTTTCGGTAAAATCATATTCTTTTACTAAATTATCTTTAGCATCACTTTTATTTTTAGATTTTCTAATTGTTTTAATAACTTCATCTAAAATTGATAAAGCTTTAATTAAACCTTCTACTATATGCATTTCGGCTAAAGCGTGATCTAAATCAAACTTAGTTCTTTTTAAAATCACTTCCTTTTGATGAGCAATATAAGCATCTAATATTTGTAAAATACCTAAAGTCATTGGTCTATTATTAACGATTGCTACCATATTATAATTAAATGATATTTGTAAATCTGTATTTTTTAATAAATAATTTATTATTAATTCACTATCAGCATCTTTTTTTAAATCGATTACAATAGTTTCTGGATTTTCTAAATCGGATTCATCTCTTACTTCCCCAATACCTTCAACTTTTTTATCAATTCTAATTTCATCGATTTTTTTTACTAAAGCAGCTTTATTAACATCAAAAGGTATTTCGGTAATAACAATTTGGTCTTTGCCTTTATTTTTGACAATTTCATACTTTGATTTTACTATTACTTTACCACGACCTGTTGTAAAAGCATCAATTATTCCTTGTTTTCCACAAGCAATACCCCCAGTTGGAAAATCTGGTCCTTTTACGATATCTAATATTGTATCTAAATAACAATTAGGGCTATCAATTCTTTTAATTGTTGCATCAATTATTTCACCTAAATTATGAGGGGGGATATTTGTAGCATATCCTGCTGATATACCATTAGAACCATTTACTAACAAATTAGGAAATTTAGCTGGTAATACGGTTGGTTCAAATAAAGTATCATCATAATTATATGTCATTACAACAGTATCTTTATTTATATCCTTTAATAATTCATTACTTATTTTTGATAATCTTGCTTCGGTATAACGATAAGCCGCAGGCCCATCACCATCCATTGAACCATTATTACCGTGCATGTCAACATAAGGCGTATTTTGTTTCCACCACTGACTCATTCTAACCATTGCTTCATATATACTAGAATCGCCATGTGGGTGGTATTGCCCCATAACATCTCCAACTGTTTTAGCTGATTTACGATACGGTTTATCATAAGTATTTTTGCCTTGATACATTGTATATAATATTCTTCTTTGAACGGGTTTTAAACCATCCCTTACATCAGGTAAAGCTCTATCTTGAATAATTGATTTTGAATATCTACCAAATCTTTCACCCATTATATCTTCTAAAGAGTAATCATATATTTTTTTTAATACGTCTTGCATAACTCACCTACCTAAAATTCTTTTGCTTATTGTTTTTAATGATTTAAAAAATATTTTTATATCAAACCATAAACTATAATTATCATAATATTCTATATCACATTTTAAAGTATCTTGATAACTTAACTTTCTTCCACTATAAACTTGGGCTAAACTAATAATACCTGGTTTTACTAAATATCTTTTAGAACTTATTTTACCTTGTGGTAATTTCTCACCACATATAAAAGCCCGAGGTCCTATAATCGACATATCCCCTTTTAATACATTATAAAACTGTGGTAATTCATTTAATCCAGTGTCATCGATAAATTTACTTATTTTACTATAATGACTATTTCCATTTTTATCATATATTCTAGTTCTTATTTTATACATATAAAATGGTTTTTTATTTTTTCCTTCTCTTGGAATTCTAATACCAATTAAAGGTAATCCAATATCAAGAAAAGTAATTAGTAATACCATTAACATAAAAGGCAATGTTAATATAATAAATATTATTGATAAAATTATATCTAAAAACTTTTTAATATATCATATTTCATTTTTTGTAATTATCTTGTAAAGTAAAGTCAACATTTTCTTCAATCCATTCTTTTCTTGGCTCTACTTTATCTCCCATTAAAATACTTACTCTTTTTTCTGCTAAAGCAACATCGGTAATATTTATTTTTACTAAACTTCTAGTATTAGGATCCATTGTTGTTTCCCATAACTGATCAGCATTCATTTCACCTAAACCTTTATAACGTTGTGTTTCCAATTTTATTTTTGCTTTTTCTAATATTTCTTTTCTTTCTTCATCAGTCCAAGCATAGTAAACTGTTTTACCATTAAATAATTTATATAATGGTGGCATCGCAATATAAAGTTTACCATTTTCAATTAATGGTTTCATATATCGATAGAAGAAAGTTAATAATAAAACTTGAATATGGGCTCCATCATCATCAGCATCGGTCATGATAATTACTTTATCATAATTGCAATCTTTAATATCAAAATCGCTACCAACTCCCGCCCCTACGGTGTGAATAATTGTATTTATTTCTTCATTTTTAAATATTTCTTCTAATTTTGTTTTTTCACAGTTTAAAACTTTACCTCTTAAAGGTAATATTGCTTGAAATTTTCTATCTCGTCCTTGTTTAGCTGAACCACCGGCTGAATCTCCTTCAACTAAAAACAATTCATTTTTATCAGGATTTTTAGTTTGGGCTGGCGTTAATTTACCGGATAAAGCTTGTTCTTTTTTGTTTTTGCCCTTTCCATTTCTTGCTTCATCTCTTGCTTTTCTTGCTGCTTCTCTTACCATTTTACTTTTAACCATTTTATTTAAAATATCAGTTGCAATAGCTTTATTTTCTTCTAAGAAAAATTGCAATTTTTCACTTACAATATTTTCTACTATTGTCCTAGCTACTGGTGTACCTAATTTTGCTTTAGTTTGACCTTCAAATTGTAATAAAGCTTCTGGTATTTGTAAACTTATTATAGCTGTTAAACCTTCTCTAGTATCTGCTCCTTCTAAGTTTTTATCTTTTGATTTTAAATACCCATTATTTTTGGCATAATCGTTAAAAACTTTAGTTAAGGCTGTTTTTAAACCAACCTCGTGAGTTCCACCATCTGTAGTTTTAACATTATTAACAAAACTAATAATATTTTCTGAATATGTATCAGTATATTGAAATGCTACTTCGACATTTATGCCGTCTTTACTACCTTCAAAATGAACAACTTTATGTAATTCACTTTTGCCATCATTTAAATATTCGACAAATGATTTTAAACCATTATCATAGCAAAAAACTTCTTGTTTATTATCTTCTTCATCTATTACTTCAACTGTTAATCCTTTAAGTAAAAAAGCTGATTCTTGCATTCTTTCACATATAGTTGTAAAAGAAAAATGTGTTGTACTAAAGATAGTGTCATCAGGCATAAATCTAACTTTTGTTCCAGTTTTACTAGTTTTTTCTAATTTTTGTAAAGGTATTGCTACTTTACCACCGTTTTCAAATTTAATAAAATAAACATATCCATCACGTTTGATTGTTACTTCCATCCACTTACTTAAAGCATTTACTACTGAACCACCTACGCCGTGTAAGCCACCGGATACTTTGTATCCAGAGGTTTCGAATTTACCACCAGCGTGTAATACTGTATATATAACTTCTGGTGTGGACATACCAGATTCGTGCATTCCTACTGGAACACCTCTACCCTCATCTTCTACACTAACTGAACCATCTTTATGAATAATTATTTTTATTTTTTTACCATAACCGTTTAATATTTCATCAATACTATTATCAACTATTTCCCATACTAAATGGTGTAATCCTCTTTTGTCTGTTGAACCAATATACATACCAGGTCTTTTTCTTACTGCTTCTAATCCTTCTAGTATTTTTATTGAATTTTCATTGTATGCCATTTTATCACCTATTTAATTATATCTTAAAAAATTTTATTTATCAAGCTCATTTTATATTTACTTTTAAAAGAATATATGATATATTTATAAAGAGATAGGAGTAGATATGATATGAATGAAAATTTAAATAATAAAAATAATAGTTTAGACACACAACCAACTCAGCCTGTACAACCTGTGCAACCTGCCCAACCAGCTCAACCTGTGCAACCAGTAGAAAACATACAAGTAGTGGATGAAGATGAAAGTGATTTAAAAAATATCAAAAGTAATAAATTAATAATTTTGATTATAATTTTAATTATTTTACTAATTGTAGGAAGTGTCGGATTATTCTTTATTTTAAATAAATCTAAAAATCCAAAAACAATTTTTACAGAATCAATTACTGAAATAAAGAAACAATTCAATAATCTTACAAGCAATTTAGATAATGAAGTAGAAACACTTGATAATAATAAAATTATTTTTAACAACAATATTACATTTGATACCAACACTGAAGATTTAGAAGTTTTAAAAGAATTAAAATTAAATTTTCTCTATGAATTAGATTATCAAAATAAATATTTTAATTTAAAAACTATATTAGGTGATAATAATAAACAAATTGCTGATTTACTTATTTATTTATCAAATAATTCTTTGTTTTTTGAATCCGAAAGCTTATTTAGTAAAGTCGTAAAATTAGGAGAAATTAATTTTGATGAGTTATTACAAAATGAAAATAATGAAGAATTAAAAGAAAATGTAGAAGATTTCAAATACTTAATTAATAGTATGTTAGACTATATTTCAAATTCATTAGTTGAAGATAATTTTAGTAAAGAAAAAGAAACAATAACTATCAATAATGAAAATATTGATGTTACATCAAACATATATAAAATTAATCAAGAAATTGCTAATACTATGAAAAAAAGTATTATTGAAAAAATATTAAATGATGAAAAGTTTATTGAAATATTAGCTAAATATAATGAAATGACTGTTGATGAAATTAAAGAAAAATTAAATGAAGAAAAAGATAAAGATTTTGCTTTAGTAAGTGATGATATCTATCTTTCAACAGGTAAATCAGAAGCTAGTATGATTTATAGTAGTATAAGTAATTATT
The DNA here is from genome assembly GCA_944363995.1 of uncultured Bacilli bacterium. Taxonomy (GTDB): domain Bacteria; phylum Bacillota_I; class Bacilli_A; order RF39; family UBA660; genus Faecisoma. The sequence goes on from CALVVV010000009.1 coordinate 8,298, forward strand.
GTGCCTTAAGTAGTTTAAAAAAAGACATTGGAACATTTACAAGCGATGATATAGATTGTGAAAATAAGACTTCTTTTACTGATGAGGAAATTGCTAAAATAGTTAATTTAGGTAATGCTAAAATCAATAAATTAAGTTATACAGATAAAATAAATGAATTAATTATAGAAAGTAACGGTTATATGTTTACACTTCAAAGTGATGGTACTTTTAAGGAAGAAAAACAAACTACTGAAGAATTAAACATCACATTTAAAATATACACCAAAGGAAATGATTTTATTGGTCTTAATATTACAGATGCTGAAACTATAATAACATATACTGATTATAAAGATATTATTGATTTTGCTATCAATGACAAAGGTAGTGACAAACTTACCATTAAAAATGAAAATGATATTACCACTATTACATTGCAGGATGCTGATATGACTTATAAAGCAACTTTCAATAATGGTGAAACTAAAGAATTAAATTTAAATTTTAATGAAGAATTAAATGCTAACGTTAAAATTCAAACCGAAAATATAAGTGATGACGAAAAAAATATAAAAACTACTATAACACTAAATAGTAAAAGTGACGTTGAAATGGATTTAATAATTAATATCGATTCAACCATATATACAAACAAAAATATCGAGATAAAAAAACCTAACAGTTATATTGAATTTAATGAATTAACTGAAAATGACATTCAAGAAATAATAGAAAATTTATATAAAAATTCAGAAGGTACATTTTTAGAAGATATTTTAAATTTATTACTTGGTATTGGCAATACCGATTCTAATTTAGATATATAAAGTGTTAATAAGCACTTTTTTTATTTTATTAAATATGCTAAAATATTTTTAGGTGATTAATTTGACTATTACATTAAAGGTTAGTGAAAATACTAAACAAAAAATGATTGAATATTTTGAAGATAAAAAAAGACCCAAAACTCCTGATTATGCTATTTTCCAAGCGGATGAAGCGGATACTGTAGTTACACTTTATAATTCCGGAAAAGCCGTATTTCAAGGAATAAGTGCTGATATTGATGCAAATATGTGGAAAGAAATGGAACGTCATTTAAATCCAACTAAAGCTGTGGAAATAACTAATAGTAATGATAAAAAGAAAAAAGAAAAAATTATTGAAAAAATAGATCCTAAAATCTATTATGCTTCTACTATTGGTTCTGATGAAGTCGGAACCGGTGATTATTTTGGTCCTATTGTAGTTACAGCAGCATACGTAGAAAAAGAAAATATTCCTTTTTTAGAAGAATTAGGGGTAAAAGATTCTAAAAAATTAACCGATGAAAAAATATTGGAAATAGTACCACAAATAATTAAAAAAATTCCTTATGAATGCATTATATTAAATAACAAAGAATATAATGAAAATTATAGTTCTGATATGAATATGAATAAAGTAAAAGCTATTTTACATAATAAAGTGTTAAGTAAAATGACTAGCAAATATCAATATGATTACATAGTTGTTGATCAATTCGCGCAACCATATGCCTATTACAATTATTTAAAAGAAACTAATTATATAAAAAATATAACATTTATTACAAAAGCTGAAGATAAATGTTTAGCGGTGGCGTGTGCTTCTTTAATTAGTAGATTTGTATTTTTAAAAGAATTTGATAAACTAAGTAATACTTTAGGTATATTTTTAATTAAAGGGGCTAGTGATAAAGTTGATGAATTAGGTTTAAAAATTGTAAATAAATATGGTTTTAATAAATTAAAAGATATAGCAAAATTAAATTTTAAAAATACTGAAAAAATTAAAAAATTAAAAGAATCTTCAATTTAAAGATTCTTTTTTCATAGTATTGTTCAATAATTCTTCATATTTATTTTGTAAAATATAAATATCTTTACTACTCATAAATATAAGTACTGCATTTTTATGTTTTAACAATTTATCAACTGTTTCTAAATTTATATACTCGCCATTATTTAATTTATCTAATATTACTTTATATGTCACATCATCATAACCAATTTCTTCCCTATCAACGCCAACATCCATTATATATGATTTATCTGCTAAATTTAATGCATCAGCAAATTCTTGAGCCATCTCTTTTGTTCGCGATAAAGTATGAGTTTTTAAAATAGCAACAATTTCTTTATCAGGATATTTTTGTTTAGCCCCTTTAATAGTAACTTTTACTTCTGTTGGATGATGAGCATAATCATCAATAGTAACTATATCACCTATTATCTTCTCTTTAAATCTTCTTTTAGCACCTTCAAATGTTTTTAAATATTTAGCTACATCTTTAGCTTCTAAACGTTCATAATAACATACACCAATAACAGCCAACGAATTTAATAACATATGTTTACCATATAATGGTAAATCAAAATGGCCATAATAATTGTCTTCAATGAAAACATCAAAACTTGTTCCCTCATTAGAATATACAACATCTTTAGCAATTATATCATTGTCATCATTTAAACCGTAATAAAATATTGGAACATTTACTTCTAAAGTATGAGTATAAGGATCATCACCACAAGCAATAACCATTTTTTCTGCCAACTTAGCATATTCTTGATATGCTAATATAACATCATCAATATCTTTGTAATAATCTATATGATCCAATTCAATATTAGTAATAATAGCATAATAAGGTGTATAACTTAAAAAATGTCTTTTATATTCACAAGCTTCTAAAGCAAAATATTCGTTATCTTTATTAGCATCACCTGTACCATCACCTATTAAATAATTACAACCAGTAATATTTTTTAAAACATGACTTAACATAGCTGTAGTAGTAGTTTTGCCATGACATCCAGCAATCGTAATTGTCTTAAACATTTTTGTAAGTTTGCCAACCATCTCTTGATAAGAATATATTTTTAAATTCAATTCTTTAGCTCTTACGATTTCTTCGTGATCATCTTTAAATGCATTACCTTGAATGATAATCATATCTTCTTTAATATTATTTTTATTAAATTCATATATTTTAATACCTTTATCAATTAAAGCTTGTTCCGTAAAAAAATGATCAGGCTTATCACTACCTTCAACTTCATAACCTAATCCATCAAGTATTTGCGCTAAAGCACTCATACCTGTTCCTTTAATTCCAACAAGAAAGTATTTCATCTAATCATCTCCTATTTATATTTTACACCAATATTAATAAAAAAGTCCATAAATTTAATAAATTTATATTAATCTTTATATTCAAATTCCAAATCAAGAATTCTAATTATGTCCCCTTCTTTAGCACCTAATTCATGCAATTTTTCATCAACACCATATCTTCTTAACTTATTAGCAAAACGATTAACAGCTTCATCAGTATTAAATTTAGTCATTTTTAATAATTTTTCTATTTTTTCGCCTTTGATAATCCAAACATTACCTTCTTTTGTAACTGTAAATGGTTTTTCTTCTTTAAATTTATATAAAATATGACTTTCAAATTTTTCTTGTTCATATAATGGATTTTTTTTAATTTTTATTAACATGTTAGCCAATGCTTCAATAACCTCTTTAAGTCCTTCATTAGTAATTGCTTTAACTGGATAAATAGGCAATGAAACCTTTTTTTGAAATTGTTTTAAATTATTTAAAGAATTAGGCATATCCATTTTATTAGCGATAATTATTTGTGGCTTTTCTAATATTTTAGGATTAAATTGTTTTAATTCATTATTTATAACTATATAATCATCATAAGGATTTCTTCCTTCGATAGCTCCCATATCAATAACATGAGCTATCACTCTTGTTCGTTCAATATGTTTTAAAAATTGATCTCCTAATCCTTCACCTTTTGAAGCTCCTTCAATTAAGCCTGGTAAATCTGCTATCACAAAAGAAGTATTATTTGCTTTAACAACACCTAAATTAGGTTTTAAAGTTGTAAAATGATAAGGCGCTATTTTGGGTTTTGCTTTTGATATTTGTGATATTATAGTTGATTTTCCAACACTTGGCATTCCTACTAATCCAACATCTGCTAATAATTTTAATTCAACTTTAACTTTTCTTATTTCACCTGGTTCACCATTTTCGGCAAAATGCGGCGCTGGATTAGATTTAGTAGCAAAAGCCATATTTCCTCGACCGCCTCGACCGCCACTAGCCACAATCACTTCATCATCTTTTTGTGTCAAATCAGCTATAACTAAATTAGTATCTAAATCTGTAATAACAGTTCCTAACGGTACTTTTACAATTACATCATCCGCTTTAGCGCCATTCATACCTTTTCCTAAACCGTTACTCCCTTTTTTACCTTTTATTTGTTTTTGATATCTTAAATCAATTAATGTATTTAATCCTTCATCAACTTTAAAAATAATATCAGAACCTTTTCCGCCATTACCACCATATGGTCCACCCATTTCTACAAACTTTTCACGTCTAAAAGCCATACACCCATCGCCACCAGTTCCCGCTATAAGTTCTAAAACTACCTCATCAATAAACATTTTAATCACCACTTCCATTATACACTAAAAAAAAAATAGGTGCTACCTATTTCCTTAATTTTAATTTACTAATACTTGTTTTTATATCATTCTCACTGAAAGGTTTATTTAAAACATCAACTATTGGATATTTAAAAACTTTATCTAATGAATCTTTAGTATCATCTCCAGTTAAAATACAAACAGGAATTTTATTAAATAAATGATTTTTTTCAAAAGTTTCTAAAACTTGAAAACCATTAAATCTTGGCATATTTAAATCTAATAATATACCGATAAAATCTTGTTCAAAATTATTTCGAATAATTTCAATTGCTTCAATACCATCCTTGGCAATTAAAACATTAAATTCATCTTTAAATATTTTAGTAACAAAGTTAGTAATAATACTTGAATCATCAACAACCAATAAAATTTTTGTTTCCATATAATCTACCTCTATTTTAATTATATCATATTTCTAAAAAAAAATAAAATATATATAAAAAATTATTTGTAGAATATATCTTTAATTTATTACTTTATAATTAGATTTTTAAATATTTAATTTTTAATATATTAGTGTACAAAAAAAGATAGATTATTTAGTAGTATAAACACTTACTTGTTTTCTATCTTTTCCAACCCTTTCAAATTTAACATATCCATCTATTTTAGCATAAACAGTATCATCTGAACCAATACCAACATTAATACCTGGATATATTTTTGTTCCTCTTTGACGATACAAAATTGAACCGCCAGTTACAAATTCGCCATCGCTAGCTTTTGCTCCTAATCTTTTAGCAATTGAATCACGACCATTTTTTGTAGATCCTTGTCCTTTTTTATGAGCAAATAATTGTATATTTAATTGCATCAACTTTAACACAATTAACACCTCCTTATTTTTATATATTTTGGATATTGTTTTTCTAATTCTTTTAATAAATCAATTAAATTAAATATTAATTTATCTATTATTTCATTATGTTTTAAAATTTTTATAATAACACTTTCATCATAATTAATAGCTTCTTCATCAATTCTAATAATAGCATTAATAGTAGTAATAACTATTGAAGAAACAGAAGCACAGATTATATCTTTACCAATCTCTTCATAGCCAGAATGTCCTTTAATTGTTATTTCTTCAATAACATCTTTTTCTTTAATATTTACTTTAATCATTATTTTTCAATAATTTTTTTAATTTCTACTTTAGTATATGGTTGACGATGACCTTGAGTTTTATGATAATTTTTCTTAGGATTATATTTAAAAACTTTAATCTTTTTATTTTTACCATTTTTAATTACTTCACCATGAACCGTAACATTAGTTAAATAAGGACGACCAGTATTACCATTAACCATTAATACTTTATCAAATATAACCTCTTTACCTACTTCTAAATCTAATTTTTCAATATAGATAATAGAGCCTTCTTCAACATAATATTGTTTTCCTCCAGTTTCAATAACTGCTTTCATATATATACCTCCTTTTATCTCAGACTCGCCATTGAGGTAATAATTTTTAAACCTTTTCTGTGCGGTTGTAGAGAGGTCTCTACACAGTTTCTAATTTTAGCACATTTCTTTTTATTTGTCAAACAAATATGCCATAATTTGTTTTTCGGTATAATATTTATTATTTAAATAAAAAAAATGATTAGTTTGTTTATACATTTTAGTTATTTTATTAATCGTTTTTTTTCTTTTATATTTATTATTGTTTAAATATTTTTCTAATAAAAAACGATTAAAATAATAATTATGTTTTTTTATTTCTTTAATAATTTCTAAAAAAATAAAAAATAAAATTAAATACAATAATAAATTATGTTTAAAAAACAGTATAAATGTAATAGTTATAATTGAACAAATAATTGTCAAAATATGACTTTTTTTAAAAGGTATAAAAGTATTAAATAAAATATTAACAATTTTGCTTCCATCCAAAGGATAAATTGGCAATAAATTAAATATTAAAATAATTATATTATAATAATCAAATATTTCATTTCCTCTATACATGTAATAAAATAATAATTGAAATAACGGACCTAAAATCGTAATTATAAATTCTTCCTTTAATGATTTATCTATATTTTCTTGAAAGATAGTAATTCCGCCAAAAGGAAGTAAAATAACTTTATCTATTTTCCATTTAAAGATAATAGCTCCAATGATATGACCTAATTCATGAACTAATATGATTGAACTAAATATAATAAAATTTTTAAAATTAGCTGTTATAAAACAAACAAAGGCTACTAAATAAAATAAAAAATGAATTTTAAATATATTCTTTATAGTCAATTACTTCACCATTCTTTGTAAAAACTAAATATAATTTATCATAAGAACTACCAATTAAATTTCCATCTTTAATATAATCATAAAGCTGTAAATTAATTTCTTTTAAATTAGAATACCAAACATCAATACCATTTTCTTGTTGAATTATTACAGTTTTGCCGTATCCTTCTTTTTCACCAATAAATATTACTATACCACTATCCAAAGCTGGAACTAAATAATTATCACCAACAGTTAAAGAAACTCCATCCTTATAAATATTAGCTTCGTTGTATTTTAATTGTTCTTGAAAAACTGGTGTCAATTGTTCAAAATAATCACTAAAAGGTAACGGTGAACCAAATTTTGTTTTATACCAATTATTTATTGTTGCAAATGATATATTAGTGTCATAAATATATTTATAAAAATTAAGCTTAAATTGTTGATTAACTTTTAAAAATATAATTGTTATAAAAGTTAAAACAAATAAAATTAAAAATTTTAAAGCGGTAGATTTTTTTATCATATTTACTCACCAATATAAATATATGTTAAAAAAACCAAATAATTAATTTGGTTTATAATCTAACAAAACATTTTTTACTAATTTTTTTAAAGCTGTACTTGTTACAGTCGCACTACTAACAGTATCTAAATTTTCAATATCTTCTTGATGATCAATTAATTGTTCAAGATAATTATTATCAATTATTAGTTGATAACGATTAGAAGTTTCATGGTGAGATGTAATTTCTAACGAAATAATTTTATCATTTTCAATAATTACTTGAGCTTTTATGCTTCCACCGTAACCCTTTTGCGAAACGTTATAAATTGTTTGATTAGTATTTTCCTCTTTACTGATAATATTGAAATCAGGATCTTTATTACCATCTGTTTTATGTGTATTAGCTAAAATAATTGTTGAAACAATAATAATTATCCAAATTAAAATGAACCAAATAAGTGCTTTTAAGAAATTAAATCTAGCAACTATCCCTATTTTATCAAGTAAAAATACTAACATGTTAACAATTAAAATACTGAAAGCAACCCCCTCTACACCGACGAAACGAAAAATAACGGTAATTATTCCTAATAGTAAACCTTGTAAAATTTGACCTATTGGGGTAACACAACTAGTAACTGGATCAGTTGCCATAAAAACTGCTCCAAACATTAAACCACCGCTTAATATATGGAAAAGAGGATAATAGATACCTTGATTTAATAATCTTCCAATACAAAATGTCATTACAAAAACAGTCAAAACATATATTAAAGGAATTCGCCATTTAATTGTTTTAGTAATAACTAAATAAACATAAGCAGCGATACATAATAAAGCACTTGTTTCAGCTAAACTTCCAGGAATCGTTCCAATTAAGAAATTAGATAAATCACCATACGGTTTTACTAACTCATCATAGCTACCAATACCCGAAACCATTGATGCATTGGTTAAAGGTGTTGGTTTACTAATTGTATCTAATTCATATTCATTAAAATAATTATCAGTCGTTAAAATACTTGAAAAAACTAAAACAATAAACAAATAACCTATTAATGCAGGATTAAATATATTCTTTCCAAATCCACCGAAGATTAGCTTGCTAATACTTGCAACAACACTACCTAAAACAATAACATAAATTGGCGTATGAAGAGGTAAAATTAATCCTAAAAATAATCCTGGCAAAAATGCATATGAATTTTTGATATAATTTCTTTTTTTCAATATTAAAGCATAGATACTTTCAATAGCAAGAGAAGATAAAGCACCTATAAAAATATTTAATAAAGGATTAAACATTTCGATAAAACTAATTAAACCTTCTTTATAAGGTAAATAACCATTCTTAATAATTACAAATATTACTATTGGCAACAAAGAGATTAATAGTCTTACCATTATTTTATTAGTATTATTCTGATCTCTTAAAAATGGACCCATTATTTATCACCTCTCACAATATTTTTAGCTTCACTTACGCGTTCTCTAACAAACAGTTTAGCAGGACAGATATAAGAACACAAACCACATCCAATACATTTTTCTGGATGGAATTTTTTTAATTTTTTTGGTTCTTTTTTTGATTTCATAATTAAAACAGGGCTTAATTTTACTGGGCATACACTAACACATTTTCCACATAAAACACAAGGACTAACTATATTATTATTATCATTTAATGCTAAAACACAGTTTAAATTTGGCGAAATAACTAATTCGTCTACTTTTTTTCCCATCATTGGTCCACCAGCTACAATGATAGAATTAGGCTTAATTTTTAATTCATTTAGAATTTCTTCAACTGGTGTACCTATTTTAACTAAAACATTACTAGGCCTTTCTAAACCCTCGCCTTGAAATGTTACAATTCTTTCAATTAAAGGCTTATTATATTTTAATGCTTCATAAATCGCATAAATTGTTGAAATGTTATTAACAATAATACCTTCATCACTTGGATAGTTTTGATAATCTTTACCAGTAACTTCTTTTATCAATACTTTTTCCCATCCCATAGGATATACATTAGGAACTAATTTTATTTTTATTTTTAAATAAGTTCCTATAAAATTATCAAAAACTTGTTTCAATTCACTATTTTCTTTTTTTATAGCAATAATAGCTTCTTTTATATTATTTATTTCTAAAATAGCATCAATTGCTTCTAATATTTCTTCACATTTAATTTTAGCTAAGGCATAATCAGCCATAATATAAGGTTCACATTCTACTGCATTAACGATTAAAGTATTTATATTTTTAGCTTCATATTTTACATATGTAGGAAAACCTGCTCCCCCCATACCAATAATACCATTTTCTTTTAACAATTCTAAAAATTCTTCTTTAGAATATTTGTTTATTGTTTTTTTTATACTTAATTTTTGTTCAATTTTTTCTTTAAAATCATTTTCGATAACAATACATTTTACTTTTTCACCAGTATAACAAGTTTTCTCTTCAAAATCTAAAACAGTACCACTAACACTAGAATGAATTGGAATTCTAAAATCACCTTTTCTTTTACCTATTATACTACCTTTATAAACATATTCTCCTTTTTTAGCTAATATTGTTATATTTGTATCATTGCCACTTATTAAAGGAATATAAACTTTTTCAGGTTTATTATATACTATTAACTTTTCGTTATTTAATTTATGTTTATCAATTTTTACTTTCATAAATATCATCCTTTCATTTTATCATCTCACATATATTAACCATATTAAGTATATCATATTTTCCTGCCAAATTAAAAAAAATTGTGATTTAAACTACAATTTTTCTTCACCTTTGTTTTTAAATTGTAAAATAATTGGTGTTCCTTCAAAATCAAACGATTCCCTAATTTTATTTTCTAAATATCTTTTGTAAGAAAAATGAATTAATCCTTTATTATTAACTTGAATATCAAATGTTGGTGGTTTAATACTTACTTGATTACAAAAATATATTTTTAATCTTTTTCCCTTATAAGATGGCGGCAAATTAAGATTATAAGCGTCTTTAATACAATCATTTATTAAATTAGTTGCAATAAATTTAGTACTATTTTGATACACTTTAATAACTTGTGGCATTAATGTATGAATTCTTTTTTTAGTTAATGCAGAAAGATAGACAATCGGAGCATATGGTATAAATTGAAAATTATTACGAATCTCTATATTAAATTTTTTCATTTGTTCATCTTTTTCATCAATAACATCCCATTTATTAACAACAATAATAATAGGTTTTCCTGCTTCTATTGCATAACTTGCAATATGTTTGTCATGTTCAATAATTCCCGTAGAGGCATCAAGAACTAATAAACAAACATCAGATCTATCAATTGCTTTCATACTACGTAATAAACTATACTTTTCTATTGTTTCATATATTTTACCTTTTTTCCGCATTCCAGCTGTATCTATAATGACAAATTTTTCATTATGATAGCTAAAAGGCGTATCAATAGCGTCACGTGTCGTTCCAGCAATAGCAGAAACAATAACTCTTTCTTCATTTAATATAGCATTAACTAAACTACTTTTACCAACATTTGGTCTACCAATAACACTAAATTTGATAATGTTTTCTTCTACTTCTTTTATTTCTTTAAAATCGCTTGTAATTTCAGTTAATAATTCATATATTCCTTCATTTTGTTCAGAACTTATATTAATATAATTATCAAAACCTAATTCATAAAAATCATAAATATTATTATTAGCTAATTTACTATCTACTTTATTAATAGCTACAATAATTTTTTTATTAGTTTTTAATAACATGTCCTTGACTACTAAATCATTAGTAGTTATACCTTCCTTAGCATCAACAACAAAAACAATAACATCAGCTTCATTAATAGCTATTTCTGCTTGCATTTTTATTTCATTATTAAAATCATCTTTGCTAATATCAATTCCACCAGTATCAATCAAATGAAAAGAACAATTACCAAATTGAACATCTCCATAAATTCGATCTCTAGTTATTCCAGGAATATCTTCAATAATCGCTATTTTGTTACCAACTAAACGATTAAATAATGTACTTTTCCCAACGTTTGGTCGTCCAACTAATGCGACAACAGGTTTTTTCATACAATCACCTTCTTACTGTATTTTATAATTTTCTCTAATTCTTCGCCATATAATATATTACTATACTCTAATATATTAGATAATTCAAATGGCGTTATTTCTTTTATAATTTTTAAATATATTTTATCATTATATTTATAACAAGCACATTTATTTAAAATTTTTTTATTTAAAAAATTATAATCTATTTCATAATAAAAATCAGTTTTTATTATATTTATTTCCATATCAATTTGATTAAAATATGTATAATAATCCATTTCATTTTTAATTATTTCTATAATCACACCATAATGTTTATCAGTATAAACATTAATATTATAATAACCGTTAAATTCAAGATTATATTTATTTTTTAATTTTGTAAATAATCCTTTAAAATATTTTTCTAATTTTCCCTCTAAATTAATCTTTTCTTTTAAAAAAACAATATATTTATCATTATCAATAATAAATTTCATATTACCACCTATGATATATTATGAATTAATTAAAAAAAAGTAATTAAATTGTTCTTTCAATTTTTTGATGAATTTCTTCTTTACCAACTTTAGTTACGTTACTAAACATAATAAATTCATCACCTATAACTAAATCTAAATCTTCTAAAATAGTATTTCTTTGTTGTTGTTGTTTAGTAATAGGAATTTTATCAACTTTTGTAGCAACAATCGTAACTGGTAATTTATAATATTTTAAAAAGTTATACATCATAATATCATCATTAGATAGTTTATGTCGAAAATCAACTAGCATAAATACTTGTTTTAAATTCTTACGATTAGTTAAATAATCTTCCATCATTAAACCAAACTTTTTTTGCTTTTTTTTATTTACCTGTGCATAACCGTACCCAGGTGCATCTACTAAATAAAATTGATTATTAACTAAATAAAAGTTAATTGTTTGGGTTTTTCCTGGTGTAGCTGAAGTTCTAGCATAATTTTTACGATTTATTAAAGTATTTATAAAACTGCTTTTGCCAACATTTGATCTTCCTACTAGTAAAAATTCTGATTTATTATCAGTAGGATATTGACTACGTCTAACTGCACTTATTTCTAAATTGACAGAGTTTATTTTCATTAATATTCACCCCTTCAAGTGATTTAATTATAGCATTTAGTCACTTATTTGTCAAAAATTTAAATTATTAATTTAGTAATATTTCTATTTAATTTATATAATTATAACAATTAATAATTTTTTCAGATTGCTAGTTTACACAATTGTCATTATTTTTACAACTTATTTAAATATTAAACAAATTAATATTATTTATTACCACATTATATTTAACATTGATGTTTCAAATATTTTGAAAATAACTGCAAGTCCAAATTCTTTTATGATAACCTTTTGCTGATATATTTTTATTTTAATAAGATGATTGTTTTAATATATTTAATTATAGTACATCCTAAAGCTATTTTATGCTTTATATATATTCATTTTATTACCACTTTAAGGTAATTTTATTATGTAATCTTAAAATATGAACAAAAGAATTAATAAAATATTAATTATATTTTACATTTTTGTATATTGTAATTTACATAAAAAAAGGAATTAATCCTTTTTAAATTGTTGTAAGATAATCCCCATTCCTACCATAATAGCAATAAAACTAAAAATAAAGCCAAAGTTAGGAATTGCTATTAAAGTATTTAAAATAGTTATCCCAATTAAACCAATTAATAAATAATTGTCTTCTTTTTTTAAAAATTTCCAAATAATATAACCAATTAAATAACCAGTAAATATATTAGCTAAACAAATAGCGATTATAAATAAAGTCAAAATTAATAAAGCTAAAGAAATTGTAAAAGGAAAACCAAATAATAAAAATATAATAATTGGTATTAAAATTAAAGATAAAGCACCAAAACCAAATAATGAGAAAAAATTTAAAGTATTAATAGTTGCATTTTTCTTGTTTATTCGTTTAAACAATTGTGGTAAAAGTAAACATATAGCCATAAATAAAATTAATGTTCCAACTAAATTAATAAAATAATTCATAATATTATCTAACAAACTGTAATTTTGTGAGATTTCATCTGTCAAAATAGTATCTTTTATTTGTGCTTTTTCGCTAATATTGATTATCGCATCTTTATTATAAGATAAAGTATTAATAGTTGCTTCTTCAATTTCAATGGTATTAGCCTTAATAGTTAAATTATTAGTTATCTCACCATTAATAATAACACTAGACGCATAAACTTTAACATCTCTTTTTATTTGCCCATTTATTGTAACTTCATTACCAAGTATAACTAAATCTCGATTAATATTTGCCTCTTCATTAATATTAATTATATTACCAAAAATAAAACCGTCATTATTAATTTCACCATTAATATTAACATTATTGCCAAATAAAACTAAGTAATCACTAGTTCCATTATAATCAACATTATTGCCAAATAAAGCTTCAATTCCTTTAGTTAAATTATTAGAAACAATATTGTTTCCAAACATAACAGAACTATTGTTATTTTCTTTTTCTTCATTTATATTATCGCCACTGATAATACCAACATCAGCTTTAACAATAAAAGGAATAAATAATAATACTAATAAAAATTTTAAATATTTCATTCTTATCACCTCTATATATATTATCATTATATTATTCAAAAGTCAAAAATATTTTTATAAATTTTCTAAAAAATGGTATAATATAAATGGTGAATAGTATGGAATTATTTTTATTATGTCTAAAAATATTTGGAACAAGAATATTGGATGTATCACTAGGAACTTTACGAATGATGATTACTGTCAAAGGTAAAAATTTATATGCTAGTATGGTTGGGTTTTTTGAGGTTTTTGTATGGTTTGTAATCGTTAAAGAAGCTTTAAACACAAATGAAACTAGTCTATGGATTGCTATTTCATACGCTCTTGGTTTTGCAACTGGTACTTATATTGGTGGAATATTATCACAAAAATTTATAAGTAGTAATTTATCTGTCCAAATAATAACTAACAAAGCTTATCCTGATATGATTAATATTTTAAGGAATGAGGGATATGCTGTTACGGTAATTGATGTAGAAGGCAAAGATAAAGATGAAAAGGATATGTTATTTATTGAAATAAAAAACAAAAATTTCAATCATTTACAAAAACTAATTAAACAAATTGATAATAATGCCTTTATAGTTGTCAATGAAACAAAATATGTAGCAAACGGTTTTCTACAAAATATCGTAAAATAGCTTAGAATTTTCTAAGCTATTTTAATAAACACCATTTATTTTATCATAATCAGTTTGACTTAAATTATTAACTTTCCAATTATCATTTTCTTTTGTTAATTTAATCTCAATAGTATATACTATTTTATCTTTTGCTTCTTTTAATTTATTTAATTTATAATCATTAAATTTTACAATACTATAATTACCATTTTCATCATCAAATTCTTCTTTATTGTTATTTAGATAATTATTAGTTTCTTCTAATACTTTTTTAAAATCAGTAACTGATATTTCTACTACTACCACAGCTTCGTTACCATCAACAATTTCATCTTTTATTTGATAACTTAAATTTTGATAATGTTTTTTCATAATATCTTTATACATTATTTTTTGACTTTCATTTAAAGTAGTATCTTCATTAACTACCTCATCTAAATCTGTTACCACAGCACTATCTAAAACTTGATATTTTTTTAAAAATTCTTCTGTTTTTTTAGTAGGAGTATTAGATAATTCACATCCAATTAAAAACAAACTTAAAAGTAAAACTAATTTTTTCATATTCCACCTCAAAATTAGTTTTTACAATATATTAAATATTATACTTAATACTTTAATTTATGTAAAAATCAATTATATATTTTGTTTCAATTTTATTTTTCATATTAAACTTCTTTTTGACAATTACACTGAAATTACATTTTTTTCAGTGTAATTATCAAATAGTCAATAATTCTAATTAAATTCAATCATATTATATATTTTATTATATAAATTATATGAATTACTATGTTTAATATGACCTTTAAAACTATTAAAACTTAATAAAAACTTTTTATAATTTAATAGATTAATTTTATATAACTTGTTCCATTTTATAACTTTTCTTTTTATCTTTTTAATACATCTTTTTCTAACTTTAATATAATTTTTATATATTATATATCCACAAAAATCAATACCTAAACTACTTTTATAATATCTTGTTTTATTATTTAGTTTTAAATTTAAATTATTGATGAAAATAATTACTTTATTTAAAATATATTTACATTCATTTTTATTTTTTAATAAGTTCTGTTATACTTTGTGACTGATATACGATATAAGTTAGTTTTTATGCAATCAGATAAATTATTTACTTTCAATTTTTCTTATAATTACTGACTTGTATTTTTATAAATTTCTATCAGTCATTTTGTTTAACACAACCTTTTAATAAAAAAATAAACTACAATAATATTTTATTTTTAATTCATATTTAACATAATAATCTAATTCATTTAATACTATATTAGCGTAATATTGACTAGTATAATTGCCAATCTTATGTAAATATTTACATAATAGCGGGTAAGACATATCCCTTTCCTCGTTCATCTGCTTAATTTACCATACATATTTACGCATATCTTTTGGACTTTAAATTGTCTTGCATTCTCATCCATACGTATAGCCTTATATTAAGTTCTTGTTCATCAGACCACGATTTTGTTCCACACTTCCTCCGGCTCACACCTCACGATGGAAACCTTGTGTTTCCCTAACACTTCGTTGATATGTACGCGTGTAGTGGACTTTCACCACCTAGATATATGTCATGCCTAGCACACAAGAAAAATGAAAAATAAATTTTTCATTCGAAAGTCTAAAGACTTTCTTTTTAGTGTATTTTACTTTATAATATA
>CALVVV010000010.1 GCA_944363995.1 uncultured Bacilli bacterium
GAAATTTAAAAACAGCCAATAATTAATAAATTGGCTGATTTTTCCAGTTATTTATTTTCTGGACCGTGAATAGTTACGCTTATTCTACTACAAATTTACTGACATATTTAAAGAAACTATCAACACCACTTTTGATAATATTAGATATAGAATTAGATAAATTTAAGCCAACTTGTGATAGTTTTGTTTGGTAATTTTTATTAGTATTACCTAAATAATCTTCTAAATCAACGTATTTACCATCTTTAATATCTTGTTCAAATCGTTGAATTTGTTCTTGGGTCAAGGTTACTTGTTCATGTTTTAAATATTCGTAATAACCATATTTATTACTAATAAAAACAGTTATAAAAATAGCAAATAAGATAATAAAACTTAATCTAAATATTTTGGTACGTAATTTTATTTTTTTCATTTTAATAGCTCCTCTATTGCATCTGCTAAAGCATCAATTGTTAGTATAACTTCATCTATCTTATTATAATTGCCCCCCAACTCTAAAAGAAGAACATTATCAGCTAAATCTTGATTAAAATTATCAACATACTTATTATAAATTCCACGTGATAAAGTTGGATATTTATTATTTATGATATTATTTAACTGATTAGCTAACGCAACATTTTGTTTATAATTGACGTTACAGACAAACATGATTTTAGCATAATCTTTATTATTTATTGTGGTTGTTGTAATATTTTTAGCAACAGCATCACGATGTAAATCAATAATTAAATCAAAATTATAATTATTTAATTTATCTTGTAAAAACTTTCTAGTTACTTGATAACTTTGATTATAATTCAAATTATTATCTTTGATATATTTATTAACATTTCTTTCTTCAATTATTGTACCAATACCTTTACTATTTAATTTTTCTTGTAATAAAATAGAAGCTAAAATAACTGTATTATCTAAATCGTAACCCTTAATTTTTTCACCTAAATAGCTTTCATTAGGATGAGTACTATAAATATATACCCGTGGATTAGTAACTACATTGTTTTGAATATAAGAAAAAACTTGAATTAAATCTGATTCTTTTTCATATGCAAACACTTTATCTAAAATGGAAATTGGTTCTTTTAATTTAATATTATTTATAGTATTAATAAAGCCACTAAATAAATTATTATCAATATTAGTTACTAGGTGACTATTGGAATTATGAAGTAATTGATTAATAATTTGGTGATTACTATTTAGTTTTATATCTTTTAGTAAAAAATTAATAATTAAAAAAAGTATTAAAGCAAATAAAAAATATTTAATAAAGCATAAATTTTTTCTTCGTTTTAATCGCATTTTTGCCATACACTCACCCACTTTAATATATTAATTAATATAACACTTTAGAACTAAATAAAATGTCAAAAAAACTGATTTAAGTCAGTTTTTCTAAAATTTCTAAAATAGGTGGTATCATTTGTTTTTTTCTTGATACAAGATTTTTTAAATAATGACCTTCTTTAATTCTTTCTAATTGATAGCTTTCTTTTAATATTTCGCCAGCTGTTTCATTGTATAAAATATATGAACCATTTTTTATAATATCAGTTATAAAAAGCAAAACTATTTTATAATTTTGGGTAAATGCAATTTTATTAAGTAAATTAACATATTCATCTTTATCATTTAATATATAATCAATATCAGTCGTAAAAACTTGTCCAACACCTATTTTATCGTTATTGTAATTGAAATTTTTAAAATCTTGATAAATAATATCTTCTTTATCAAGACCTTCAAGCGAAGAACCAGCTTTAAACATTGCTAAACCATATTCTTGATAATTAACCATAGCTATATTTGCTAGTTCAGTTACTGCCTCTATATCTAACTTAGTAGTTGTTGGTGATTTTAAAATTAATGTATCTGATAAAATTCCAGATAACATTGCTCCAGCGATATTAACAGGAATAACAACATCATTTTCTTTAAATAAATTATAAATAATCGTATTAGAACTGCCAACAGCCATATTACGAAAATTAATTGGTAAATTGGTAGCTACAGTACCTAATTTATGATGATCAACTACTTCTACTATCATTGCTTCATCTAAACCATCAACACTTTGTTCTTTTTCATTATGATCAACTAAGATAACTTGCTTTGGATGTTTTAAACTTGATAAAGTAATAGGAAGTAATCCTAAGCATTCACCTTTTTGGTTTACAACAGGATAATTGGTATGCTTAGTTTTAATAGCTATTTCTTTAAATTCAGTATAATAATCTGTATCATTAATACAAGTAGGCGAAATAAAACAAACATTTTCTACAAAATTACTTAAGCTAATTAATTTTGTCGTATGATAAGTATCAAAAGCTGTAACTATAACATTTACTTTATTATTTCTAGCTAATTCTAAATTATGTTCTGATATTTCACCATCACCAACTAGAATAATCATTTTAACTTGACATTTAATTGCATATTCCAAAATATTATTACGATCACCAATAATTAATATATCATTATTAGTAACTTTAATATTTTGAATAAAAGTTGAACTTCGAAAAGCTCCTGTCATAACATTTCCTTCAATTTCATTTTCAAATCGTAATAATTCTTTAGCTTGTAGTGTTTTTAATAAATTATCATACGACGTTCTTAATTTAATAAAATTTCCTTGAATTAATTCTCTAGCTAACTCTTTTAAAGTGACTAGTCCATATAATTTTTTATTATCATCAACCACTGGCAAACCTGTCAATTCGTTCTCATTCATATAATTAAAGGCTTCATTAATTGATTGTTTAATATTTAAATAACAATTTTTCTTGTATTCAATATCTTTAATTTGAAGTTTAACATCATTTAAATATTTAGGTTGTTTTAAATTAAAATATTTTAAAACATATTTTGTTTCTTTATTTAATTCACCTAAAGTTCTTGGTTCTGTTTTAAAACCTAATTTATTTTTTAAATACGATAAACTGATACTTGCACATATTGAATCAGTATCTGGTTTTTGATGACCAAATATATATGTTACTGCCATAATTCCTCCTAATTTAATGAATTTATTAAAAATAAAATAAATCCTAAAAAGATAATACTTAAAACTATTCCATTAATTCGCTCTGTTTTATTATTTTTATATTTTAAACCACAAATCATAGATACAAATATTCCACCAATCAAACCACCAATGTGGCAAGCATTATCAATTCCAGAAGTGAAAAAACCTAAAGCTAAATTTAATATAATAATAGGTATTATTTGGTTATATAAAGCATTACCTAAAAATAAACGATAATGATATCCAAAATAAAGCATTGCACCTAAAAGACCAAAAATTGCGCCACTTGCTCCTGCACTAATACTATTACTAAAACAAATTGATAACAAACTACCAAATAAAGCACTACCAATATAAATAATTAAGTATTTTACTTTGCCAAAAAATGTTTCAATTTGTGATCCAATTATAAATAATGAATACATATTAACAAATAAATGCAATATCCCAATATGAATAAAACAAGAGGTAACTAAACGGTAATATTGATTAAATTCTAAAACTAAAGTTCGATTGTTAGCACCAAAGTTCAATAAAGTAATATTATCTTCACTACCATTACCCAATAAATACATTAATAAAAAAACAAAAATATTAATAAAAATTAAAGCTAAAGTAATAGTTGGTTTTTTAGGCGCGAATATATCTTCTGCTTGAATTGCATCTTTTTCTGTTTTTTTATTGATATCTGAAGTCAATTTCATAAATAAATTTAATCCTTCTTCTTGATAGTTTAATGTTTTATTTATATCTGGGAACACTTCTAATATTTGATTATTTTTAACAACATCATTAAGTGTTTTTGCTTTCAAACAAGTGATATAATCAAATTTATTTTCTTTTAAATGAACATTATCTCCCAAATTAACAAAAATACTTAAAGTAGGAACTTTAAATGATAAAGTTTTCTTTTTAATTGATTTCATAATTTGTTTAGTTTTAAAAATATCATAATTTAACTGTTCGTCATTATGGATATAATTTGATACAATTCTAATTATTTTATATTCACTTTCTAAATTTTCTAGCCAAATTTCATTTTGGGCACCTCTTAAAACAACTGGATTATAATTTTTATCAGTAATAAAATAATGCAATAATTTCATAATAATTTCTTCGTTTTGTTTTGATACTGTATAATTCATATTTCCTCCTTAAATTTATTTAAAATATTAGTAAAACAAGATGGTAAATCACAACTAAATTCTAAATATTTATTAGTTGTAGGATGAATAAATCCTAATTCTTTAGCATGTAAACATTGACCAGTATTATCTATTAACTTTCTTTTTCCATAAATAGGATCATTGACAACAGGATGGCCTATATAATTCATATGAACTCTTATTTGATGAGTCCTACCTGTTTCTAATTTTAATGCGATTAAAGTGGCATTTTTATATCTTTCTATTACTTCAAAATGGGTAATTGCTTCTTTGCCATCGGCTACAACACTCATTTTTTTTCGATCATTTACATCTCTTCCAATTGGTGCATCAATAGTACCCGTATCATTATTAATAACCCCCCATACCAAAGCAATATATTTACGATGTGTTGTTTTTTCACTTAATTGTTTAGCTAAAAAATCATGAGCTTTATCATTTTTTGCTATCATTAATAAACCTGTTGTATAAGCATCAATTCGATGAACAATTCCTGGTCTAAATTGACCATTATTATTGCTTAATTTATTTGAATAATATAATAAGCCATTAACTAATGTATGTTTAGTATTACCAACTGCAGGATGAACAACCATACCATTTTCTTTGTTAATTACAATTACATCGTCATCTTCATATATTATGTCTAAATCCATTTTTTCTGGTTCAGCTTTAATTTCTTCTTCAATTATTTTTGGAATTTCAATTATGTCATCTTCTTTTACTATGTAACTACTTTTAACTTTTTTCCCATTTACAATTATATTTGCTTTACTTATTTTATTCCTACTTAAATCTAATAATTTTGATAAATAAGTATCTATTCTAACATTACCGTTTTTTACTTTATGTTCCATTTTTTCATTCCTAACAATAATAGTATAATAGAAATAATAATAAATGAATCAGCTAAATTAAAGATAGCAAAATTAAATATTGTTATATCGATAAAATCTATTACATAACCATACAAAATTCTATCAATTAAATTCCCAATTATTCCACTTAATAATAAAGCATAAATGATTATTTCAAAATTATTCAAATTTTTATCTTTTATAAAAAATAAATAAATTATGTTTAAAGCAATTATACCCAAAATTATAAATAACCATCTAGCTCCGCTTAAAATGCTAAAAGCTGCACCAATATTATGAACATAGGTTAAGGATAAAAAATCAAATATTTTTATACTTTCATTTACATTCATATATATGTTAATTAGTCCTTTTGTTAATTGGTCTATAAATAAAAAAATCATACTAAATATAAATAATTTTTTATACATTAAAACCACCTATATAATTATACTATATTTTATCATATAAGTAAAATCAAATATAGTATGTTAATTTAATTATTATGTATTAAAAGGTTAAAAAAATATCAATTTAATAATTCATTAAAAAAATATTTGGTTAAATCAAATATTTTAAATTAATTTATCTAAAATTTTATTAAATCCAAACGATAATAACTTGACCCAGTTATATAAATTTCATCAAAACAATACCATAAATATTTTCTTAATCGATAATATTATTATTCCTTTAAATAAATGTTAACTATATTTTTAGGTACCTAATAATGTTAGTATTGTATTTATATCTATATGACTAAAATAAATAATTAAAGCGGCTATACTTAAAAAAGGACCATAAGGTATTTCATGATTTTTATTTGTTTTTAAAATAAACACGGAAACTGGTAAAGCAATAAATGCTGATAAAAATATGGTAATAATTGATAATTTCCAACCTATTATCAAACCAAAAATAGCCATTAACTTTATATCGCCACCACCCATAGATTCTTTTTTAAAAATAAAATCACCAAAAATTTTAATTAATAACATAATTATAAATGAGATTATAGCATTTACTAATGAATGAAGTAAAATATCTATTCCATTAATAAAATATATTTCAAATATCAACAATATACCAAAAAAAAGCAAAACACTATCTTCAATTATCATATAATAATAATCACTTAAAATAACAATTACTAATAAAGAAGTAAAAGTTAAAGCTATTATTAAATTAAATGATATATTAAATGATAAATAACAAATCACAAATAATAGCCCACACAGTATTTCTGATATTGGATAAAATATTGATATTTTTTGCTTACAATTTGAACATTTACCTTTTTGTATTATATAAGAAAAAATAGGAATTAATTCCCAAAATCTTAATATATGGTTACAATTCGGACAATGGCTTCTAGGATATATTAATGACTCTCCTTTTGGTAACCGATATGAAACGACATTATAGAAGGAACCAAAAATAGTTCCTAGTATAAACAATCCTATAATAATACTTAATTCCATTTATATTCCCCCTACATAGTAATTTTACCATAAAAATCAAACATTGGTATAACAATTGCTAGAACGATACCACCAACTATAAAAGTTAAAAACAAAATCATAAATGGTTCAACAAATGTTTTAATTCTAGTGACAGCATTACGATGCAATTCTTGATAATAAGCTGATACTTTAGCCATCATTTCAGCTAATTGTCCTGTTCTTTCGCCAGTTGTAATCATTTCATAAGCTGGGACAGGAAAAGCCCAGTGATTTTTAAATGCTAATGAAATTCTTTCACCTTTTGCTAAATTTGTAATTGTATCAAGAATTAACATTTTATAAATTTCATTATTCGTAATTTTATTTAATATCTCCATACTATCAGTAATAAAGACATTATGAGCTAATAGCGAAGCAAATGTTTTAGTAAACATTGTCACTTCGTTATATATAATAACATTTCCGAAAACTGGCATATGCATTGTTATCCATTGAACAAAAGTTTTGAATGCTTTAATATTTTTATATAAATAAATAAAAATTAAAACAATCAATAACACACCAATAATTAAATATAAATAATTATTTTGTAAAAAATAACTTAGATTCATAACAAATATAGTTATAGCAGGAATTGTGGAACCATCAATACCTTCATAAATTTCAACGAATTGTGGAACAACATATACCATAATAAAGACAACAGCGGCTACCGCAAATATAAAAATTATTGTTGGATATGTCATTGCAGTAATCATTTGTCGTCTAGTTTTATCTGTTTCAGTAAAATAATCCGACATGTTATCTAAAACTTCTGGCAGTTCACCTGTCATTTCAGAGGTTTTAACCATATTAATTAACAAACGTGGAAAAGCATCGCCTTCTTTATCCATAGCTGTTGAAAAGTTATCACCCATAGTTAAATCATAAATCATAGTTCTAAAAATTCTTGAATAAGTTTTGTTTCTAAATTGATGTGACAAAATTTTTAAAGATTCTACTAACGTAATACCGGCTTTTAGATAAGTAGATAATTGGGTACAAAAGAAAATCAAATCCCTAGTTTTTATTTTAGTTTTATTAAGGCGATTAGGATTACCATATATTCTTTGAATCCATTTATTAGTTTCGATACTATAAACTTCATTACCTTCACTTAATAGAAAGGAATGTACTTCTACTTTTGAAAAAGCAGGGAAATAACCTTTGATAATCTTGCCATTTGGATTTTTAGCAACATATTTATACATGATTTTTTCTTCACTTTTTTCTGCATCCGCACCTTCAAAATCAAGTAATAAAGCTTGACGATTAATATCCTTTTTATTTTGAGCATTTCTCACAAAGCGATTATTAGTAAAAATATTTTTTATTTTTTTAGGTATTGTTCCAATTTTCAAGAAAAAATCATTTAAATTTTCTTTAAAACTTTTCTTTTCTAATGTAACATTTTCATTAATGTAAATATCAGCTTTAGTACGTTCTCTTTCTTTTTCACGAGCTTCTCTTCGTTCTTGTTTTACCTTTTCAGCTTGTTCTTTTTCTTTAATTTTTAACTCTTCTAAACGTTTTCTATTTTCCTCTTTAATTTGTCTATTTCTTTCTTTAGCTGCTAATTTCTTTTCTTGTTCTAGTTGTTTTTTCGCAAGCATTTTTTCATTTATTTCATTTAACTTAATAAATATTCTTATCAGTATAACAAATGGTGAAGCAACTCCTATTAAAACATATCTAATAAAATGATAAACTATCTTTGAACAAATTATAAAACCAATTAAGAAATATTTTATAAAATAATAAACATAAAGTGATGAATACATAAACCCTATTGTAACAAATTTGATAAAATAATAAATGGTACTAATTATAATATCAATTAAAACAAATAATGTGATAAAAAAACCAACATTTATATATTTTATTAATTTAATACTAGTCGTCAACAAAAAATATACCATTTTATAAACATAAATAAATGGTAACAAATATGAAGGTTTGTTCAAAGTAATCACCACACATTCCCTTTTTATTATTCTTACAACTATAATGATTATATCATATTTTTTTAAAATGTAAAACTTTTTTTTAAAAAAAACATATAATATTTTGAAAGGAGGATAAATATGAATTATTATCCTTACTATGTAAATGTTCCTTTTAATAACTTTACGCCAGTTGCTCATGGTGGGTTAAAATCCTTATTAGGGGGAATAAAATGGAGTTCTATTTTGAATGGTACTCAAAAAACTTTAGGAATTGTTAATCAAGCTATTCCTATTATTAAACAAGCTAAGCCCGTTATTAACAATGTCAAAACAATGTTCCGGATAATGAATGAATTCAAAAAAGTTGATAATAAAGTGCAAGTGAATAATAATGTTATAAATAAACCCGAAATAAATAACAATGAAAATTCTAGTAAAGCAAATGTTAAACAAGATGGTCCTATATTCTTTCAATAAAAAAACCACAACTTTTAGTGGTTTTTACTATCTGCTTTTTTTCTTAATTCCGTATTTAAAATCTTTTTTCTTAAGCGATAATTTAATGGTGTAACTTCTACTAACTCATCATTATTAATATAATCCAAACAAACTTCTAAACTTAATAAACGTGGCCTTTTCAATACAACTGTATGATCACTACCGCTTGCTCTTGTATTTGTTAATTTTTTGCCTTTTACAACATTAACAGCTAAATCATTATCATGATTATTCTCGCCTACAATCATTCCTTCATAAACTTCAGTTCCAGGTTCAATAAACATAACTCCTCGGTCTTCTAATTGACCTAAAGCATAAGCTGTCGCTTTCCCATTTTCCATAGAAACTAAAACGCCTTGTTTTCTTTGACCAACTTTAGAACTAGCTAATTTACGATACTCTTTAAAAGTATGATTAATAATACCATAACCTTTGGTCATTGTCATAAATTCTGTCATAAAGCCAATTAAGCCTCGTGATGGTACAACATAATTTAATCTTACTTGATTATCATGGTTTGACATATTAACCATTTCACCGTCACGATTGCCTAAAGCTTCTATAACAACTCCCACATAATCTTCTGGCACTTCAACTAAAACATCTTCAAAAGGTTCACACATAATTCCATCAATTTCTTTAATAATTACTTGCGGTTTAGAAACTTGCAATTCAAATCCTTCACGACGCATATTTTCAATTAATATTGATAAATGAAGTTCACCACGTCCAGAAACAACAAATGATTCATTATCGTTTGGTTCCACCTTTAAAGAAACATCTCTTTCAGTCTCTTTATATAAACGTTCTTCAATTTTTTTAGCAGTTAATATTTTACCTTCTCTTCCACAAAAAGGGCTAGTATTAACACCAAAAGTCATTTGTAAAGTAGGTTCATCTATTCTAAGTAATGGTAATGCTTCTTCTTGACCAATTGTACAAACAGTTTCACCAACTTCAATATCTGGTAATCCTGCTATAGCGACGATTTCACCTGGCTTAGCTTCCATAATTTCGATTCTTTTAAGTCCTAAAAAGCCAAACATTTTTTGAATTCTAAATTGTTTTATTTTTCCATCTCTTCTAACACAAGATACCATTTCGCCTACTTTGGCACAGCCTCTTTTAACTCTTCCTATTCCAATTCTTCCCACAAAATCATTGTAATCTAATAATGCAGGTTGAAATTGAAACCCACCATCTAAAATAGCATTAGGTGCGGGGATATAATTAATAATTGCTTCTAATATTGGTTGCATTGTTGCTTCTTGCTTTTCAATTTCAGGATATATACTAGAAGTTCCAGCAAGAGCTGATGCATATACCACAGGAAAATCAAGTTGATCTATGTCAGCTCCCAATTCAATAAATAAATCTAATACTTCATCAACTACTTCTTTAGGACGAGCTGAAGGTTTATCTATTTTATTTACTACAACAATTGGTGTAACACCTGCTTCCAAAGCTTTTTTTAAAACAAATCTTGTTTGGGGCATCGTTCCTTCATAAGCATCAACTACCAATAAAACGCCATCAACCATATTCATAATTCGTTCTACTTCTCCACCAAAATCAGCATGACCTGGTGTATCTAAAATATTTATACGATATCCATCATAATTAATCGCGGTTGTTTTAGCTAAAATTGTTATTCCTCTTTCTTTTTCTAAATCATTAGAATCCATCGATAAATTGTCAATATTTTCATTATCTCTAAATGTTCCAGATGCTTGTAATAACTTATCAACCAAAGTTGTCTTACCATGGTCAACATGAGCGATAATTGCAATATTTCTTATCTTTTCCATATATTCACTCCCCATCAACTGTGTAATTATAACATTTTTCAAAAAAAATGTAAAGTTTTGTGATATAATTAAAATGGTGGTTAAATTGAAAATAATATTTGGGATAATTGTTAGTTTAATATTTTTAACTAATGTAAGTGCTAGTGAGAAAATAGAAGTGATTTTTAGTAAATGTAATGATGGCGATAGTGCTTGGATTACCATGAATAACAAAGAAATTAATGTTAAATTTTTAGCCATCGACACTCCTGATAAAAATGAATTATTGGGTGAAAAAGCAATTTTATATACTTGTCAATTATTAAAAAATGCTAAGAAAATTGAAATTGAATATGATGATAATAGTGAAAAAATAGATACTAATGGTCGACATTTAGTTTGGATATTTGTAGATGGAGATTTATTGCAAAATAAAATAATTGAAAATGGTTTAGGAAAAGTTTCACAAGCTAACAAAAATTATAAATATTTTAAATTATTAGAGTCTAGTGAATTAATGGCAAAAACGAGTCGCTTTGGAATATGGCAAAATAATTATGACTATTTATATTATATAATTGGTGGAAGTTTAGCAATAATAGTAATTATTGTTATTATTGCTAACAAAAAATTTAGAAGCAAAATATTAATAAAAGTTAAAAAATTAGTTAAAAAAAATTAATAATATATTTAAAATAACTTTAGATTTCTAAAGTTATTTTAAATATGATGACATATAGCATTCATCTAAATCTTGATTATTTTCAAGTTTGGTACTTGGCGTACTTATTAAAACAATTCCTAAAAAAATAATAATAAAGGCAATAACCGTTTTACTTTTTAACATTTCTATCATAATTTAATCTCCATTCTTTTAAATAAATATTTTTTTCAATTTTGTCGTTAAACAATAATGGTTTCAATTTAACATAATTATATTTCTTGATTATTTTTTCATTTAATTTTTTAATAATCAGTCGAATTTTCTTTCTACTATAACCAGTTAAAATTTGAATATCATTAATTGTATAGTATTCCATAGCACCATCCCTTTCATGTATTAATCATATCACGAACATATTTTCGTGTCAATATCTTTTTTAAAAAAATACGAAATTTTGTTTGACATTTGTAAAGGTATATGCTAAAATGTTAATAGGAGGTTAAGTTATGGATAAATTAACTGTTCAGCAAGAAAAATTATTAAATAAATTAAAAAAATATATTGTTAAACATGGTTATTCACCTACCGTTAGAGAATTATGTAAAGAAATGGAACTATCTAGTACAGCAACTGTCCAAGTACATTTAAATAATTTAGAAAAAAAAGGCTATATAAGAAAAGAAGAAAGCAAAAATAGAACTATTGAACTCTTAGTTGATAATGAATTTGAAATTAAAAATGAATTAATCACTGAAGTACCATTACTTGGTAAAATAACGGCTGGCAATCCAATTGAAGCAATTGAGCAACCTAATGAATATTTTAGTTTACCGACATATCTTATTCCCAAAAACAAAGAAGTTTTTACTTTGCTAGTTGATGGAGAAAGTATGATTAATGCTGGTATTTTAGATGGGGATATTGTCATCGTAGAAAGAAAAAACACTGCTAATAATGGTGAAATAATAGTAGCCTTGACTGATGAAAATGAAGTAACATTAAAAACATATTATAAAGAAAATGGTTACTTTCGTTTACAACCTGAAAATGATAATATGGAACCTTTTATTATGAACAATATTACTGTTTTAGGTAAAGCTATTGGCTTATATCGCAAAATATAACTCGTATTTAATTACGAGTTTTTATAAATTTTAATTACTATTTTCATTTTATTTCAATAAATAATTTTTTTACATAAATTTAAATTATAATTATTGGCAATATCACAAAAATAAAATGCTGACATCAGCATTTTATTCTTCTTTTTTTTCTAATTTAATTAGTACTTCACGTGGCTTAGAGCCATTAGAAGGTCCAATAATTCCTCTTTCTTCTAATAAATCTATAGCACGTGCTGCTCGATTATAACCAAGGCGAAATCTTCTTTGTAATAAAGAAGCACTTGCTTTACCCTGAGTTACCACAAATTCAACGATTTCATTGTATAATGGTTCTTCCGTTGCATCATTTTCAGTCATTGTTGTTGCCCCTTTTAAGTCTTCTGATTCAATTGTTAAACTTTCATCGTAACGAGCTTTTTGCTGTGAAATTGTATAATCAACAACAGCTTTAATTTCTTCATCTGATATAAATGTACCTTGGACTCTAATTGGGGTATTTTCTCCTTGGGGAAGAAATAACATATCACCTTTTCCAAGTAATTTTTCGGCTCCTGTCATATCTAATATAGTTCGCGAATCTATACTTGAAGAAACAGCGAAAGAAATACGTGAAGGAATATTAGCCTTAACAACACCTGTAATAACATCTGTTGAAGGTCTTTGTGTTGCAACAATTAAATGAATTCCCGCTGCCCTTGCCATCTGAGTAATACGCATAATCGATTCTTCAACTTCTTTAGCAGCTACTAACATCAAATCTGCTAATTCATCAATTATAACCACAATATAAGGAAGTTTATTTATTTGACTATATTCATCTTTTGTTTTATTTTTTTTGTCAACATAAGCATTATAACCTGCTATATTTTTGGTACCACTTTGTTCAAACAAGTCATATCTATTTTCCATTTCGGAAACTATTTTCTTTAAAACAATGTTAGCTTTTTTAGGATCAGTTACTACAGGTGTTTTTAAATGAGGAACTCCATTGTACATAGATAATTCAACTTTTTTAGGATCTACTAATACTAATTTAACTTCTTCTGGTTTAGTTCTCATTAATATTGATATCAACATGCTATTAATACAAACAGACTTACCAGAGCCAGTTGAACCTGCTACAAGTAAATGTGGTGTTTTGTTTATTTCACAAAAAATAGGCTTACCCATAATATCTTTACCTAATGTAACTAATAATTTAGAATCTTCCATACCTTTAGGTATAGCTTCCAATATTTCTCTTACGCTTACCATTGTTACTTTTTTATTTGGAATTTCTATTCCAACTGTTTTTTTACCAGGAATAGGCGCTTGAATATGAACACTTTTGGCGGCTAAAGATAAAGCTAATTCTTTATCTAAACTAACAATTCTACTTAATTTAGTACCAGCTTTAATTTCAAGTTCATATTGTGTTACAGCCGGTCCAATATTAATTGCTACAACTTTAGCTTCTACACCAAAATCATGAAATACTTCTTGCAAAATATTAACAGTATCTTTAATCGCTTCTTGATTATCTTTATTATTATTTTTAGCCGGTTTATTTAATAAAGTAATCGGAGGAAATTTATAATTTATATTAGTTTCTTTTATTTCATCTAATTCAATTATTTCAATATCATCTTTGGGTTGCTCATTAGAAGATATTAATTCATCCATACTAGAAATAACAATTTTATCATCTTTTTCATATTCATCTTCAACTTGTTTAATATGTTCTTTATCCTTAACTTTATGAGTCAAATCAATTGTTCCTTTAACAGTTTTTTTAACACCTTCTTTTAAAGATTTAACAACATCATAAATTGTTATTCCTGTAAACATGATAAAGCCACAAATAATTAAAACAATACTAACCACACTAGCGCCTTGTAAAGAAACTAAATTAACTAAAGTTACACTCAATAAAGCCCCTATCATTCCCCCACCTTGTATTTCTTCTACTCCATCTATAAATCCATTTAAATTATTGAAAGTTTCTTCAATAATAATACCATATTCTACATTCATCCCATCATTAGCTAAGTTTTTAATATAGCCTAAATGGAAAAAACATAAAATACCTAAAATAATTATATATAAGCCAATTAATTTAGACGTCAACAAATCAGGTTTTTGTCTTTTAACAATCATATAGCCACCGATAACGCCAACAATAACTAATAAAATAGCCCATAAAACGCCAACTAAAAAACCAGCAAATCCATCAATTATATCTGCTAACAAACCAAAACGGCAACAACCAATAATGGCAACTAATATAAGTAAAATTCCATATATTTCACTTCTTGCATTATTTTCCTTTTTTTCTTCTTTTCTTACCTTTTTCTTGGTCACTAACATCACCTTCTATAGTTAAATTATATCACATTATCTAACAAATTGGTATAACAAATTATTAAAAAAAACTCATTGTAATAAGCTCTAAACAATGAGTTTTTTTCTTTTATGAATATTATTTTTTTCACTAAATGATGATAAATATTGTTGTAATAATATTTTATAAACTTCCGATTTATCTTTTAAGTTATCTGAAATATCAGTATTTGCTAAATAGTTAACATCACCTTGGGTGAAATAAAATTGATTTTTTGAAACATCAAAATATAATATAAGACCATCATCTTCATATAAAGCAATAACTTTAATATTATTAAAAAAATTGGGTTTTATTTTCGCAAATTTACCAACAAATTTAGCTTTTTTAATAAAATCTTTTAATGAAATGTAATTTGCAAAAAATTCATTTGAAGAAATTTCAGCAGTATATTTATTATTTGTCTTATCTTCTATATAATAATATTGAACAAGACCATCAATATTATTAACTTTTATAATATTACCATTAATTTTTGATTTATTTCTTTTAACATATAAATCAGAATCAACAATATCAAAAATAATATTATCAATAATTCTTTTAGTATAATTCAAATCAACAAAATCAAGTGTTTGCAATTGTTCAAACAAATTTAAAGTTATATCTTCATTAAAAATATTTGACAATAAAAATATAATTTGACGATATAAGATAGTTATTTCGGTAATTTTTTCTTTCTTTTTTGAACTAGTTAATTCTACAATATACTTTTTTAAAAAACTATATGCTATATAAACTAAATTAGATTTATCTTGTGTTAATAATTTATATGAATCTGCTATTTCATTTTTGATTTCATCATAAAAATTATTAAAATTTTCATCGGTAATATTTTCATATAAATATTTAATTTTTAAATTTAAATATTCATCAAATTCGTTATTATTTAAATAATAATTATATAAATAAGAAATTTTTTCATTACGCTTTTTGACTATATTTA
The DNA here is from genome assembly GCA_944363995.1 of uncultured Bacilli bacterium. Classification (GTDB taxonomy): domain Bacteria; phylum Bacillota_I; class Bacilli_A; order RF39; family UBA660; genus Faecisoma. Next base: position 15,902 of record CALVVV010000010.1, read on the forward strand.
AAATAGTTATAATATTTTTTTCTAATTCATTACAAAAATCTGTTATCAAATTATTTAATGATTTTTGGTTTGTTTCGATAATGTAATTATTAAAAATTTGATTTTCTATATTTTTCTTAATTTCAGTTATTTTAGCACTCGCAAAGCAAAAAAAAGCATTTTTTTTATATTTTAAAATACAATTATCTAATCGTTGGTTTATTTGACTTCGTATTGTAATTTCATATTCATTTAATTTATAATAATATTCTTCTTTTAATTCTGTTATTAATTTTATTATTTCAATTACACTTTGTGCATTTCTAACTTTAACTTGATATTTTAAATATAGTTTAGTCAATATAGATTGTCCAATATTATCTATTTCCCAAGTGCTTATAAATCGATCAAACATGTCTATGTTATTTTGAACGATCATTAAATTAAAATTAGAAATTATTGTAGAAATATCTGATTTTTTTTGACAAGTTGTAATTTTTTTTATTGTTGTTTCAATTAAATATATTTCTTTTTTGACATTATCAGAATAATTAAATTTAAAATAATTTTTCACATTGTTTAATCTTAAATTTAATTTTTTAATTATTTCTTGTTTTATTATTTCAATATTTTTGATTTTTGTTTCTTTATGACCATTTTTTAAATTTTCTGAAAGTACTTCATAAGCTTCATTGATTTCTTTTGCTTTTTGTTCAAAAAATTTTCGTTGTTGTGTCATATCATTAGTATGTAAATCTGGATGGTATTTTTTCATCAATTTACGATAACTTTTTTTTAATTCACTTATAGTATAATTATCAGTTAATGAAAAAATATTAATAGCCTCTTTATACCCCATAATAATCCCCCTTTTATAGCGAAATATATTATCATTTTATTGATTATTTGTCAAATTAAAAGGAATTATTTTTCTAATTCCTCTTCAATTCTTAATAATTGATTATATTTACAAATTCTATCTGTTCTTGATAAAGATCCAGTTTTGATTTGTCCTAAATTAAGCCCAACAGCCAAATCAGCAATAATTGTATCTTCTGTTTCCCCACTACGATGAGATATTATTGTTTTATATTTATTTTTTTTAGCTAATTCAATTGTTTCTAATGTTTCAGTAATAGTGCCTATTTGATTTACTTTTAATAAAATAGCATTACCTGCTTTATGATCAATTGCATATTGCAGATATTTTTTATTAGTTACAAATAAGTCATCACCTACTAATTGAATTTTATCGCCTAATTCTTTAGTTATTTTGCTAAATCCTAACCAATCATTTTCATCGACAGGATCTTCAATTGATATAATTGGGTAATTATTACATAATTCTTTATAAAAATCAATCAATTCTTCAGTAGTCAATTTTCTGTTTTCACCTTTTAAATTATAAATTCCATTTTCATAAAATTCGCTAGCAGCTACATCTAAGCCAATATTAACATCAACTCCTGGTGTATAATTGGCTTTTTTTATAGCTTCAACTATTACATCTAAAGCCTCTTTATTGCTTTTTAAATTAGGTGCGAAACCACCTTCATCGCCAACATTTGTGTTATATCCTTTTTCCTTTAAAACCTTTTTTAAAGTATGAAAAACTTCTGCACCAATTCTTAATCTTTCTTTAAATGTATATGCATTGGGAATAATCATAAATTCTTGAAAATCTAAATTATTGTCTGCGTGAGCTCCACCGTTTAAAATGTTCATCATCGGTCTTGGCAATGTAGTTCCTTCACCAATATAACGATATAAAGGCTTGCCACTAGCAATACTTGATGCTTTTAAAACGGCCATTGATACTCCTAAAGTGGCATTAGCGCCTAATTTAGATTTATTTTCTGTGCCATCTAATTCTAACAAGGTTTTATCAATCAACGTTTGATTACTAGCATCCATACTAATTAACTTTTCACGAATAATTGTATTTACATTATTAACTGCTTTTAAAACACCTTTCCCCATATAACGATTAGCATCATTATCTCGCAATTCTAAGGCTTCACGACTACCGGTTGAAGCACCACTAGGAACAATTGCTCTTCCTAAAACTCCATTTTCTAATATAACATCAACTTCAATTGTTGGATTTCCTCTTGAATCTAACACTTCTCTTGCTTTAATATTTTTTATTTTCATTATATCATCCCTTCTAATTTTTATATAATCCCTTGATATTATCTTGATCAATAATATGATTTTTAATTTTTTCTTTTAATTCTTCATAACTAAAACCATTTTTTATATTTAATAAACAATCTAAAGCATAAACCGTTATATCATAATTATGTGGTCTATCAGGTGGTGCCATCCCCCCATAATTAATTTGATTAAAATCATTTTTACCTTGAACTATTTCTTTATTTACTAAACTTGCATTTTCTTCTAAATATGGATTAATTATATTAGCGACCAACCAATGAACGAAATCATGACCACATACTTCAATAGCATCAAAATCTTCAATTATTACAACAAATGATTTTGTTTGTTTTGGATAATCTTTAAATTTCAAAGGAATTGACAAATTCATATTTCCTCTTTTGCCATATTTATCATTTATAATGCCATTATTTATACCATCACTATTTATTTTCATATATTCTTTTCCTTTAATGTTTCAACAACTCGTTTAAAGTCATCACCACGATCTTCAAATTTTTCATATTGATCCCAAGATGCACAAGCTGGACTTAATAAAATAACATCATTTTCCGTCGATAAATTGTAAGCCAATTTAGTTGCTTCTTCTAAGGTATCTTTTTTATAACATTCAATATTATTATTTTGACAAAATTCAAAAATTCGATTTTTAGTTTGACCGTAACAAACAACAGATTTAACATATCTCATATGTGGTAACAATTCTATAAATGAATGTCCACGATCTAAACCACCTAATAATAAAATAATTGGTTTATTAAAAGAATCTAAGGCAATATTGGTTGATGTAACATTAGTAGCCTTTGAATCATTATAAAATTCACGATTATTTATCTTTTTTACAAATTCTAAACGATGTTCAACACCAGAAAATTTATTCAATACTTTTTTAATAATTTCATTGGTAACATCAAATTGTTTAGCCACTGCAATTGCACACATAATATTCTCATAATTATGATTACCTTTTAATTTAATATCATTTAACTTTATTATTTCATTGTTTTTATAATAAATAGCTTCTTTTTCTATGCAAATATCAGTTTTAATATTTGCGGAAAAATAAATTTTATGTGAATTAATATCTTCTGTTAAATTTAACACATCTTGATTGTTTCCATTTAATATAGCCAAATCTGAAACAGTGTGATGATTAAATATTTTTTTCTTGCAGCTTTTATAATTTTCATAAGTTTTAAAATGATCTAAATGAACTGGTGTCAAATTAGTTAAGATACCAATATCTGTTTTAAAATCTACAAAATCATGTAATTGTTGTGCTGATAATTCGATTACAATTATTTCATTTTCTTTTAATTTATCTAATAAAGAACACATTGGATAACCTATATTACCGCCTAAATGTACAGGTAATTTTGCTTCTTTTAAGATTTCATAAGTTAAAGTTGTCGTTGTCGTTTTACCATTACTACCTGTAATAGCAATTATTTTAGTGTTTTTTGGTAGATAATGATAAGCAACTTCTAATTCATTGATAACAGGTATATTTAATTCATTAGCTTTTAAACATACTTTATGATCTACTTTTATTCCAGGATTTTTAACAACATAATTAAAACTTTCATCTAATAATTCTTCTGGATTATCAGTTATTATTAAATTAATTCCCAACATTTTCAGTTCTTTTACTTTTTCCTCATCTTGTTTTTTCATATCAGTAATTAAAATTTCACAATTATGTTTAACTAAAACTTTAGCAACTTCATAACCAGATCTTGCCATACCTAATATGAACATCTTTTTATTGTCATACATTTTTTATCACCTTATTAACATTATATCATTTTTTATTTAAAAATATAAAAAAATTGTATAAAATAATACAATTTTTACAAATTATTTAGTTTTTCTTTTACTAATTTATTAACTAATGACATATCTGCCTTACCTTTAAGTAATGGTGAAATTTTTCCCATAATTTTTCCTGTATCTTGAACACTAGTTGGTTTCACTTCAGCAAATATTTCTTCGATTATTTTAATTATTTCATCTTCATTCATCATAGCTGGCATATATTTTTCTAATATGCTTATTTCTTTTTCTGCTTGTTTAATTAAATCAGTTCTATTGCTTTTTTCTAAATCAACAATCGTTTCTTTTCTTGTTTTGATTTGTTTTGAAATTACAGCAACAACTTCTTCATCAGTTAATTCTCTTTTTTTATTAATTTCTTCTAGTTGAATAGCACCTTTAACCATTCTTACAACATTAAGTAAATCTTTGTTTTGATTTTTCATTGCATTTTTTAAATCAATTAATATTTTTTCTTTCATATGTATACCCTTTCTTATATTAAAAAAGCCCAAAGGCTTAATTATAATTTTTTTCACGGCGACGACTATTTTTTATAGCTTCTTTTTTAGCTTCACGTCTTCTTTCTCCAGGTTTGCTATAATGCTCTCTTTTTCTTACTTCTTTTAGGAGGCCATCTTTAACATTCTTTTGTTTAAACATTCTTAATGCACCATCAACATTACCGTTTTTTACGACAACTTTAGACATATGATCCCTCCTTCCACATACAACTATCAGACATTATAGCACTTTTATCTTTATTTTACAATAGATTTTTAGCAAAAAGAGAATTAATTTGCTTTTTTATATCTAATAAATTAAAAATGGCAAGATAATTATTAGTTATTATATCATTTTTTTATATAAATAAAATAAAGAATAGTAAAAACCATTCTTTATACAGGACAAGAAGTTAAGCATCTAATAGAAGAACCTACTAAATTACCAAATTTAAATATTATTTCCACACAAATAGGAAACAAAGGCAATAAACAAAATATTATAATGACTAATATAATTTGTTTATAATGATTTTTTATTATACTGGGCACATTGAACCTGATATAGCTCTTCTAATAGCGCTACCTAAACTTCTTCCTACTTCCATTATTGTATTAACACATTTATAAATTGAATTTAAGAAACTACCTGTTATATTAATACCACCTACTATTTGTAACAATTCTTCTTTTTCTAACATAATTCACCTCCTAATTACATTTAAGTGGTCTCATATAGCCATCGATAACACCAATGAGAAAAATAATACCTGCACCGATTAATAAACCGATACCTATTCCACCACCAGATATTTTTTGTAAATCTTTTTTTTCTAATTTTTCCATTCTTTTAGTCCTTTCTTTATTTCTTGATAAATTGTTGTCTTGTTACCTTTTGATATTACATTAATGATATTATTTTCAATTAAATATTCTTCTTTTAAATTAATTTTTAATAACATTTCATAACATAATTCATCTTCATTAACAATGTATTCATCACTTATAGAAATAATTTGAAAATCATACTCTAAATCATCTATTAACAAAATACTTTTGGATAATTCACTTACACTATCTTTTGGAATATAAATAATTGTATAAAATGAATTATCTATTTTTTTTATGTAGCCAAAATAAGAATGATAAATACTATACTCATATTTTAATGCAATAATTATAAATATAATAAAACTAATAATTAAAAATAATAACCATAAAATAATTGCTTTAGAAGTTTTTTTGTTAATTATATATGTATAATTATTGTACATTCTTTGATAAATCATCAACTATTTTTCCCTTCTCTATCTTAATTATTTTATCAAACAAATCCATATTATCTAAACGATGTGAAATAAAAATTATTGTTTTATTTTGATATTCGAGCAAAATATTTTTTATAATTATTCTTTCCATATTAGTATCAACTTGGCTTAGTCCTTCATCAATTATTAAAATATCAAAAGGTCTAGCTAAAGCACGACTTAATATTATTCTTTGTTTTTCGCCTCCTGATAAATTAAAACCATTTTCTTCAATTAAAGTTTTATACCCGAGTTGGCTATTTTTAACTATTTCGTCAACCAAACATATTTTAGCTACTTTATAAATATCGTTACCTATATTGTTTTCAATTGTATCAGTAAATAACATTTCATTTTGTGATACATAAACAATATTATTTAATTTGTAATCATTAATATCAACACCAGCAATATATACTTTATCTCTTGTAATATCATAATTCTGTTTTAAAATTTTAAATAAAGTACTTTTCCCACTTCCACTACTCCCTAATACCATAATCTTACTTTTATTTTTTATTGTTAAATTAATATTTGACAAAACATCTGTAACATTATCAAAACTATAACTTAAATTTTTAAACTCAATATCTCCTATAATTTGTTTAATTTGTCTTTCATCTTTTTTATAATATAAGTGTAATATTTTTTTAATAGAAATTTGAGATTGTCTTAATTCATTATCTAAATCAATAATATTTCTAATTGGACTTAAAAAATATATAAGTAAAGAATTAAATGATAATAATGAGCCTAGTGTCATAATATCATCCATAACTAAAAATACACCTATAAATATAATAATTACAAACCCAAGGTTATTTATCAATTCTTTTAGAAAATATTGATAATTATAACAATTATCTAGTTCTTCTATTTTATTAGAATAAGTGGCATATTTATTTTCAAAATTGTTAATAATTTTACTTTCAATATTACAACCTTTTAAAGTTTCATAGCAATTAATAGATTCAACCATATACGAAGTGACAGAGGATTTATTTAATGTGGTTTCATCAAGCAAATCATTAAACTTATTTCGAAAAATAATAATTATTAATAAGTATAAAGATAAAATAATTAAACTTATAAAAAACAAAGTATCATTTAAGATATACATAATGATTAAGGATAAAATAGTAAGGGGAAAATCTACAAATAAACTTAGTGCAGCTTTTGCAATTACTTGTCTTACTGCTTCTAAATCATTTATCTTTGATATTATTTCACCAGTTGTATTGTTTTTATAATAACGATATGGGAGGTTTATAATTTGTTTAAAAGAATTGAAAGTAAGATTGAAATCAATTTTTTTATTAATTAAAATTAATATTTTATTTCTTAAAAAATCTGATATTATTTTTAATAAATATATAATTAAAAATAGAATAAATATTAATATGATTTTTTGTTTAGAAAACATAATATTATCAATCATGTATTGCAGATAAAATGAAGTTATAATTGAAAATAATGTAATAAAAATAGAAATTATAATAACTTGAGTAATTTGTTTTGTTGAGGTATTAATTATAGTATTAATAAATTTTTTTATTGAATTAGTGGGAATATTTTTAATTGGTTTAATAGGGTATAAAATGATAATAACATTATTAAATATTTTTTCAAATTCAATAAATGTTTTTTTATTTATCTTACCAAGGGGATCATAAATTGTTATTATTTTTCTTTTGAAATTTATTTTCTTAATTATAACATAATGTTTGTAGGAGTTATCTAATATTACGTGCGCTATACATGGTAATATAATATTATCTTTATTAATATTTATTAATTTAATTCGACAACCATAACTTTCAAAACCGCATTTTTTAGCAGCTTCAATTAAATGATAAGCTGTAGTTCCATCTTTATTTGTCTTACACATTTCTCTTAATTCATTAATATCAATATTTCCTTTATAATGTTTTATTATCATTTGCAAACATGTTGGACCACAGTCTTTAAAACCTTCCTGTTTAATTAATTTTCTTTTAAACATTTTTTACCTCCTACTAGTTATATAGGGCAAAAATTGTCATTTTCCTTTTTTTTAAAATAAAAAAAATATTTTTAATCAATATTTTTTTTATTACTAAATATTTGGACATATTTATTACCATATTTTTTTTCTTTTATCATTTTATAATTTGTTTTTATATCTTCTTCGGTTTCACATACTATAATACCATTTTCATTTAACAAATCATATTCTTTTATTTTATCTAATACTTTATTCATTAAATTATCATGATATGGAGGATCTAATAAAATAACATCAAATTTTATATCAAAATCATTTAAAGCTTCAAAACAATCTTTTTTTATAATTACTTTATTATCTATTCTAATCGTATTTTTTTTAATTGTATCGATAGCTATTTTATTGTTATCAACAAAATAACACATTTTAGCCCCATTACTTAAAGCTTCAATTCCTAAACTACCACTACCAGCAAATAAATCTAATACTACTTTGTCTTTTAAATTATTTTGAATCATTGCAAACATTGATTCTTTAATTCGATCCATAGTAGGTCTAGTACCATTTATATTAAATCCGTCTAATATTCTTCCTTTATATTTACCACTTATTACTCGCATATATTCTCCTACGAACAAAAGTCAAATAAATTTGACTGCATCTAATCTCACGATTAGATATTTCTCCTTCTTCGGTGGCTTTTGCTTTT
>CALVVV010000011.1 GCA_944363995.1 uncultured Bacilli bacterium
TTTTCAAAGAGCAATTCTATTATTTTTTGATAGTTTTTTTGTTAGTGTTTGGTTTCCATAAAACTTTTCACACTATCTTCTTTTCAATAATACCATTTTTTTTATTTTATTTCAATATTTTTTTCTAAATAATCGACACCTTTAAAAGGTTCTGTCCTTAATAAATCAAAATAATCGTTTTGTCTTAACACTTCATAGACAGCAATAGCAACACAATTAGATAAATTTAAAGCTCTAACTTTATCAGTCATTGGAAATCTCATACAATGATCTAAATCTTCTTGTAATATTTCTTTAGGAATACCCGTACTTTCTTTTCCGAAAATTAAATATATATTTTCATCATTAAATTTAAAATCAGTATGAGGCTTTTTACCATACCTTGTAAAATAATAATAAGTTCCTTTATTTTGTTTCTTAAACTCATTAAAATTAGGATAAACTTTATAATCACAATTATTAATATAATTTACGCCACATCTTTTAATTGTTTTATCATCTAGTTTAAATCCTAATGGCTCAATTAAATGTAATTTTGCATTAGTTGCAACACAAGTACGCATTATATTACCGGTATTTTGTGGTATCTCTGGTTCATATAAAACTACATTTATCATAATTCGGTTTGTTCCTTTTCTAAATCTTCCAATGTTATTATTGGCAAAACAATATTTTCCTCTTTGCATAAGTCTTTAAACGTTTCTCTAAAAACCTCTAATTCCTTTATAATACTATCAGGATAGATTTTACGACTACTTTTAATAGCATAATAAAAATCGGATACATCAACCTCTTTTTTATTATAATATAAAGCTGTGGAAAAAGCTTGCGACAAAACTGATATTGCAACATCTGGATACATAGCAGCTATACCATATACTCTTTTAAATTCACTCGTTGCACTTACAATTGCTTTAATTAATAAATTAGTTACATAATCATTATATTTTATTTTTATTCCAGTTTGACTCTCTAATTTAGGAATTGTCCCCATCAAAATTTTAACTGTAATTTCTTCATTTGGTTCTAAAACATCTATTTTTTCAAATCTTCTTAAAAATGCACGATCTTTTAAAATATAAGTTTCATATTCAACTGTTGTTGTTGCCCCAATAATTTTGATATCTCCACGATCTAAACCGGCTTTTAGTATATTTGCTAAATCCATAGGGCCATCTTTTTTACTTCCAATAAGCATATGTATTTCATCTATAAATAAAATTATATTCTTTATTTTTTTTAATTCTTCCACTAATTGATTAACAATAAGAACTTCACGTCCATCAACAGTCATAGTTCCTAATAAAATAGTAGAATTAAGACGAACAATCCGATATCCTTTTAGAGCATCAGGAACTTCATTTCTACTTATTAGATATGCAATACCTTCTACAATTGCAGTTTTTCCTATACCTGGCTTACCAACCAATAAAGCAGATTTCTCTGGTGTCAATAAAATAACTATAGCTCTTCTTATTTCTTCATCTCTCGCAATTGCGGGATTAGTAACATAATTTTTTCTAGTTAAATCATCGCCATAAGTATCAATTACACTATACATTATTATTCACCTATATATCCAAGTTTTTCTAATCTTTCAATTATTTCTTCATATTCGACAGCACCAACAAAACGATTATGAGTGCCAGAATCTTCACCATTTTTAATAAAAACAGTAGTAGGTGTATAAGTATAAGCAAATTTAGTATAAACTTTAGAACGTTCAGAATCATTTAACGCATCTAAATCAATGAAATAAATATCAATATTATTTTTATTCATTACTTCTTTCATAGTTTCTTCATATAACTCGCAGGCAGAACAAGTAGCAGAGCCAATTACTAATACAAAATTTTCTTTGTTGTTTAGCTTCGTTTCTAACTCATTATAATTAATTTTAATATATTGTCTTCCACATCCTGTTAAAAGCAAAAAACTAATTAAAGCCAAAAATATCTTTTTCATAACATCACCAATATAATTATACAATAAAAAAAGACTTATTTCAAATCTTTTTTACTATAGAATATAATTTGTTCTGGTTGTAAATATACTTTACTATTTAACTTATCTAACATTTTAAAATCGATTGATAGATTATTTAAAACATCGGTTATAGTATCATTACTACCGGTAACATATACATTAATATTCTCTTTAGGTATTAATATGTTTTGATTAGGATAGATATACTCTTCTGCTTCTAAACCATTTAATAATTCAATTGTTTTTATATCTGTGTTATATTTTTTAGCAATTTCATATAAATTGTCACCTTTTTTTACAACATAATTTTGGTATAATTCATTTTGCCTTGGTACCACAATCAATTGTCCTGGAACCATATCAATATTACCATTTAATTGAAGTAATTGTTCAGTAGTAATGTCCAATTTTTGTGCAATATCAGTTAATGTTTCTTTTCCTGAAACTTCATATATACTATACATACTTCACCTCATTATATTATATTCTCTATAAAAAAAATAGTTAAAAAAATAGCGTTTAAACTAACGCTGTTTTTATTTCTATAACATTTTTAGCTTGTAAACCTTTATCAGTTCTTACTAATTCAAATTCTACATATTGGCCTTCAACTAATGTTTTATAACCAGGTGATAAAATTGAAGAATAGTGAACAAATATATCTTCATTTTCATTATATTCAATAAATCCAAAACCTTTTTCATTATTGAACCATTTTACTTTTCCTTTCACAAACTCAAATCTCCCTTCTAGTAATTTGCTTACAATTTCATTATAAATTAATAAAATTATGTTTTCAAGAAATTTGAACATTCAAATTTCGACAATTTTCGACATTTAAGATAAAAAAAATAAACAAATACATCAAACTAAGATATTCTTTTTTAATTTTACAACATTTTTGGCTTGAAAGCCACGATCAGTTTCAACTAAATCAAAACTAACTAAATCGCCTTCGTTTAATGTTTTATAACCTTTAAATACAATGGATGAATAATGAACAAAAATATCAATTCCTTCTTTATATTCGATAAATCCAAAACCTTTAGTATCATTAAACCATTTTACTTTTCCTTGCATCATAAATTACTCCTTCTCTACATAGTAAATTTTATGATAACACATCTTAAGATTAAATTTTTTTATTTTGTTTTAAATTAATATCAAAACGATTTAATTGCTATTTGTACACAATTTATATTTTGCCATTTTGTATTTTAATCAATATTTTAATATTTTAAATCCATTTTTTATAATATTCGCACATTCCATGTTATCATTGATAAGAGGTTGTAAAAATGAAGAAAATAATAGTAGATAAAACAATGGAACTAATTAAAGAAAATGGTAATTATTCGGATGAAAAACTTGCTGAAATAAAATATGGTATAGAAGGATTATACTTAACTTTTTCTAAATTAATCATAATTGGTTTATTAGCATATTTTTTAGGAATATTTAAAGAAGTCATAATTTTTTTACTTATATATAATGTCATAAGAACCACATCATTTGGCTTGCACGCTACTAAAAGTTGGATTTGTTTATTAAGTTCAACCATTATATTTATTGGATTTCCAATTTTATGTCAATATTTGGTATTAAATAATAATGTAAAATTAATATTAGGATTAATCTTTATACTTTTTATTTATAAAAATTCTCCTGCTGATACATATAAAAGGCCAATTGTTAATGCTAAAAGAAGATTATTTTTTAAATATTCATCTACCTTTATTGCTATAATTTTTGTATATTGTTCTATTCTACTAAACAACAATTTTATATGTAACTGCTTTTTATTATCTTTATTAGTTCAATCATTTATGATTGCACCAACCGTATATAAAATATTCAAACTACCTTATAACAATTATATAACTTATTTAGCTAATAACAGTATTTAAGTATGTTTTACATATTTAAATAGAAGAATAAAAGGAGGGAAGTATATGGCATTTATTGCATCAATTTTAGCTACTTTTGGTTCATTTGTAGCAAGTATGGGTAGTCAAGCTTGCTATTTCGTAATTTTAGATGAACCAGAATGTCCAAAAAGTTTAATTAAATAATTTAAGAATCTGTAAGAGTTAGAATGCTTACAGTTTTTCTTTATAGGAAAATTATTACATTAAGACATAATAAAAATAACTAAATGAAATTATGTTATTTAGTTATTTTTATTTTCACAGTTTGAACAAATAAATTATTTATAATTTTAGTTTCATTAGTAATATCTTTGTTTTCATTTACAATCTTTTTTAATAGTGATAAACCATAACCATGACCTTCACTTTTTGTAGTATATCCTTTATTGAAAATTTTATCCAAATCGATATTATCAACAAAGTTATTGGCAATTTCTATAACAAAATCTTCATCTATATACATTGAAATTAAAATTTCTCTTTCTTTAACATCAAATTTTACAGTTTCTTCAATGGCATTATCTAATATTATCCCAACAATTCTACAAATATCATAATTCGTTTTAGATGAAATACTAGAAAAATCAATTTTCCTGATATCTTTGCTAATGTTCAAATTAATTTCTATTTTATTTTCTTGCATTACAAGCATCTTCTGATAAATTAGCCCTTGCAAACCGCCAGATGGAATTCTTTTAGTTTTAGTAAATAAAACCTCATCATCTTCTCTTTTCTCTTTGATAATTTCATCAATATATTTACTTGCTTCAGAACTATCTTTATCAATTATACCTTTGATAACTAATAATTGATTTTTATTTTCATGATTGCTTATTCTTTGATAATCTAACATTTTTTCATATTCATTTAAATTAGATATTAAAGCTTGATTTTCTTTTTTAACTATAAGATTTTGATTTCTTTCATTTATCAACATGTAAACGATAAAGCTATATGTCACAATAAAAAAGGCGTTAATAAACAATATATTTAAGTCGTTACTCATATAAATTGCTGCCAACAAAATATTAATCGTTAGAAAAAGAAATAAAACTATTAAACATTTATTAAGAAATTTAAGTCCTATCATAATATTCATTAGTTTTAAGCAAAATGAATAACATCTTTTATTATTAATCAGTATTATAGCAATAATACAAATTAAAAAAATAGTTGATAAAGTTCCCATAACATCAAAAATATTAAAATTATATAATTTAAACAAAATAATTACTAAAGCTGAAATAAATTCAGAAACAAAAATTATTATTTGTTCAACTATCGAAGCAAATACTATTTTATTAAATTCACAATCAAAAATAACATATGAAAACAAAATGGTGATAAAAGTACTTGATAAAAATCTTATATTATTATCAACAAGCTTGTAGTTTGCAATTGTTACAGCTGTAAATCCTAAAATCATGATATATAAAACTGGCAATTTAAAATTAATTTTTTGATTTAGAAGTTTTTTAATTATATAAATAACAGTTATTACATTAATCAAACATGGCAAAAAATTTTCTCTAAGAATTTCTTCTAGCATTTTTGACTTACCTCTTTCTTATAGTTATCTGATACTAGATTAATACAATCGCCATTATCGAATAAAATTGATTTATTTTTCTTATCAACTTTAACAATTCTATTTTCATTTACCAAGCATGCACGATGACTATAAACTAAAGATCCATCTGCCATTTCATATAATTCAGCTAATGTTTTACCTACTTTATAAATTCTATCAGAAGTTTTTATTAAACACTTACGTTCTACATTATCATGAGTTATATACAAAATGTCTCTAATCGGAATAATATAAAGTGCATTATTATCATTAAACTTAATCACTTTCTTTTTACCAATATAAGATAAAGATTTTATGATAGCATCTTTTATATTAACTTCAAAATCATCAAATTTACAAATAAAAGTTAAGACCATAAGTTGTTGCCTAATAATAATTGAACCTAATTCTTCATGAGCAGTAATAAAAATTATTACACTATCTAAATCATTTTTTCTAATTTGCCTAGCAATATCAATTCCAGAAGCAGAACGAGTTTCAATATCTAAAAAATATATTTTATTAGTTAAATGACTATTAACTAAATCAGTAAATTTATCATTGTAATCGTTAAAAATGTGTATTTTATATTCTAATTTATTGCCCATCATTACTTTACTTATTACATTTTCAACCTTATTTGTTATTTCTTTTACATCATCAACTACTATAAAATTTATCATAAATATACTCCTTCTTTTATGTTTGCATTATGTTAATAATTTTACCATAATTTGACAAAAATTTCAATATTTTTTTTTAAAATTTTAATATTTAATTTATGAAATAAAAATAACTATTTGTTTAATCATTAAACAAAGAATTATTCCAATAATTGTGGGAAGTAAAAATGAAATTAAAGTCCATTTAATACTCCCTGTTTCTTTTTTTATAGTTAAACAAGTTGTTGAACAAGGAAAATGACATAAAGAAAATATCAACATACAAATAGCAGTTATATTAGTCCAACCGTTATCAATTAATATTTGTTTTAAACTTTCTAAGTTTTCAAATTCTATTACTTCACCAGTTGAAAGATAAATCATTAACATTATTGGAATAACAATTTCATTAGCTGGAAAACCTAATATAAAAGCGAGCAAAATTGCACCATCCAAACCAATTAACTTCCCAAATGGATTTAAGAAATCAGCCAAATAATTTAATAATGATATTCCTGAAACAGTAATATTTGCCAAAATCCAAATAACAGCTCCAGCTGGTACAGCAACAGCGATGGCTCTACCTAATACAAAAATTGTTCTATTAAATATTGATCTTACAATAACTTTGCCAAATTGCGGTCTTCTATATGATGGTAATTCTAAAGTAAAAGAAGAAGGAATACCTTTTAAAATAGTCTTTGATAAAACAAAAGAAATTAAAAAAGTTAATAAAAATCCTAATAAAATTACTAATGTTAAAAGAAGAACACTTAAAAAACTATTATGAGAATTTATTCCTACAAAAAATATTGTTATTATTGTAATCATCATAGGAAAACGTCCATTACAAGGTACAAAAACATTAGTTAAAATAGCAATCAAACGTTCCCTTGGAGAATCGATAATTCTTGTACCGGTAACACCTACAGCATTACAACCAAATCCCATACACATTGTTAATGCTTGTTTACCGCAAGCACAACATTTTTTAAATAGACCATCAAAGTTAAAAGCTATTCGCGGTAAAAAACCCAAATCTTCTAATAATGTAAACAGAGGAAAAAATATAGCCATTGGTGGCAACATAACAGAAATTACCCAAGTTAGAACTTTATAGATCCCTGATATTAATAGGCTAATTAACCAATTAGGAGTATTAATAAACTCTAAAAAATAAAGCAAATATTTTTCTATATAGGAAAATAGATTAAATAACAAATCTGATGGATAATTGGCGCCTTTTATTGTCAACCAAAAAATGCCAAATAACATAATTAACATAATTGGGATTCCCCATAATTTACTCGTTATTACACGGTCTATTTTTTTATTTATATCATTATAATTACTATTTTCATATTTTATAACTTGATTAGCTATTTCTTCACATTTTTTAATAATCGAATTGGTTATTTCTTCATTGTTGATATTTAAATTTTTTCTTATTTCTAAAATTTGATTTTTAATTATTTCATCACCCAATAGATTATAATTCAAATACTCTGTTATTTTATAATATATTTTTGCATTATAATTTATCAAATTCAAAGCCACCCATCTTGGATTAAGCGTTTTTACCTTATTTTCTAAGATAGGTATTAATTTAGAAATTGCACTTTCTAAATCATCATTATATTTAAAATTAAAACTACTAAATTCTTGATACTCAAGCAATTTTAATAAATTATTTAAACCTTTTTTATTTCTTGCACTAGTACCTACAACAGGAATTTTTAATATTTTAGATAAATTATCTAAATCTATTTTTATTTTTTTCTTTTGAGCTTCATCTAACAAATTTACACAAACTAATACTTTATCTGTTATTTCTAATACTTGCAAAACTAAATTAAGATTTCTTTCAAGACAAGTTGCATCACAAACAACAATAATTAAATCATATTCGCCAAAACAAATAAAATCACGCGCAACCTCTTCTTCCTGTGAATTTGCAATTAAAGAATAAGTACCTGGTAAATCATATATAACATATTTATTATCATTATAAATAAATTCACCAGTCGCATTACTGACTGTTTTCCCAGACCAATTACCAGTATGCTGATGAAGACCTGTTAAAGCATTAAAAACAGTACTTTTACCAACATTTGGATTACCAACTAATGCAATTTTTTTCATATTAATTCAACCTCAATATTACTACTATCACTCTTTCTAATTGCTATAACCGCACCTCTTATTATATAAGCTAGTGGATCATTACAAAAACTTTTCAGAACACATTCAATCTTTGTTCCCTCTATCAAACCTAAATCTAATAATCTTCTTTTTATATTTTCGTTGGTAACCATTTTCTTAATAATTGCTTTATCACCAACTTTTAAATCACTTAAAAACATAAATCCATTATCCTTTCATAAAATTAGTTAGAAAGTTTCCTTTATCTAACTAATTTATTATATGTAAATTTGAAAGAGGGGTCTGGGCTTTTGAAAAGTAATTATTATACATTAAAAGGATATAAATTAAAAGAAAACAATAATATTACAGAAGCTATGGAAGATTATATTGAAATGATATATCGCCAAAAAAAGAAATATATAACTGTTAAAAATTTAGCTGAACGATTAAATGTCAAACCACCATCCGTCTCAAAAATGGCTAACAGATTAAAAAAATATAATTTGATTAATTTTAAAAAATACGGGAAAATAAGTTTAACGGATGATGGTTTAAATTTAGGGAAATATTTAATGTGGCGTCATAATGTTTTGAAGAATTTTTTTAAAATATTAAATAAATCAAGTTACCGTCTCAAGCAAATCGAGCAAATTGAACATTTTGTAGATTACATAACAATAAAGAATTTAGAGAATTTAACAAAAAAATTAGTAAATAACCAAATATTTATTTTGAAAAATCATAATAAAAACTGATATTTAGATAAAACGAACTAAATATCAGTTTTAAATTTGATTACTTTTTCAGCAATTTTTAATATCTGTTTCTTAATTTAATAATATTGATAAATAACTAATCTTTTTCTAATAATTCTGCTTCTTTAAGAATGTTATATATACAAGAATAACTTCGACGACCATAAAATTTACAAAATTTTCTTATGCTTGCATTACTTCTTTTGTAAAGATTAATAATATAATCCTTTTCTTTTTGGCTAATTTTATTAATTGGCTCTCTATTTTTATTACCATGATTTAATTTAATATTTCCTTCTAATATTTCTTTTTTTAATTTTAAAATATATTTAGGATGATAACCAGTAATATTAGCTATTTCTATATAAGTAAGATAAGTTTTCCCTCTTAATTTATCAGCAATTAATTTAGCAGCATCTATTTTTTTCCCCATCTTCAACCACCAAACTAATCATATCATAAAAGTAAGTTTTTTACAAGATAATTTGCATAATTATGATTTTTTAATTTAAATATTCTAAGCTAATTATTTCTTTAATATCCGTTTCTTTGTATACTATTTTTATTTTATCATTTATATTTAAAAATGGTAAAACTGTTTGATTTATCATTATTGAAGCACGATATACATCTTTTCCTGATTTTAAATAATAATATGTTGTTCCATCGAGAACAGCAGTTTTAATCGAATTTATAACAATTTCTTTGTTTTTTTCTTCGCCTATTATACTACCACCCAAATAATTTTGTGCTGCTTTAATTATTCCTTCATTTGAATCAGTTACTACAACCTTTTGATAATCTGTGTAATCAACAAAAGCATACATTTTTACTAATCCCGCATTATCCTTAAGGCTCATTAAATAAGTTGGCTTATTATTTAAATTAATTAACAATGGAAATGTCGATATGTATTTCATTTGTTGCACTTGACCTTCACTTGATGCCATCGCAGAAATTTCTTCTGCACCAGCCACATCATAAAATTTAGTTTCTTTAGTCCGCATATTTACTAAAACAAAACCTATATTAGAACCATCACTAGAAACTGAAGTAATACCTGTATACAAATAAATATCATCATTCATTGCTAAATAATTATAACCTGTAGTAGTTTTAACAACTTCTTTTTGACCAAATATTGAATTAAAGAAACCATTTTTATATGTTCCCCAATTATCAAGTTGTTCAATAATTAGTTCTGCTGAATAAACATGATCAACCCAAGTAGGAACTTCTTCGACTTTATATTTTTTTGATGTTCCATCAATTGGATTAAATATAATAACACCAGTAACTTCTTTTTTTAGGCCAACTCCACTATATTTTAGAGTTTCAACTATCCAATAAGGATTACCATCATTATCTATCTCGAAATTAACTTCACCAAAAATGGTAAAAGGATAACTAAAACGTAATTTTCGATATAAATTTTCAAAAAATAAACTCGATGGCATATATTTCATACCTTTTTCTAACCTTATTAAATTTGATTCACCAGTAACAGAGTCAACTGTGATATATCCAACCACTCCATCACTACGATTAGTAAAATATTTTATTATGCTAGCATATTCCAAAGGAGTAACTCTAATTATTTTATCATTATAATTTATTTGAGTATACTGGTTAGATACTTCGAATTGTGAAACTAAATCTGTCATTTGTCCCATCACTTTGTCGCCTAATTTAATTGATGAATCTTTATCCAATAATGGTAATTTGTCAAAATCAACTGGAGCGACATCATTAATAAAATCACTATTAGTCACTTTAATACGTTGATAATAGCTTTTAGCATTAAAAAGTGGTGAATTTATAAAATTAACTATTATAATTATACCCATCAAAACAAAAATACAACATATAATAACATAAACTGTAAAACTTTTTTTTACTTTTCTATTATTAATGATAGTATAAAAATTAGAAGTATCAGACAAAATTAAACATATTATCAAGCAAATTGTAAAAGTTAACAGTAAAAACAAATAAAAATTAGGATCACTTATATTAATAGGTGGTAACATAAAATAATATAACAAACAAACAGATATAATACATAATAAAAATTTTATAAAATTTCTTTTCATAATTTTTCCTCCTCGCACGGCAATTTTATAATAAATAAATTTAATTTTTCTTAATTTTGTATTAAGTAAATTTCCTTCTTTATGACTTTTGAATAATTACACTTTCTTATAATTTAAATAAATTGTTCTTGCAATATGTGAAATTAAATTATTATTTTATTTATATCTCATAAAAAAATCATTTATCACCATTAACATCATTTAAGAAATTTTTTTACTATTTTTATTTTATATGTTATCCAATATTTTGTCAATTTATTAGTTGTATATTTTATGTTTTTATTATATAATTAGAATGGTGAATTTATGAAAAAAATTACAGTAATCAATTATACAAATGAGAACTCATTATTTAGCTCAATACTATTTTTACTTTTTGGAATTATCCTGTTTACTAATCCTGGAGATATTTTAAAATTTATTTCTTTTATTGTTGGTGGCGGATTTATTTTAATTGGTATTATAAATATTTTTAATTATCAAAAAATTTTAAAAAATTTAAATATTGATCAAAAAGGAAAATTAATTAGTGGTATTTTATTAATAATTATAGGATTATTTATAATTTTATTTTCATCATTAATTGAAACAACTATTAGGTTAATATTAGGTGGATGGATTATTTATAGTGGTATTATACGATTAATCGAATGCTTAAATGATAAAAAAAATAAAATTTCTTTCATTGCTAGATTAATTATTTCTATCTTACTTATTGTATGTGGACTTTATGTAGCTTTAACCAATTTAGTATATTCAATGGTTGGATTATTTATAATTGTATATGCCATATTAGACATTATAGGATATATTTTTTACAAACAATAATATAAAAACAACAAAAATTTTTGTTGTTTTTATAAACATTTATTCAGTATGTAATTATAAATATTATTAGAAGTTATGTTGTCATAATGAAGACCATCAGCAGTCGGACTTATTTCTAAATTATTATAAGTGTCACAGTATTTTATATTTGGTAAATTAGAATTTTCAATTGATTCTTTTATAGTTTTATTGAAACTTATTATCCCGGAATTATAAGCATTGCTTTTACCATCAATCACTGGATTGACAGAAACTATAATTATATTATGATTTTTCCACTGATTTTTAGCATATGATGAAATATTATAAAAGTATGACCTAGCAACTCTAGTTCCATCTTTATTAATATCATTAACACCCAAATTAATTATTATATTATATTTTTTATCAGCATCTATAATATTATTTATTTTACCTAGTGCAGTATTTTTATACCAAGATATTCCAGCCCCAACCTTAGCAAGACACTTATCACTATAACAAGTTGAGCCATCATTAGAAACGTGACACAAAGAATTATAATTGCATAAAGTTATCATCCTAGAATCACCAATAAATAAATTTATATTTTTTTGATTTTCTGAATTATTATGATTTTCGCTAGAATTAGTAGCATTACCATTTAATAGTTTTCTTATTTCCTCTAATTTATCTTTATATCGGTCCAATTCACTTTGATATGTTTTTTTAAAATTCTTGTCAGTGACTTTTTTTATTGCTTGTCTCGCTTGCTCAAAAAGCAAAATTGCATTATTATAATTTTCTTCTGTTAAATCATTATCTAATTTATAAATTAAGCTAGCTAATTTATTTAATTCAGTTTCCGCATTTGTTTTTGTAATCTGTAAGATATTGTCTTTATCTGCACAATTATAACACTCTATATAGTATAAGTTAGAAAATGGTAATATTCGTAAAATAGTATTCAAAATAGGAAAAATTAAAAATACAATTACTGCAGCGATAATTCTTTTACTAATAGAATTCCATAACTTTTTTGTATCAACTTCTCCTGAAGAAACTGTTTTTATTATATCAATAATAACAAAAATCACTAAAATAACTGGGACAATAATAGTTACTAAAGAAATTAAAGTTTTAAAAATACTCAAAATATTTAGAAGTTCTATATCTTTGCATACATCAACGCAATTGTCTAAAATCATTTTCGTACCTCACTTTTTAGGTTTTAATACTTTCACTTAATTAAAATATTATATATTAAAAAGTATTATTAATTATTTAATTTATATAAAAAGTCCAAATTAATAATTGGGCTTTTTTTTATATTTGGCAGGGGTGGAGAGAATCGAACTCCCGAAGTTGGTTTTGGAGACCAAAATTTTACCGCTAAATTACACCCCTAATTCATATAAATTATAGCACATAATTCAGTTTATTACAATATTTTTATAAATTTATTTTTTATTAAACATATAATTATGTAGGTGAAAGTTTATGATTATAAAATATAATACTAAAGAAAGAGAATTGTTAGCTAGAATCATGCGGGCTGAAGCAGTTGGTGAAGGAAACTTAGGAATGCTTATGGTTGGTAATGTCTTGGTAAATAGAGTTTTAGCTGATTGTTTAACCTTTAAAAATATTAACACTATTACTGATGCCCTATATCAGCCAAATCAATTTTCTGGTATTGATAGTCCACTTTTCTTTGGTAATCCCACAACAGCTGAATTAAATTTAGCAGATAGAATTCTTAGAGGTGAATACTATTATCCTGCTACAAATGCATTATGGTTTTATTCTCCTAGTGGAAATGATGAATGCAAAAACATATGGTATGACCAAGAACTTTCTGGTAGATATAAAAGTCATTGTTTCTATAATCCAGATTCAGGTGTTTGTAAACAAATTCACTGACAAAAAACATCTAAAAGAAGTTTCTTCTAAATTAGATGTTTTTAAATTATTAAAACTTGACCTATTGTTAATAAATTACTATTTAAATTATTTTTTTTCTTTATTTCATCTACCGTTGTATTATATTTGTTTGCTATACTATATAAATTATCACCACTTTTTACAATATAAGTATTACTTTCTTGTATAGGTAATTTAAGTATTTGACCAATAGATAACAAATTGCTTGATAAATTATTTATCTTTTTTATTTCATCTACTGTTGTGTTATATCTATTAGCTATACTATATAAACTATCTCCTGCTTTTACAACATATTCAAATTCATCACTTGAATTTTTTTTAGGTATTAATATTTTTTGACCTATAGACAGTAAATTACTACTTAGATTATTTATTTTCATTAATTCATCTACTGTTGTATTAAACTCATTAGCTATCTTGTATAAACTATCTCCTTTTTCTATTATATAAGTATCATATTGGCTATTTTCAGTATAAATATTTGGTATTAAAATTTGTTGTCCTACTGTTATACTAGTAGATGGTAAATTATTATATTCAATTATTTTATCCACAGTAATATTATATTTATTTGCTATACCATATAATGTATCTCCTTTTTTTACTGTATAAACAGTATAATCTTCTGGTTCCTTTACTATTTCAGGTATTACTAAAACTTGACCTATTGTTAACAAATTGCTAGTTAATTTATTTGCTGCTTTTAATTCTTCTACACTAATATTATATTTTTTAGCTATACTATATAAACTATCTCCTGATACAATTTTTATGTAACATTTTTAAATGTAAATATAATATCTATCGTCTTATCTTGATAGATATAAATCTTTTCTACTAAATTAATTATCAACTCTCTAGTTGGATTATCTATCGATAAAAATTCATTTATATATTTTTCTATTTGTTTATTATCTATTTTATTTACTTCTATACTTTCATTTTTAAGATTATTAATATTCTTTTTATTATTATCTATTTCTTGTTTTAGATTTTCACTTACTCTTAAGTATTGTTCTTCATCAATAATACCTTTTAATCTATCCATATACGTTTTATCTAGGTTTTCAGTTAATTTATTATTTGTTATTTCTAAACTTTCAATTTGTTTTTTTAT
This sequence comes from uncultured Bacilli bacterium, assembly GCA_944363995.1. Classification (GTDB taxonomy): domain Bacteria; phylum Bacillota_I; class Bacilli_A; order RF39; family UBA660; genus Faecisoma. Next base: position 14,990 of record CALVVV010000011.1, read on the forward strand.
CTTTAAGGTGTTATCTCCAAATTCTAAATCTTTAATAGATTCTTTAATTTTATTTTTATCTAAATATTTCTTACATACTTCCCTTATATTATCTAGAATAACACTTTCTAATACTTCATAATTATTTGTATGAGTGGTACATACATGATATTTTGAATATGTTCTATAATAATCACAAGTAGTATAACTTCTTCCTGTTTTATTTTGGTATCTAATTGTTATTCTATGTTTACAATCTCCACAATATAAAAGTCCATCTAGTAAGTAAAACCTTTTCTTTTCTGGCCTCTTAACATTTTTTGGTAGCAGAGTTTGTACATAGTTAAATGTATATCTATCAATGATTGCTTCGTGAGTATTTTCTACTATAATATAATCATCAGGATTATTCTTAACTGTCTTTTTAAGCTTATAATTAATCTTTTTAGTCTTACCTTGAACTGTATCACCTACATATATTTGATTAGTAAGTATTGCTTTAATAGTTGTATCAACCCATACACCATATTCTTGACTTATACACTCTGTACTACATTTTGTATTCCAAACATAATTGTAATAAGATGCTGGTGTTTTAATTTTTCTTTTAGTAAGTTCTTGTGCTATAAAATGATATGTATTACATTTTAGTGCTAAATCAAATATTAATTTAACAATTTCTGCTTGTTCTCCGTTAATTACTAAATGATTTTTGTTAGTTGGATCTTTCATATAGCCAAAAGGACATCTTCCTGACACATATAACCCTTCTTTCATCCTAGAATGAAGACTGCTTTTAATCTTTTTAGAAACATCTTTAGCATACATATCATTCATTATGGCTTTAAATGGTGCAATATCATTATTAGTATTATCTATAAATGTATCTACACCATCATTAATAGCAATATATCTAACATTTTTATTTGGAAAATACTTTTCTATTAGTTCTCCTGTACCTATATAATCTCTACCTAATCTAGACATATCTTTAGTAATAATCATATTAATTTTTCCAGATTCAATATCATTAATCATTCTCTTAAATGAAGGCCTTTCAAAATTAGTTCCAGTAAATCCATCATCCACATATTCATCCGCTAGATTGTAATTATTCTCTTTTATATATTGATTCAGTAAACTTCTTTGACTAACAATACTATCTGATTCTATATTCCCATCATCTCTTGATAATCTTATATAAATTCCTACTTTAAAACTACTATTCCCTACCATTAATTACTACTCCCTTCTACTTGGGAATAATGAGTATGATTACATGGTAGCTCTCTATTTAAATAATTGCAAGTTATGTCTAATTTTTTTTGTAGTTCAATTTTTAATACTTCAGTAATTATTTCATTTAAAGATTTACCATTTTCTTTAAATTTTAAATCAACATTGTATTTAACCATAGAGTTTGATACCTCCAATTAATTCTATGGTTTTAATTTTTGTAATATTACTTGGTATGAAATTTGCATACTCAGGTATATTACTTAATCTCATAATCCTCCTTATTCATAAACATCATCTCCTCATTTCTGGATGATACCTCTTTTAAAATATAAGAGTCAAGTCATTTATTGTGGAAAGTTTTATCTATTATCCTAAAAAGTTTCATAATTTAATAAATTATGAAACAGCAGGATAAGAAGATGGCACAATGATACTCATCAATCCCTTATAAAATAAGGAATTCTATATGTGCCATTCTTATTTCGTACTTACGAAATCCATACTACTTCATAGGTTTATACAAAGAATAACTATTAAATTAATCTTTATATTATAAGATATTAAAGCATTAAAAAATCATCCTATTATCTAATTTTTGTTAAATTTTATAGGATGATTAAATTTTAATTCATTTTTTTACAATTTTGTTTTCTAACTTTTCATCATAATAACTAAACATTTTCTGTATTATATCATCACCAAGTTGACTAATTTTTTTAAAATCAGACATTAAATCTTTAAATTGTTCAGCACTTAAAATATCTGACAAATATTTTATAGCTAAATAACTTAAGTCATAACCATTATAGTCTTCATTAACAAAAGAATTTCCGTGTTCTAAAGTATCCATCTGAGGTGTTACTTTTGTTTCTTCTTTTACTTTCATATAAAAATCTTTAAAAATGCTATTATCATTTAATGAATCTTTTTCTCCAGACATAAATTGTGCCATACCTTCATCATACCAAACTATTCTTTTTAAATAATCATTATTTAGTATGTATTTCATATACAAAATATGAAACAACTCATGACTGGCAGTATATAATCTTTTTAATTGAAACTTAGGATTTACACATGCATTAACCATTCCATTATCATAAGTTCCCCTAGCATATTCGGGTAATGAATCTCTTTCACCTCTAATTTTATATATAAATTCTCTAAATTCTTCCACAGTATCAAAATAGTTAACAATTATTTGTTCTTGAATAGATATGTCAAAAAATGTATTGTATTCTATAATTTTTTTATCTAACAATGATATTGTAGCTTGTGCTAAATCTTCTAAGCTTTCTGAATAATTAATTTTGCATAAACTTGTTTCTAAATTTTTCGCCATTCTATCACCAACCTATTATTTATCAATTTCTTCAATTTCTTTATTTAACATTTCTAAATAATCTTGCTCAGCAGTAGTTAGATGTTTTTGCATATATTTATCATATTCTTTATGTGCTTTTTCTAATGCTTCTTTGTGTGATATGGTTCCTAAACCATTTAATATATCTTTTCTTGTCATCTTTAGAAATGAATCTAATTCGTTAACCCAATCTTGCATAGTCATTGGGTGTCTATCTAAAGCATTGATTTCTGCTACATCTAAGTATGCTGATACCATTCTATTTAATTTATTAAGTTCCTCGTCAGTTAAATAGTTTTTAGCAATTTCAGCTTCACTCTTTGTTGGATAATTACCCTTAAAATTAGTAAGACCTAAATATTCTTTTTTAGAATCAACTCTAGTAAATATAACTTCAGCAGCAGTATGCCCATGTGTAGCATAGTGCATTTTATTCTGTACAGTTTTGAAAAATTCTATTGATAATTTATCTTTTGGATCATAATCAATTGAAGTTGCATAAATATCTAGTACTTTTCTCCAAAATATTTTCTCTGATGATCTAATATCACGGATTCTAGCAAGTAATTCTTCAAAATATGGACTTTCACCATTATTCTTTAATCTTTCATCATTTAAAGCAAATCCTTTAACCATATATTCTTTTAAAACTTTAGTTGCCCATATTCTAAATTCAGTTGCTTTTTTTGAATTAATTCTATATCCAACAGCAATAATAGCATCTAAATTATAATGCAACACATTATATTTCTTACCATCACTGGCAGTTGTTAAGAATTTCTTAACAACTGAATTTTTCTCTAATTCACCTTCATCAAATATATTTTTTAAGTGCATTGAAATATTATTTTTAGTTGTATCATAAAGATTAGCCATTAAATCTTGGCTCATCCATATATCTTCATTTTGAATATTAACATCAACTTTTACATTACCATCTTTTGATACATATATTATCATATTATTTTTCATCATATCACCATTTTTCTAACTATTTATTAATTCATAAAATCTTTGTTTATTTTTATCACTTAAAACATTCATTATTTCTTCTTTAAATGCTCTTTTGCTTCTATAGTTAGGATACATTTCTTTTAACATATCAAAGATAAAATCATCAGAATTATCAAGATCTTTCATTATTCTAATATAACGACATAATCCATAATATGAGTTTCTGTCTGATACTCTTTTTGACGATTCAATTATTTGGTTTCTGTAGAAATTTAATAGTTCCTCACTATATTTATCCTTTAATATATCTTGATATCTTGCTAAGTCAAATATATTATGATTTTTCTTTAATAGTTCAAATAATTTATCAATTTCATTTTCTTCAGCATAAATTTCTTCTAGCAGATAAACATTATTTGGTTTTATTTTAGATATTATTTTTTCTTTTAAAATTTCCCATTCTGGTTCACTGCATATATCTTTTAGTTCTTTATATCTTGTAAAACTAGATGTTTCTATAATAACCTCAGGTAATATTTTCTTCTTTTCTTCTAGTCTATTATATTTATCATAAATATCTAGCAACTTATCATAAGCCATCTCTTTTCTTACATGATTTCTAACATCTTCTTTTAAAATTCTTATTACTTCATCAATTTCATTATTACTTTTTAGATACTTAATTAACAATTCCTTTACTCCATAATAGTCTATATTTTCATAACACATTTTTATAGCATCATTTTTATCAATAAAATCATAGGTTAATGAAATTTTATCTAATGTTTGACTAATAAATATTCCATAAGTACTTAATTCGATTTCATCTAATATTTTAACAACTTTAATAGCAGAATCTTTATCATGGACATAAAGAATAAATGCATGTAGTGGAGAATCAGAAAAATCATCTAATACATTATTTGATGCTATATCTCTAGTATAATCTAAGAAGATATCAAAATATTTGTAATTATATAAAAGTTTACTAGCACTTTCATTAATTAAATATAATGAATCTTGAAATTCACCATTAGAACCATCCATAAATGTATCTTTTATAAATCTATATGTGTATTTGATTAGTTCAAAAGCATTGTTATATTCTTCATTATCTATAAAATTATCTATGTAATCAGATACATTAGAAATTAAGTCTACAAAGTATCTTCCATTATAATAATTAACAAATCCATTTCTATCACTTATTTTTCTTAGTTTATAATGCATTTCATCATATATTTTAGAAAGTTCAGACTTATTTTTTTCTTGTTTTACTTGTTTCTTGTTTGGAACTTCTAATTCCGAAATGTCATTTTCTTCTAGATAATAAAGAACAGCAGCAATATGTTTACACATATATTCACCATCTTCTGAATATGGACATGAACAATAAAAATTATTTAATTCTTTATCATTTACTCTTAATTCTATTCTGTATATTTCCGATCCATCAATATAAGCGGTTACTAAATCATCTTGATACCAAATATCTAATATTCTATTTTCTTTATAATAACTTTTTCCACGAGATAAAACATGTGAATCAAAATAATTTTCAAAATCATAATTTCTTAAAAACTTCTTCATAATTCATCTCCTATTCAAATTCAATATTATTATCTTTGCACCAATTTATAGCAAGTTCTTTATACTTTTGATCTCTATAATTGTACCAATCATCAATAATATCAAAATTAATACAAGTATCTTTAAACCTTCTAAAGACACCTCTACCATTTAGAGAAATATATAATTGGTTTTGTAATCTTGTATCTTCAATAGTTTCTGCAAAATCTTCCATCATTTCATATTCGTTAATATCATATCTAGTAGGTAGCATAATAGATTTTTCAAATAGTTCATCTAATTCATCTTCATTTAAGTTTTCAATCTCTCCAATATTAGACATAAATATTTCTTCAGTATCTGGATTATAATAATATTCTATTTCATCATTTGTAAAGTCTAGGGCATCAATTACTTCAGTTAATTTTACTTTCATGAAAAACGTACTCCTTTCAAAAAGTCCTTGATAATTAAATTATACCAAAAAAAGTTGAGTTTTTCTCAACTTTCACAGTATTTTATATATAATTCATATAATAATTACTCATTATTCCCCATAAAAAATGTATCTCCTTTTTTTACTGTATAAACAGTATAATCTTCTGGTTCCTTTACTATTTCAGGTATTACTAAAACTTGACCTATTGTTAACAAATTGCTAGTTAATTTATTTGCTGCTTTTAATTCTTCTACACTAATATTATATTTTTTAGCTATACTATATAAACTATCTCCTTTTTTTACTATATAAGTATTATCTGTTTCATCTATATATCCTATATAATTTAACACCGCTCTTACTACAGCTTCTGCATAATCTATATAATTATTTTTTAATTTGTTTGCATCCACTTCAGTGTCCAAAAATCCATATTCAACTGTTATTGGTTCTGTTATACCAGTATTTCTTTGCATAAAATAATAATCTTTTGATGTATCACTTGGTAATCTTCTTTGATATGCTTTTCTAATTTTTTGGCCTTCTTTAGCCAATTCTTGTAATACTAAATTAGACAATGTATCTTTATTTCTTAGTGCATATATTACTTCGGCACCTTCGCCACCTCGCGATGGTCATTGTGTAACTATTATTTTTTTACTATTATTCAAATATTTTTCTTATCTTCTATATCCATATTGATTATTGTACCCAACTGTTAAATTATTTTCTTTCTTAGATAAATCATATAATAAAATACATCTAGAAAAATCACTACAATTCTTATATTTGTGATTTTTTATAAATCTTTTTAGTAATTTATGTTCGGACGTCATCATACAGTGAATACCTGTTCCAAATGATATATCATCAAATGTTATTATTCTATTATAAACATATATCATTCTTTTTTTATCAACTTTTAAAGTACTGCTCATTGCGATATCAATAACTTTAAATCTCTTTTTAGTAAACACATCTTCATAAGTTATATAACCTTCATTTCTATCAGTAGCAACAACTTTAAATAAACCCACATATGAATTTTTCATACTATTTAGCATTTTTAATTTTTCTTCATTTCTAAATTTATTCTTTTGTAAATATATTTCTGTTATCGACATTAGTTTAGAATGATTCTTATATATAAATAAATCGTTAAGTATTGTTCTATCGTCAACATCATTTAAGTCTAAATCAAAATCTAATTCTGGTATTTCTTTATCAATATCATTATAAATAGAATTATAATGCTCGTTGATATTATATTTTCCTTCTATAATATAATTTTCCATACTATCGATGATTTCACTATGTAATTTTCTTAACTTATTATATTTCTTTATATGTTTTTTACTATTCAAATGAAATTTATTTAAATTAATTAACATAGTAGATATCTCACTTGAAGATTTATTTTCAAGCATTTTTTCTAATAATAAATCCACCTTCTTTTCCTACTTTCTCATATTATATTTTTTATCCAATTCATTATTTATCTGATTTATATCAAAATCATCATAGTCATAATTCCAACTATTATTTTTATCATTTATTAAATCTATCAATCCCCAAGTTCCACCGCAATCTTCTTCTATACCTTTTCCAATGCCATCAATAAGTTCTATATTTTTATCATTATGCCCTGACATAACTTTAGCAACAGATATTTTAAATATCCAATTATCTCCAAAATCATAAATTAGTTCTAACGTATCTTTTTCTTCTAGCAAAAGTTTGTTGATTCTAAGACTATTCATTTTTATTTCATTATAATCGTTCTTATCCATATAGTCACAAATATAATACTTATCTTTATATTTTAGTGTATATAAATGTTCTAAATAACCATTCATACTTGTTATAATAGCCTTGCAAAAATCATTAATTTTAACATTATCATTTATAACAAATGTCCTTTTTATTTGTTTTTCAAATCCTTTAAGTTTAACTTTTATCTTATAATTATATACCATAAATTCAACATCCTTACTTCAAATAATTATTACCATTTAAATATTTATAAACTATATCTACTGAATCTTTTATATTATGATTATTAATATTAACTTTAGGTATATTAGCAAACAAATCATAACTAGCAGTTTGATCCCATTTTATTTCACTCATATAGTATTCTTTATGCTTTTCTTTATATTCTAAAGCATCATCTCCATCGAAAATTAACCTATCATAAATAGCTTCTGGTGTATCTATTATTTCAATTGATGTATTATTAGTAGACAATAAATTTGCAACAACAGAAATGGAAAATATAGATGATACAACCATTATAAAATCTTCTTTTTCTTTGTTAATAATATCCCACATTATCTCTTCTTTTTCATCAAATCTATCATAGCAATTTGGATATATTTCTTGAAAATTGTCTATACTTCCATATATTTTAATTATTTCATCATCTATATCATAAAATTTGCAATTTAATCTTTTTGATAATTCTCGTCCTATTGTAGTTTTACCAACATTTGATACTCCCCATATTAATAATTTCAAACTTATTCACCAACTTCATATCCATATTTAATTTTATAAAAGTTTCTTCTTACATGTAAGTTATTCTTTTTTAAATCAAATTTTCTATAATCATAAGTTTTGGTATGTCTACCATCTATACATAAAACACTGTAATTTGATTCTCCAATTTTATCAATATTGTCTACTACATCCTTTAATTCATCACTAGTGATATCATCAATCATTCCGGAACCAGCTCCATCAATAATATATGGATAATGCATTCCATTACCTTTTTTAAACTCTGAAAAACCTAAATAAGTAATTTTAAAAGTAGTGGTTGAACCATAGTCGTATTCCATCTCCATCGTATCATTTTCTTTTAAGTTAATACTACTTAATTTAGTTATGACAGCATTTGTTAATTCTTCGTAATTGGGGTTATCTTCTACACTAACCCAACTATCATATATATTGTCTTTATACTTTATATTGTATAAATGATATGCCAGTGAATCAAATGTTGCAAGAATAGTATATGCTAAATCTGCTACTGTTCTTCTATCAGTGATTTCAATTTTTCTCCATATCTTATCTTCTAAACCCTCAATTTCTACTTTAAAAGTTAATACTTTAGTCATAATTATACACCTCTAATCTAAATTTAATTCTTTTTTTATTATCTTTTTTATTTCTGAAGGAATATAGTAAGAATAATGACCATTATTTTCATAAACGAATACCCATAATCCTTCTATATCATCTTTATAAGCAGACATAAACATAGAATTTTCATTGTTAATTAATCTTTGAAAATACATTTTAGTAAACATATCATCTTTAGACATACTTAAACAAAATTCAAAATCATCTATTATTTGTTCTTTTAATTCCTCTATATTTTTTAAATCATATTCTTTCATCACTTTATTAACAATTTTTTTATCTAATGCTTTTAATGAACAAAGTAAATCCAATTTATCCTTTTTTATTAAATATTTTTCATAATTCATTTTTTACCACCGACTAATATTATACCATATAAATGAATTATTTTAATTTCTAACATTTTAAACTAATTAGTAATTTTCTTTAATTCTTCTTTTTCTATTTCTTTTATAGATTTTTCCGGAGTAGGTAAATCTTCCGGCATTGTTCCACCAAGTTTTTTTATAGTATCCCTAACTGCTTTGCCAACTTTAAAATGAATATTAGTAGCTACTTGTTCATTAGGTTCTTCTTGTTTTTCTAATAAAGCCTCTGTTTGTGTTATTCTAAATATATTAGCACCTAACTCAGCACTTCCCATTTTATCAA